>JBBKWD010000001.1:0-4042 GCA_037968775.1 Bdellovibrio sp.
CCCCTTATACAGCTCCAAATAAGAGCGATAACTTTTTCCACCCATTTCCACGTTCAAATAAGATCGATTGATCTCCCCGCGCTCATTGGCGCGGAATCTCCACATAAACTGAGCTGGATCTTCAGAATCCACCTCCACAGAGTTTTGCTCCGACGTCACTTTGGACACCGGCTGCTTTCTGCCGAAAAGTTTAATTTCGCTTGAGTAAGTACCCGTGGGCGTTCTCTTGCTCAGGTACACGCGTGATTGCTTGCGGGGAATTTCCGACAACTCAAAACGCTGCCTAAAGATTCCTCCACCTTTTCCTGGAAAAAAGAGGCGCGGATTTGTACTACGAATAGCTGAAGCCCAAAATTTTCGGCCGTCTCCTATGGTAGACTCGAAACCTAAAGCCCGCGTCAGCGAGCTGTATTGGTCAGGATTTAAGACCACAGATTTACCCAATGGCCGAGTATCATAACCTACGACTCGTAACAGACGAGGATTTTTTGTGTCGGTGATATCCATAAGCTCCAATTTTGGAGGAACAGATATAAACTCATAAGACTCACCCGAAGCCAATTCAGCATAGAAAGAGGCTGGAACATCATCATTCACTGGTATCGCATTCTTCAGCCCTGCTTCTTCATTTTGCACCAATACCCGTGGCGCCACAATATCTGAGCGCATTCGTCCCATTACAACCTGGTTGCCTGTCGATTTCGTTCCATAGCGCTGAGAGCAGAGCTTGGATTGATTACGGCCGTCAGTTTGACTTAAACAAAAACGAAAAGAATCTTTCTGTCCCCAGAAGGGAGCATTTTTTGACTTAATATCAAGAATGGCGAATTGTGTTCCGAATACTCCATTACGAACCATCGTTCCGGCTGGAACTCCTCGCTTTATCAAGTCAGATCGCCAGCCCGAAAGCTTATCTTGCCAAGCGGATCGGTCTTCCTCAGTAAATGCGTAACTCCACAGCACCGTTCCCGTGCGAGAAATCATTTCCAAGGTTCCGTGATTCATTAGTTTCTCGGGCCAAGCCATAACCAGTGCATAAGTTCGAGAGTCATTTCCACTAATGACTTGCCCTAGCTGAGGATGAGTTTTCCCTAAAGGCATGAGTGCGAAGAAAAAGTTTTTCTCATTTAAAACGGCATTTCCCATTCTCAAAGACTTACCGTCCCTTGAAAACTCATAGTCAATTTCTATCGGAGGCAAGATCACGCCGTTATCGACCTGATCGAAATAAAGTGCCTTGTTAAAATCTTGATTCGAGGCTGTTTTTAAGAGTGAGGTTTTGGGAGCCGGAACATCTTCTGTCGGTTCTTGAACATCTGTAGAATCTGATTCGGGAGGAGTCGGGACGGCTACTTTCGGCTCGACTGGCACCTGTTGTTCTGCTTCCTGCACCGGCTGCTGCGTCGTGACGACAGGCTCCGAACTAGGCGTTTCGTTAGTTTGCGCGTTTACAAAAGACCCGCTTAAAACGGCTAAGACCAAAATCAAATGTTGCGCAATATTCACTAGTTACCTCTTTAGCTGTGCTTAAAGTTTATTTAATAGCGGCTCTCCTCTCAAGCTAAAATATTGGACTGTCTAGCATTTTCGGACTATGAAAGAACCTATTTGAACATAAGGAGCTCCATGTCTGCCGCGCGCGCCGTCCACCACCTTCGAGTCCAAGAAATTATTGATCACACCCCAAATGTACGTGAACTCGTTCTAAAGGCCGAAGGAGCGAGTGAATTCAATTTTCGCGCAGGTCAATTCGTTATGTTACAGGTCCCTCAAGGCGAGGCAAAACCGATTTTGCGTGCCTATTCCATCGCCTCCGATGACCGAATAAAGAATGGATTTCGCCTTCTTTTTAAATGGGTAGAAAATGGAATTGCATCGACTTTCGTATGGGGTTTGAAGGGCGATGAGATTTTAAATTTCACCGGTCCCTTTGGAAAAGTATTCTTCCAAGAGCCTCCGACCGAACAGATTATTTTCCTCAACACCGGAACCGGTCTTTCACAGCACATTTGTTACCTGCTTTCCAAAAAAGATCAGTATCCCAATCTTCGCTATCGCATGCTCTTTGGTGTTCGCACTGAAAAAGATATGTACTACAAGCCCGAGTTGGATGCCCTCGTTCAAGAGCTCCCTAATTTTAAATATGAATTTGTTTTAAGCCGACCTCAAGACAGTTGGACGGGCAAAAAAGGTTATGTGCAAAACTTCTTGTCGGACTTTGATTATAAAAACATTCCGAGCACTTTCTATATGTGTGGAAATGGTGGAATGATCAAAGAGGTTAAACACCAATTACTTGAAATCGACGGCATTGATAAGTCTAAAATCTGGTCCGAAGCCTTTGACTAAAAACCAAGCAGTCCTCGAACTTTTGTTCGCAGCTTGCCTATGGGGCTTCGGCTTTGTCGCGGCCGTATGGGCACTCACGGCGTACACGGCCGTGGAAACGATGGTGTATCGTTTTATTATTGCGACCCTGGTCGGCGAAGTCATGTACTTGGTTGTTCGCGGCCCTCGGCTTGCCACAGCCCGAGCGGATTTCTTTCGCGCCCTGCCTGCTGGAGTTTTTCTGGGAGGCATGTTGTTACTGCAAACAATTGGCCTGCAGTATACGACCGCCACAAAAAGTGGCTTTATCACAAGCCTCTATGTGGTCTTAGTTCCTCTGTTCAACACCTGGTTTTTTAAAAACTCATCCCACTGGAAAAGCTATCTCTTGGCCGGCGTCGCCTTGATTGGCACCGCCTTTCTAGTGAACATCGAGCTGCAAAAAATAAATGTCGGCGATATTTGGACACTGGGTTGTGCTGTTTTTGCTGCCTTTCATATCATCTATATCGGCAAAGTGACCCACAAGATTGGCAATGCATTTCGCTTTAATAATTTTCAATCTTTCTGGGCACTCGCGCTTTCAGCACCTTGGTTGTTAACGCAGAATTCACTGACTTTTATGACGGATTCGTGGAAACCCGTGGTGGGACTGTTCAGCCTCGGTGTCGCCTCCAGTGTCATTGCCTTTTATTTACAAATTCGCAGTCAAAGAATTTTGTCTGATGCAACGGCCAGCATGTTGTTCCTTTTGGAATCACCTTTTGCTGCCCTTTTCGGTTTTTTACTTTTGAGTGAAAGACTGCTCCCGCTGCAATTGGCAGGAGCCTTGATTATTTTAATAGCTTCTAGTTTGCAAGTTCTCTGGGTGCCCGCCACAAAGACCATAGGAATGAAATAACGATCACCAGACCGCCCAACAAGCCCGTCACCCATTCTGGAATATGTAAAAATGGGTCGACCAGCATAATGGCCGCCAAAATACCGATGGCATAAAAGGCACCATGCTCTAAAAAGGCAAATTGCTTCAAGGCCTCTTTTTCGACAAACAAGATCGTCAAACTTCTGACAAAGAAAGCCCCGATACTCAGTCCGATCATTATAATAAATAAATTATGCGTGATCGCAAAAGCCCCAACAACACCATCGAAACTGAATGATGCGTCTAAGACTTCTAAATAAAGAAACATCCCGGCACTTGCGCGATGAACGTCATGCATGGTTTCATCCGAAGCCTCTAGCCAAGAGCCGATACCATCAACAATCACATAGGTGATGAGCCCGGCCATACCCGCCATCAGAAATGATAAGGCGTCTTCGCCCGGCAAAAAATGAGATATCAAAGCGAGCATCACCAAGCAAAGTGCCACTTCAATGGCTTCCACTTTACTCCCCAAAAAGGCGGTCGGCTTTTCAATAAAGGGAATCCAATGCAACTGCTTGCTGCCATCGTAAAAATACTTAAGAGCCACCATTAACAAAAAGGTTCCCCCAAAAGCGGCAACTTGAAGATGGGCCGAGAGCATCAACTTCGCATAATCATCGGGACGGGTGGCCGCTAAAACCAAAGCCTCCCAAGGTGAAACGTTGGCGGCAAAGGTCACTATTAGCACTGGAAACACCAAACGCATTCCAAAAACGGCAATGAGCATTCCCCAAGTTAAAAAGCGACGACGCCACACGGGTGTCATTTCTTTAAGGACCACCGCATTGA
>JBBKWD010000002.1:0-37450 GCA_037968775.1 Bdellovibrio sp.
GTCTATGAGGGTTCCATTGTCGTCAAAGGGAAGGTCACTCACTTTGTATCCCCGGAAGTCGTTGCGACTTTCACTAAAGCCACTGGTGATGCTGGTGGAACTGCCTTAATTAATAATCAAAAACGTTTTTGCGATTTCGCTCAATAAAGTATGGAGTTTTTTGTATGAAAAAAATGATTCTGATCTCGGCTCTAATGATGACTCAAAATGTTTTCGCTGCCTCTGGCGTCTTTGCGGGCATGACCTCTGGATCGACAGCCTGTTATGGTGCTGAAATCGCGGGATCTATGAACGGCAAAGTTTCGATCCAAAAGATGATCGCGAAGTTTTCCATCACCTCTTACAAAGTAAAAACGATGGATGTTGATATGACCTTGAATAATGGTCAGCAACTGCGTTCTGAGCTCGTTTGCGACACCAGTGCGCGCTGTTATATTGAGTGCGATGGTGGTAGAGTTGACTTGGAACTTTTGGCTGATGGAGCTCTAAAGCTTTCCAATGCGACCTTCATTATTGCTGGTGGTTGTGGCGACTCGGAGATCGATCCTGTGACTATTAATACTTTGGGACGAGATCAGTTTGTTTTGGAGAAAATGCCGGCTGAGGTTTGTCGGTAGTCGTTTTTTTTGCTGGGCGCTTTTTTGGGGCGCCTAGTGGACTTTATTAAGTTTAAGAGAGACCTGAGTTCCCATTTCAAGTTGAGAAACTTCAAGCGAGCCTCCCCAAGATTGGAGGCGTTGTATAGCTGAATACAAACCTAAACCATGGCCATAGTCTTTTGTTGTAAAACCGTCTTGGCCTATTTTATCTAAGGCCTGCTGTGAAATTCCGTTTCCGTTATCGATCACTTTGATAAGAATGGAATCACACTTTTCTTCAATCTCTATTGCGATCTTCGAAGCCGAGGCTTCTTTTGAATTTTGCATCAAATTATTAAGAACTCTCTTTAGTTGCGCTTCATCCCCTACGATCTGACCTTGCCTATGGTCTCCATGAATAGCGTACTGAACTCCGTCCACTTTATTGCGCTCTGAAAAATCAGACTGCAGGTCTGAATAAAGTGAGTGAAGGTCCACGCCTCTGCTGTTTGAGACTGTTTGTTTCTTTTTGGTGAGGATGTCTTCGGCAATGTTGTTAATACGACTGATAGCTTGATTTAAGAGGTCAATGCCGTCGGCCCCAAGGCCTTTAGTTTTAAGTGCGTGCACAGAGAAATTAAGAGCCGACAAGGGGCTGCGAATATCGTGAGCGGCCTGAGAAATAATATCCATAGCGGATTGGCGATTCTCTTTAACTTCAAAGAAGGTACCTAAAATTAAACTCATGCTCGGCCTCCAGCGGAGGTCCTTTATGCCATATCTTTTATCGGCATGGGGAACTTTCGCGGTCGCAATCAAGCTTTTCAAAGATCGTCAAAAAGTTCTTCACCTACATGCTGTTTGTTTATCTTTTCGACAGGGATGAAGTTTTTGTTTCAATGTTTATTGTGAGTATTATTTTTTGAGTTCATGGGATAAAACTTGTTTCGAACATCAGTATGTAATTTGAGTAGCGAGGGTAAAAATTCATGAAACAAGATGCTTTTACCGCTGGCGGAACCACAACTAGTAACGACATCTCAATCAGCGATCTAGTACACTATTGCAGCAGCTGGACATGGAGAGCGGTCGACGCTCTTTCCCAGGCGCAGGACTTTAATGCCGATCCAAAGTGGATTTCTGACAGATTAAATATTTCTGTCGAAGTCGCGAAGGACGCCCTTGAGGGGTTGATTCGGATTGGAGTTTTGGTGAAGAGTGGGGATACCTATACCAGCCAGGATGTCTTTAGTTTCGCGGATGAAGAACAGCTGGAGCGGTCCGATCTTTATCAAATACACTCTAAAATCAAGGCTCAGGTTTCAGAGAGACTAAGTGTTCGCGATTGCTTTGCTAATGGAATAGTCCTTTCCAATAAAGAAAACATACGAAACTTCTATAATAAATTTTCAGCGTTAATGGCGGACCTCAACGCAAGCAGTTTGAACGATAGCACCTGCACCGAAGTTTATGGCCTCGAACTTTCGCTTTCCCGACTATCGAGAGAAAGGTAGTTTATGAAAACAATTTTAGCTTCATTCTTACTTTTAATTATCTCCTCCTCGGCACTGGCTGGCGGCAGCGGCTCAGGTGCTGGCCCCGGCATGGAAATGCTTAACAGAACAGAGCTCGGTCAAAGATTTGATGACGCTCGAAATGTCATTAGTGACGATACCAAGATAATCTACATAGGTCGCGATCAATCAGAAATCAAGTTCGGCTTTACCCAACCAAACAACGAAATCAAAGTCGATTCATTACGAATTGAAGAAATGCGACCGTCTGTTTCTGATGCTCTGAAAAAATCCTACCGCTCTGGCGGTTGGGAGAAGATTCAAAGCATGCAGAAGATGAGGTAATGCTCCACAAGGAGTCGGAATCGTTAGAGTCCGACTTTTTAAAATCGGCATCGTTATCCGACTCCAACACCTTGCGCGCGCGGAAAACCTATTTAATTTCAATTATTTGGCCAAAATGGACTCAGACTCCAGTTTGGCCAAGAATTCTATTCTATAAGCTCGACTGAGGCTAAAGGGATCTTTTAAACCCACAATTATACCATGCAATCAGCTCGCCACAATGTTCAAATAAATTTCGATACTCAATCCTTTTTCCAAAGGTAGGATTTTGAGTTTACCACCCCAAGATTCAATTTTCTGGATAGCGTAGAAAAGCCCGAGGCCGTTGCCGTTCGACTTTGTCGTAAATCCTTCCTTACCGACAAGATTTATATTTTCGCCAGAAATACCTTTGCCGTTATCGGAAATTTTGAAAATCACTTTGTCTTCCAAAACTGTGCTTTGATAAGAAATTTTAGTCGCTCCTGCATCACGGGAGTTTTGAATGAGATTTCTAATAATTCTTAGCAGACCAAGATCATGGCCAACTACTTTCACATCAATGCCCTTTGAGTAGACCTCAAAAATGTCATCCTTTGTATTTTGCTGCTCACTCTTAAGTGACTCGTCGATTCTACTTAACAACAGGGAAATTGTCGGCACCGACGTCGAAGAATATGCCCGTCTTAAATCCAAAATTTCTTCAGCAATGGTGTTAACCCCCGTAATTGCCTCTCGAATAAACTCAGCCCGTCCTTCGTTTTCCATCTCGGTACGCAATATATGCGCGATTGAGTTCAAAGCAGATAGCGGGCTTCTAATATCGTGTGCTGCTTGATAAAATTGACCATAAAGACTTTCATCTGTTTTATCTAACGTCGTACTAAGCTGGGCAATGGAAATATCCATGAAGAACACATCTTTGCAGCCTTTCAACTGGCTCTCCCGACCTATCTCATCCATGGCGACTTTCCATTTTTGGTAAAATTCATTTATCATTTCTCGATCGCTCAAAGTAATATTAAACGAAAAGGCCGATTCCTTTTTAACCTTACCATTCAGATCGGACTTCATTTTTTGGTACATATCAAAAAGTTCTTGCCGATTTAGACTTTCTGGACCAATGTGCGTTCGATCATTGACCGAATAGTATCGGTCGCCATCCTTCAATAAGACACCTTTTTCAACTAGCCAGCCCAAGCTTTCCTCCGCTGATCCGATTGAAATATCCAAGCGATCAGAAATCCATTTTGGATCGGCTTGAAAGTTAGGCGCATCAACCAAAGCTTCGGTCGCCCTGATCTTCCAATTACTTCCATATCCTAAAAGATCTTCATGACTCATTTTATCGAAATTTTTATTCATTTTTTGGCTCCAAATCAATTTTCGGATTTTCAAATTGGCACAACTAACAGAGCTATAGCGCAAGTACCATTTTAAACACCAAAAGGCACGGAGATCAGCAACCTTAGGTATTCAGGAACTAGTTGTACAACGAAAGCATGTTTGCCAATTTATCTTTATTCTTCATATTCTAAGACAGCAACTCTTCTACATCCACACAACCGTCTTTAAACTCTTATTGTCCACGACCAAAGCGTACCTATTTGAATGAAGTATTTAATAAACATTGCAGCTCCCCTTCAAAATCAATTCAGCTCAAGAGTACCAAGCCAACATATTTCGTAGTGCTTCCGGATCGCGAAGCTGATTACTAAACAGCTCCCCTGCATCAACCCACCCGTCATCATGATTTTTTTGCCAATCCTCACCCCAGGAGTTTTGAACTTTAACGACATCTCGACATTGATCGATACCATTCACTTTTTTGCACATTTTTCTGTAGCCCGATACTGCCACGGAATGAGTAACTACGCATTTTGGCCCTTCGTATTGAAGACAAATTCCGCCAACAGTCAGTGGGTTTTTAGTTTTAAGCACATCCTTCAATTTATTTACGACTTTTTCTAGCCTAAACTTCCGTAGATCCCCTGGATTCATTCCTGATCCTCGCGGAGGACTAATTGACTCCATACTCTCGGGGAACATATCAAATTTCGGCGACGGCTTAACTTTAATACCCACGACGTCTCGACATTTGCCTAACGTCAGTCGATATAGAAACTCCCCAAACGTATCCTCTTTATTTTTTGGTAGCATTGCTTTTTTCAGGTCTTCGATATTTGACGCAATATTTAACTCTTGGACGGCACCCACTAAGCAATCTTCACAGATATTTCCTTCTGTTTTTTCCGTGGTTGTTGCGCGGTACCTATCGTACTCTTTCTGAATGGTGCTTAACGCCCCCGAGAGCTTGTCCTCGCTGCTCGAACTAAGGTCATTAGCTAGCTGATCCAGGGGATAGCAGGAGTCCCCCATAAATAAGAAGCTACCCGATGCATTCTTCAATGCTGTGGCAGCATTGGAAATCTTTGTATAGAACTGAATATTACGATGATTTCTAGCCTCAGCCACGCCCTCACCCCTATTTGTGTGCATCCAGGCAAGCATGCTGAGTGGTGAAATTTCATCTTTCCGATCTAAGCTGGCGCAGTTCAAGTTTTTCACTTTACAAATATATCGTTGAGCAACACAAGACGCACTATAGGCCGAACAAATTGGAAGTGATTCTTGAGAACGAACTCTTGGCATATTGTCGACTATTATTGGTGGCCCGGAGGTTACGAAGGAACTTGATACCGTTACAAAACCTGCGAAACTCGGGCAAGACCAAAGAGCTAATATAAAGATAAAATAGTTCATAAGTGTAGGTCCTACCTTTTCAAGACCATTCAGATCAAGAATACCAGGCCAACATGTTTTTCATTACCTCGGGGTTTGCTATTTGATTCGAGAAAAGCTCCTTAGCGTCGACCCAGCCGTCATCGTATTCTTTCTGCCAGTCTTTTCCCCATGAATTCTGAACTTTTACAACATCACGGCAGGTCTTTGCGCTACCGGAACCTTTGCAAACCTTACGATATCCAGAAATAGTCACCGAGTGAGTCGTCTTACAATTTTTGCCGATTTTTTCTATACAAATTCCGCCAGCTGCCAGAGGCATGCCCGTCGATAAGACCGACTTCACCTTGTCGATCAGTTTCTCGTACTTTATGTCGCTTTTTTCACTCGGGAACATTCCAAAAGTCGGCTTCGGCCGAATTCTCTTTCCCACAAAATCGTGGCACTTATCCAGAGTTATTTTAAATAGGTATTCACCGAAAGTGGTGTCGTCGCCTTTTTTAGGTAATGCTTCTTTAAGATCTAATATCGAAGCAGATATTCCGAGCTCGGATGTTGCTTTTACTAAACAAGATTCACAGAGACTACCCTCTGTAGTGTACTTTCTGTATTCTTTCTCAATCTTGTTAAAAATCCCTTCTACTTTATCAAAATTATAGTCCCCCAGCTCGTTAACTAGGTGATCCATTGGAAAGCAAGAGTCTGCGTAAAATAGGGACGCGTTTGCGGCATTTTGCAATGCTAACGTTGCCGATGACTTTTCATGATACAATTGGATATTGTTGTGATTTCTTTGCTCCTGAACTCCAATCCCCTTATTCGTGTGCATCCACGCAATCATATTCAAGGGTGAAACTTCGCGAGAACTATCTAATCCTGAACAATCTTGAATTGGCGGCTTACTGTTTTTGCAGATATAAAACTGTGCAACCGTGGCCGAACTAAATCCCGCACAGGCGGGAATGGAATCCTGGGACTTAATCTTGGGCATGTTTGAAACAACAATCGGACTGCCATCTACTTCAAACGACGAGTCTAACGTGGTGAACCCAACGGAAGATGCTGCTTGAGCGGATGTCCACAAGCAAACAGTACCCGTAAGAATGATGCATTTAATAAACATTGCAGCTACCCTTCAAAGTCTATTCAGATCAAGAATACCAAGACAACATCCCCTTCATATTCGAGGGCTCGCGCAAAGGGGCAGACAATAGCTCCTTTGCATCGACCCAACCATCATCAAATTCCTTTTGCCAATCTTTTCCCCAAGAATTTTGAACTCTAAAAACATCTCTACACTTCTCGGAAGTCCCGGTACCTTTGCACACTTTTCTATAGCCAGTAATGACCACAGCATGATAGCCCAAACACTTTCCCTGCGCCGAGTACTTGAGACATACGCCGTCCAAGGCCATTGGTGTATTTGTTTTTAGAAGAGACTTTACTTTGTTCAACACTGGTTCATATTTGAAATCCTTTTTTTCCAAAGGAAAATTTTCAAACTTAGGAGATGGCGATGCATCGACAGCATCATCACAATTCCCCAAAGTAGCTGCAAACAAAAATTGTCCAAATGTGTCATTCTCGAGGGCACTCTTGATTTCGGACAGTGGCGCTTTAATATTGAATTCACGAGCACTTTTTAACAAACAGTCGTCACAAAGTGAACCTTCTGTTTTAAACTTTCTGTACTCACGCGCCATAACACCTACTACATTTTCAACTTCTTCACGTTTGAAGTCGCCATAGACACTTGAAAGCTGATCAAATGGGTAGCAAGAATCACTAAAAAACACGAAGTCTTTCGCAGAATTTTTCAACCCATCACTAGCGCCACGTGTTCCTTTGAAAAGTTGTATATTTGTATGGTTTTCAAATTCATTAATGCCTCCCCCCTTGTTTGTATTTAGCCACGCAACCATACTTAGAGGCGATATCTCATCTTTTGGTGAGATATCAGAGCAGTCCGGAACCTTTCGAACTTTACAAATCTTTGCTTGCGCAACAGTGGCCGCTGCCATCGCATTGCAGGCCGGCAGCGAATCCTGACTGCGACAACGCGGAAGCATTTCCTTGGGAATTGAGCTCGACTCAATAGTTTTGTATGACTTGTCGACAGTTACAAAACCGGGCAATTCTGCGGCAACAGCGCTCAAACAAGACCAAAGAGTACCTATATAGATAAAGTATTTCATAAACATAGAACTATTAGATAACATTGATCTAATGAGATCTAGATTAAAATCAATTTTTCGAAAATTGTTCGCCCTAAGTTTTGCGCTTTCGTTTGTCGCCCTATCTAAATCTCTCGCTCAAGACCAAAGCCCCGTCACTATGACAAGCTCAAAATACTATACACACAGTTTCGGACCCAATGGGAATATCCATACTCCTAAATCCGGCACCGGCAATTTTGTCTATTCAAAGTCAGGGTACTTTATATACGTTTCATCAAAAAACTCAAAAATATCTTTTGCAGTGGAATATTCACACAAGGGCCGCTTGTACAGCTTATTCGTTTCTACTGGGGGAAAAGTAGGCGTTTTGACCGAAATGAAGAAAACTATGTTTAACATGGATTCTTTTGCTTGTGGACTGCAGAATCATCCCTCGTCGGAGGTTATATCCGACGAAAGCCTTGCTGACAGCATCAATGAAATTGCCTATTCAAACTCGGTTCTAGATGAGTCTTGTCAGAAAAAAAGTAAACTTACCCAAAAACTGCTTTTGAAGTCACTTTCATCAGAGTTAGATCCACAGTCCTCTTTAATTTCAAAATGCCTAAACTCTGACTACACCCAAACAATTTTAAACAAAGATTTTAGATTGAGAACTCTGGGAACAAAAATTGTTTCAAGTTTTCAGGATGAGTTCGGCAAACAACTAATTGGCACTACAAAGTTGAAGTTTTCCTGTCTTCCATCTGAAAAAGCAAGCTATGATCCAAAAAAGCCAGCTATCAACATCCCAATTAAAGGCAATCTACTAGTTAATGACTCTTGTAAAAATCGTGCACAGGTTATCGCACATGAACTTTTCCATCATGCCGGTTTAGATGAACAAGAGGCTTCAGAATTTGACCAAATTTGCGCTAGATCTCAAAATGTCGAGTCCCTTACAAAACTAGAATGCAAAAAGGTTTATTCTCAAGAAAATAGTTCCGCATCACCTATAGCCACCGAAGGACCTAGAGTTTTAGAAAATTTAGAAAAAGCAAAAAAACAAGAAAACAAAACCCAACAAGCCGCCATGACAACGATCCTCAGGGAAGAAATCAACACCGCAGAGTTCATCCCCGTCCAGGACGCCGACATTCAGGAACTCGCAAAACCGTCCTCCCCAGAAAACTTCAATCGCAGCCTGAACCGCGTATCCACAGCGATGTCCACAAACTTAGAAAAAATGGCTGGACCACTGAATAAAGCCATCGCAGCAACCGTCACTCCGGCGGGTGCCGTGATCGCAGAGTCCAGCACCACAAAATCGAGAACGACCTCCGCTACCAAAAGATCCCCCGCAAATACCAAAGCCAATAAAAACAAAGAATACGTAGTCGAAGAAATTCTTGCAGACAAGTACGACATCCCCGTTGAAAAAGTCCGCGCGATGAGCGCACAAATAGACTCCAAATCATCCACGACTCGACCTGATATCGCGGCGACAGCAAAACAAAACTCCGCAACAACGAACAAAGCTACGGCGCGAAAAACAGCAGCAGCCTCCGAAATCGCAGGCACCAACGCCACACCAGGCAGTGGAGCCAACCTCGGGTCTAGTTACTCTTCCACTCCATCGAACGCCAACTCCTCATCCTCCGCTCGCCGAGGCCCCAGTTCCGTTCGCCCTGCCTCTGGAAATTTTCAACCCGCACCAAATGTTGAAAAAACCGCGCAAGAACTTCGCTACTTCAACGAAGTCCGCGGCGATCGCTATCGCAAGGTCCAGCAATTATATGATGATAAAAGCTTCTCAGATGAGCTAAAATCACAAAGCATCGCCATTGAGTACCGCAAAAATAACCAATTGCGAACGATTGGCGACACCTCCCGCGAACGGGAAAAGCTCTTCAGCGATGACGGCACAGCTTTGAAACAGAAAAAATAGGAGCGCTCCCCATGAAGGCCACCCTGCAAATTTTTTTGACCATCACCTTTGCCTTGTCCTTTGCTTGGGCAGAAACCAAAAATATCCCCAAAGATCGCCCCTATTTCCCACCCGTTCCGAAACTCAAACAGGGTGAGTACGCGATCTTTATCGAAAAAAACTATCAGATTTTTCAAACAAAAACTGTGGATGAATTAGAGCTCGAAACCTCTTGCCTCAAATCCGGCAAACCATCTTGTGAAGCCTTCCAAGCCAGCAAAACTCCGAATCCAACGCTCAAAGAAGTCTTCCACCCGGCCGCCAATCATTGCGAAGCCAAAGGTGGCCGCAATCTGATTGCTCTGGATAAAAATAAAGATGAATACAATTTCTGTCGGTTTAAAGACAACTCGATGGTGAATGCCTGGTCCCTTTACCTAAAACAAAATCCCAAGAAAACTATTAAATAATGAAGTATTTAAAAGACCTCCTGAAAGTCGTTGCCTACGTCGCTATCTTTTATTGCCCTGTCGCTCTGTACTCCCTCTGGCATTTGGCTCAAGACGTAAATAAGCAAGCCGCCAAAGAATCCATTGAAAGCCTGCAGAAAACCAACGGCCTCGTTCACAGCCTGACCAAAAGAAATCTAATCCTCGATGCCTGCCAACAACTGCAAGCCGAACAACGTGCTGGCCGCTTGATTGCTTACCAATTAAAGACTCTCGACTCCGCCTGCTCCTTCCCCGAAACTGCGCACGCCATGCCCACGACTCAAGAACAGGGAGTTGTAGAGGCTTTTCAGTTTAAAGACATGCCCGTGCTAATTTTGCGTGATAGCGAAATCGGAACAGAGTGGTACCTGGGCCTCAATGCGCCTTTAAAACTCAGTATCTTTGATTACCTTCAGAAAGAATCCCTGGTTCAGTGGGCCGTGTTTCAAGAAGTCATGATGGTTCTTTATACAGCCCTTGCCTTGGTTATTTTTGCAGTCCTTATGATGGCAAAAGTTATTCAAAGTCAGTTTAAAGAGACGGACTCGGCCTCCCCCTTTGTTCGTGGGTTCTTTAAAATATTCGGCGGCTTACAGCTACATGATCTCACGATTGTTCGAAAAGCCACTCAAGTAACGACTGCTTTCATGTCGTCGCAGAAAAAAGACAAAGACTTGCTGGAAACTTCTCTGGAAGAAAGCATTCTGCACGAAATTCGTGAAAATCACCTGAGCATTCCCTATAGCTTTGATGGCACAGTCACCAAAGTGGACATCAATGCCTTTTCAAGAGTGGTCGCAAGTGGCAACGACTCTGACGCTTTTTACTTAACAAACTCTTTGGAAGAATATGGCTGCGAACTTTTAAAGCGCTATGACGGCCTTTATGACAAAACCGTCGGTGATGAGATCGTCGCTGTTTTTAAAACCAAAGACTCTGAAAAATTAGCCGCGGCCTTTGCCCGTGACCTGATGAAGGAATTCTCAAGCCGGGTGTTTTTAGTTTCCGATCAAGATCGCCGTACCTTCACCTTAAAAAGTGCTATCGCCAGCTCTAAAATCACTTTCCGCAAACGGCACTCCGGCTATGGCTTTGACGGCGATGCCATGACTCATGCCACTCGCTTGATGGAAGCCATCACCATCAAAGATCGCAACTTGATGAGCTGCCAGGTTCATGAAGCTCAAAAAATTCACGACATTTGTGTTTTGCCAGAAAAAACAGAGACCTTTGAATTTAAAAACATGGCCCCTGTCGAAGGCGCGTTGATCTCTGATTGGAAGTCGGTCGAAGACATCTATAAACACAACCCACAGCAGATTCAGTTCTTTAGATCGGACTCTGATATTATTAAGTTCTTACATATTTTAAGAACCGAAACAGATCTGCAAAAGCTAAGTTTTGTGCTGACGACCATGCGAAAAATCAAAGTTCACCACTGCTCAGTTGAGTTGATCATCGAGTGGCGCGAGGCTCTAAGCTTCTTCCACAAGCAAAGACAGGCAAAAGCAGAAATGGGCGAGATCCTCTCTGAAGTCATCATGCTCGGAAAAGCCTTGATTCCTGCCAATCAGTGGAATGATGAATGCTCGGCAGCCGTTCTCGCGATCTCAAGAAACCTTGAAGACCGCATTAACGCCTCTGTTGCCGATATTCTTTCTGAAAAAGGTGTGCCTTCACTGGTTATTGAAAACGAAAAGAACCTGCTCGCCGGGGCACCTTCAAAGTCGTTCCGCACCAAGGGAAATATTATCTTGGCGCACGCGATATCAAAGCTGGATGACAAGGTCTTTACGGATTTAGTAAAGATGATGAACTCCAAAAACAAACTCGAGCGCCACACGGGCGTTTATTGCACTTATAATGTGATCGACCACTATCGAAAGCAAAACCCGGCGATGCTGGAGCTTTGCAGTCACTATGAAAAAGCCGAAAGCCTAGTCAAAAAAATCCGCGACACCGATCCGGACTTATCACCAAGACTAAAAGAACTCACAGAAAATATATAAAAAAAGGGAGCCCCACCGCTCCCTCGTAGGTACCAGGTTCTTTTCGTGCGAAAAGAACCTGGTACCTGCTAGATTTTGATATCCATTTGTTCTAGAAAGCCAACACGAACATCTTCATCGAGCAAAGAAATAATCCCGATCACCGAAGCCGGCAACGCCCACGAAGGAGCCGACATCAACAACACGGCCAACCCGCCGGCCCAAGCCCACCACTTGTCTTTTTTAAGATCCTGAGTCACAAAATAAACTGCAACCACAATCAAAACAGACCAAATCGCACCCGGCCCAAAAAAACCAATTCCAAAATCATGAGCTGCATACTCCGGCCCCATATTCCGAGCCGCCTCCACCGAAGCCCGCATCAACCCAAAAGATAAATAAGCTATATAGGCCGAAGACAACAACTGAACCAAAGCAACAACATAAAGACACTTGATAGCACGATTAATTTTTAATTCTTTCATTTAAGAACCTCCGAAAGGCCTATCTACAAATTAAACTCCACACTCCCCCACAAGTTCTCACTCCCGGAACTCCGCCCCCCGGATGCCATCCCGGACCAACGCACCCCAGTTAGAAAATGTCACCAGGCACCTTTCCGAGTCCCCGCGCCCGTCCCCGATGCCGAAGGCGAGTCCGGTGCGATGCCGGAGGCGAGCAAGTGCCCCGATAAGCTTAAAGGGTGGAGAGAAGTTTTTTTGAAGGGGAAGGCTTAGGCCTCTCTTGAATCAAGTTCCGCAGCGCCCGAAAATAAAGGCGATGGGAAAGCAAGAGACCGAAGTGAAAGAAAAAGATGCCAGCAGACAAAAAGGTTCGCGAGGACTGTCCGAAGAGTCAAGAGAGGCCTAAGCCTTCCCCGCCCAAAAAAAATCCCGGAGGACTTGCGTCCCCCGGGCCCTGCTCACCACCAAACATGTCGTATTCAAGTAGTCATCAAGCTGTCGTACAAAGTGCAATCGTGCTGATATCAAAAGCTGATGGCGGCTTTAGATGCAAATCCAAAATTAAATCCATTCTCAAAACCACTAGTCCCGTTTTTCCACGCCTGACCAGGGAAGAGAAGACCAAGTTGATTCACCCACTGAACTCGTTCGCTCGGTCTGTAAGTCAACTCGATATCCCATTCTAGGCCCAGATCTTTTGTGGAATCAACAGAAGATTTCACGGTCTGCATTAATTGAGCATACACCAAAGTGTTGCGAATATCTAAACGCTCGCTCCAACGATAGTTCACTGAAGGCGCAAGATAAACCGCATTGCTTAGATACTCATCATCCGCCGTGTTACTGACATCACCCAAATCTTGAGTCGCACTTCCTGCAGAAACAGGACGATAGACATTGGTATTTAAGAAATCTTTTTTACCCATGCGGTGATTAAAGAGCAACATCCCCACATCATAGTTTTGATCAAAGGCATAACCCTCAAAATTATTTGTTTCTGGATTATCACCCGTCGCCATACCTAGCTTAGCTGAAAACTCCCACTTAGAATCAGGACGCGGAAAATTCAACTCCGCCGCAATTCCATAGCCGCTGTAAGAAACATCTTGGTTCGTTGCCGTGCGAATACCGGTTTCGCCCGATAAGAATCCACCTTCAACCTTAAAAGCAAAGGCATCAAAACCACGGGCCAACATAAAATGTGTTGTCGAAGTCGACAAACTTCCAATCGCCGATGTTCCACCATAAGCCGCAATTTGATCAGCGGTATAACCCAAAGCGCCCGTAGAGCCCTTTTTGCCTTCCATGATCACACCTAACGACGAACGATTGTCGGCGTTTTCATACTGTAATTGCACAGCTGTGCTAGAAATAGTGTCGCCTTGCTGGTAACCCTTCGCCGCCGAACGACTGAGGATTGGCATAAGGAACCAGTCACCCACAACTACTTTGTAGGCAATGACGTCACGTGAATCATACCAGTGATCAAAAGCACCGCTGCCGGAATTGTAAGCCATGCCCACACCGAAATCCAGTGGCGCACGACCGACAAGCAAAGCTCCGTACTCTTGCGTCGCTTTCAAATAAAGCTGACTGATAGTGATCTTCCCCTCACCTTGATTGTTACTCGAAGCTGCCGAATTGGAGGTATTCATCCCCCAGATTTGGCCCAATTGGGAACCTGGATTTTGAGAGCTACCCAAAATATCAAATCGGCTAACAACGTCGACACCATCAGCTGCGATAATTTTCGGGCTGAGGTACAAATAATTTAAACCATAAGCTTTACGTTCAGAGGGGCTCGCCAAACTTGGACGATCTACTTCAGTCCATTCAAAACGATAGCCGCCTGTCCAATCCAAGGTCATGGCTGGTGCCTGACTTGAAATCAGAGCCACAGAAATACCCAGTGCTTTGATAAAGTTCTTTCTCAACATCTTCATTCCTTTATTTTGCAACCACACCCATCACTTCGCTCTCACGAAGGATAATAAGGTCTTCATTTTGAATCTTAATTTTTGAACCTGAATATTCGGCAAACACAATACTGTCGCCCACTTGAACGTCCATTTCTAAAACATGGCCTTTTTTATTCATATGACCACGGCCAACCGCCACAACAACTCCGTGAAGGTTGCCAGAGATATCCGCCACGGTATCGGGAATATAAAGTCCACCCGGCGTCATGCGCTCTGTTCCTGAAACTTGAACCATCAAACGATCATCCAAAGGAGTCACGAAATGAGTAAGGTCTAGTTTTTTAGCTTTTGGAATCGTAACTGCTGCAGGCTTTTTTGCTGCAACTTTGCCACTGACTTTAGCGGCAGGAGCTTTCGGTGCAGACTTTTTTGCATTGGCTTTTACAGAGGTCTTCTTGGCATCGGTCTTTTTCGGAGCAACTTTTTTAGAAGCTGCCTTTTTACCAGCGGCTTTCTTCAGCCCAGCTTTGACTGGTTTTTTCGCCATCTGCTTGGACGTCGAGCTCTTAGCTGTCTTTTTAGCAGTCTTTTTAACTGCTGCCTTTACGGGCTTAGACTTCTGACTCGACTTCGCAGTTTTACCCGCTGGTTTTTTAACAGATTTAATTTTTTTGGCAGGAGATTTCTTATTTGTGCTTTTTTTAGCAACAACCTTCTTTTTAGCCACGGCTGATCCCTTCGACACAAATTTGCTTAAGACAGATTTTCATACTATTCTCTCTATATGTTGCGACCACGATTAAAGACTATTTTATTAGGTTTTACAATATTCATAACGCTTGTGATCATCACTGGGCTTGGCGTTGGAGTCTACTCCTTCATCACACTAGAGCAAGAAATGACCGAGAAACTGGAATCCAAAAAGTTCCTGATTCCGACGGAATTCTATGCCGCCCCTCCGACTTACTCGCCGCAAGAGATTTTGTCCTTAGATAGGATCGAAGAGTCCTTGGTAAAACTGAACTATCGAAAACGTAATTTTGACCAGCGCCTCCTGGCCAGTGATTACTTTATTGGCAATAAAGAGGAGTGTGCGTCTCGCTTACAAGTCCCTATGGAAGCCAATGAAGCCACTTGTATTGGCTGGGTACTCTCCCATGTGCCGCCGGAAATAGCTGATCGTCATATTCAGATCGTCGTTCTGCAAGATGACGGGATGATTGCAAAAGTTTATCAGGGTGCGCCATATGAGTCGATCACCGAAATAACTGGCGAAGCCCCCTTGCTTGCTCAATATATAGGCGCAGAGCCGTTGATGCAGAAAACGGTCACTCTGGGGGAAATGCCGCCACAATGCCTGAATGCCATCATGTCGATCGAAGACGCACAGTTTTTAGAGCATGGCGGAGTCAGTCTCAAAGGAATTTTCAGAGCCATCTTTAAGAACATCACCACCGGTCGCAAAGCTCAGGGCGGCAGCACGATCACTCAACAGTTAGTAAAGAACTACTTTTTAACCAGCGAAAGAACCTTAAAAAGAAAATTCAACGAATTCGTCATGTCGATCCTGCTGGAATCCCGTTTTTCAAAAGATCAAATTCTTGAGACCTACCTCAATGTTATTTACATGGGACAAAATGGAGCCTTTCAAGTTCGCGGTTATGGCTCTGCTGCTCGCTACTATTTCGGAAAAGAGACGATCGATCTCAATACCAGTGAGTGCGCCCTCATGGCCGCGATCGTCAACAGTCCCGGCCTCTTTAATCCCTTCAGAAAACCTGTAAATGCGGAACGCCGCCGCAATTTAGTGCTGACAAAGATGCAAGAATTTAACTTCATCACCGCTGAGCAAATGACAGAGGCCGACAATCTGCCCCTTCCCGGCGCCCCGCGAACTCAAGCCGCCGAAACCGCTCCATATTATTTGGATGCTGTTCGCAAACAAATGGACACGATGGGCCTAAATCCAGAAGGGTTGAAAATCTATACGGCCCTGAACCTGTCAACCCAAGAGGCCGCTCAAGAGTCCCTGCGTGGCCACTTGGATTCCTTGGAAAAAAATAACAAATACATCGCAAAACTCAAAGAACAAAAAAGCTCTTTAGAGGGCAGCGTGCTTGTTGGCGATAATCGCACGGGGCTGGTCACAGCCGTTGTCGGGGGACGTAACTATCGCATGACTCAATTCAATCGAGCCATCGACGGACACCGACAAATTGGTTCTGTGATGAAACCCTTTGTTTTCTTAACGGCTTTGCTTTCTAAAAATGAAGTCGGTGAACGCTATTCGCCTTTGTCATTGGTGAAAGATGAAAAATTCAACTACAAGTACGAGGGCCAAAATTGGTCTCCCGATAACTACGGTCGCAAATACTTTGGCACCGTTCCGATGTTTTATGCCCTGAAAAATTCTTTAAATGCGGCGACAGCTTCTTTGGGAATTTCAGTAGGCTTAGAAAATGTCGTCGAAGTGACAGAGCTGATGGGGGTCACTTCAAAGCTAAAGGGCCTGCCTTCAATCACCTTGGGTGCCTTTGAAATGTATCCGAAAGAAGTCCTGCAAAGTTATATGACCTTAGCGAATTTTGGCCAAAAACCAGTGCTCTCTTTTATTCGAAAAGTCTCTGACTCTCAAGGACAAGTAGTCTATGAGCATGTTCAAGACAGCACCTCAACGGTAGATCCGATTGCCGTGGCTGAATTAGTTTCCATGATGAAACAAGTGGTTCAAGCCGGCAGTGCGCGCGCCATACCCCTCAATGGATTTACTCATCCTGCCGCGGGAAAAACCGGGACCACTAGCGACAATCGGGACGCCTGGTTCGCGGGATTTACTCCCTATTTAACATCGGTTGTCTGGGTCGGCTATGACAACAACCAAGCCCATAAATTGACGGGCTCAAGCGGAGCCGTTCCGGTTTGGACGTCCTTGATGAAAAAAATTGGGCGAAAATATCCACCTGACGATTTTCCATGGCCCGAAGGTGCCGAAGTTCGCACGATTGATGAAGACAATCTGCGCGCTATAAATGCGATTCAAACTGAAAGTGATATGTCGTCAGTTGATTTGGTTTTCAGAAAAGAAGACTGAGTTCGATCTAATGCCTGTCGACCTAAAGTTCGACCTGACATCTATCGACCTAAAGTTCGATTTCAAGACCTTCGTGAGCAAAATCCCACGTGACTACTGGCAGGCTTTCTTTCTGGCTTGCTGCAAATCTTACTCGAGACTCTAAATACTCCCGCGTCTGGCGTTTTAATTCCAACACGTGGTCAATGCGAGCACCTGGATCATGATGGGCAAAAAGCACATGCTTAATTCCCTCGCGAAGGGCGATATCAAGCCCTACTTGAGCGGCACTGTGACCCCAATTTGCTTTCTCTGCCAACTCGGGCAAAGTGTATTGGGCATCAAAATACATCAAATCGACTCCTTGATACAACGGCAAGTCAGGTCCCAACTCTTCGCGAGTCACGCGAGTCCCCTCGGTGTCGACACAATGAGCATAAGTCTTCCCACCGGCTTGCACTTTGTAACCCCAACAAGGATCTGGATGATCGAGCTTGTAAGGAGTCACGACAATGTCATCGACTTTAATTGGTTTTCGCTCTTCCAACACGTGGAAGAACACTTTAGATCTTAACTCTTCAAAAGGAACCGGAAAATATGGTTTTTGAAAAAGCCCGCGAACTAAACCCTCCAGCTCCGGCTGAACGGCGTAGTAATGAACTTCAGTGCCGGGAATAAAATTCGGCGTAAAAAACGGCAAACCAATCATATGATCCCAGTGAAAATGGGTCATAAAAATATGGAAAGGACCTTTTACTCTCCCAGTGGTACCCGTCATAATTTGTTCGCTGAGATTTCGGATACCGCTGCCACCATCAATGATAATTTGGCTGCGCCCGCTTTGTAATTCAACACAAGTCGTGGCAGCTCCATAGCCGCCAATAAGTGGTACTTCTTGCGATTCAAAAAACTTTTGAATCTGTGAAGAATCACGATAGCCCATAGCAAAGAAGTTTCTTAGAACTCCTTCTATATGATAGGCCCAATCTCGAGGTGCTGGTGCCGATGGGAGTGATCCACGAACGCCCCAGTATTTTACTTTCAATGACATACTTCTATTAGGATGACCTGAGAACAAACACGAATCAAATACATATTTTAACTCTAGGCTTTATCATAGGGCTGGATTCTCCGACGGAGAATCTGTCATCGGATTGTCCGACGAAGAATCCTATCATAGTTCACAAAAGTTATATCAGACCTTGGTAAGGTCTGACAGGTGCGAACAATACTGCCATCATTTATAGCAGCTTCGCAAGTTCCGCAGTGTCCTTCCATACAAGAGTAGGGTGGATTGATGCCCGCAATCAGTGCCGCATCTAAAAGAGTGCGACCTTCTTCGACTTCGACTTCATGCTCAGTCCCTTGCCATACAAACTTGATTTTCATTTCCACATGACAACATTGCGCTGACTTTCCGACAATGGGTTTTTGACTTTGAAGACTGAAGAAACACTCGGATTGCGATGCGTTAGCAAAGTGGCTTTGGCCCTCGTGGTCTTGTTTTTTGACAGCATTTCGCTTACTTGTGAGGTACTTAGGCCCACGATAGAGCTATTGCTCGGGGGTTTAGGTTAACTTTTATGGACGTATAGGAGAGACCATGCTCAAGAAGAGCCTTGTTTTGTTGTTCCTTGTAGGAACTTTTTTGTTAGGGCCCACAAATGCATTTGCGGGCAGTGATTTTTTGGAGCCTTCGAAAATTGCTGAAAGAATTCGAAAACAAATCGCGAAGCAAAAAATCGGCGGAGCAATTGACATCATTGACGGTGAAATCTTCGAAGGCATCTCGACTGGACTTGGATATCGAATTAAATCGGAACCTTCTTATGTCGATGGCTACTATACTCGCCTTGATCGCTACGAACTTCAGCTCGACATCAACGCTGGTGACTTGATCGATGATAACGATTCACCTTTTGGTTTTGGAATTCGTAAAGAGAACAACGTTATTTTTGCTCGACAGTTTAAATCTCAAAAAGAATCTCTGACGGCAATTCCCTACACCTTCAAAAATATCCCCCTGACTTCTCAAAAAGCGATTCGCAATTTGAATCCAGGTGACTTTGTTGCGTTGGAAGGAAACTTGTCTCTGACACTTTCCATTGGCGCAAGCAACCTATTGAATCAATACGCAGAGCTCAGCGGCTCGACCCATGTTATGGTCTCCGGCGAATTTCTTATTCATATCTTTAGAATGCCCGACAACAAATTGCGCCTCAAACTGATCTCGAGCCAAGGCAAAGGTTTTGGAATGGGAGGAAAGCTTGAAATGGGGCGAGGCCTCGATATCGTAGGCTTCAAATATATCGATCGTCGAATTAAAAGCATTATTCAGGTAAAGCCATTTTCTGTTGACGCCAGCAGAGGCCGAAACGAACTCTTTATGTTAGACTATATATTTGACCTCAACCAGTCGGCAGCGGTGCAAGCCTACGATGATCTTATGGGCAAAAAATCGCGTTTTAAAGACATTGCCTTGATCAATCCCTTCGAGTCTCGAAAGAAGATGGAAGAATCCCTTTTGAATGACGTATCCACCATTGAAGACATTGCCTTTGAAGATAGAAATTTAGACAGCGATCAGAGGAGAATCGACCGAGTTTTCCGCGGCTCGAACAGCGCCGTAGTTTCCCGCACTAAATTCAAACTTGGTTTTAACTTTCTTCGAGTTGAGGCCGGTGCACACTTCGCGCAAAATCGCGTGGTTTTCTATAATCGAGATCAGGAAGAACAAAAGTTTCTTTTAGATACTTTTTCCACTACTTCTGACCTTAAGTTATTGTTCGGATTATTCGGAGACAAAACCACAGATGGAAGCAATATCCTTTTTAGCTCTGACGACTCATGGAAGCCGAATAAGTTTATTGCTCTGACCCAGTCAAAAGAAATCAAGATGAAAACGGTTTCAAAGGGCGACTATCAACGCATCAAAAAGTATGTGCAAAAGCTTATTCCACCAACGGAATTCGCACGTATCGATTGGAAAAATTGGAATTTTGAAAAAGGTGATAAGGTTAATGGTTACTTTAAAACAGAAATGTTCTTCCAACCGAGTGCTCTTAGAAGTATGCCTCGCATGGATAGCAAAAAAGTAAACAAGCTCATTACCAGCTACATTTTAGCAACAGGTCGCCCTACTGTTCGACCCTCCAACAAACCCGTTGGGAGTTCTCGTCCCGGAGGATTTTGGATAGAAGCTTATGAACAAGACCTCATGTGGATTTCACGCTATCTTTCTAATGTCGTTGGCACCTCCACCACTTCAGAGGAAAGATACCTTGCCTTTAAGAGACTCAAAAGCTTCCCTCTCTGGCAGGAACGCGGCCAAGGGTTTTTACTCTCACTTTTGCCTGAAGAAAACAGAGACAAAATGATTTCTTATGAGATGACGTTCTCGGCAAAAGGCGCGGATGCCATTCATTTTAAATTTGGATCATTTGCAGAAGAAGAGCTTTATCGCTCTCTCATGTATATCCAAAGTCTTTTGGACAATCGGTCTTACGATTTACGTATGCAGACCAACAGCAGCTCTGGTGAATTAACGATTCAATAAATTTACATCTCTACTGCATTCTAAAAAGGCGCCCATGGCGCCTTTTTTTTTCGACACCATCATTGGGCAGACGATTCAAAAGCACCTGAAGAAAGCGATTGAACTTCGGGTCGATGGTATTGTAGTTGGGGGATTTGATAGTGACGATTTTTCTCAAGAACTAAAAAAGGCTCGGGTGCTGCGAATAAAAATTTGGCGGCCCACCGCGCTTGAATAGTGTTGCGAAGTTCTTTAGTTTTAATTAGGGACCAATTAGTTTGTGCTAAATTCGAAGCGCGAAAGCAACCCGGGTGTTACCAACAGAGCTGTATACCGATCGGACATCTTGCGAATGTCTTCATTTTCCCCCAAAGACGTGGAAATGATAACCTTATAGGGGCGAGAGCCTTGAAAAGATTCAATCAGATCGAATGCTGTGTCTTGTTGGCCCGGAAAAACTAAATCTATTAGAATAGTAAAGTCCTGCAGCCGTTGCACACTCGCGAAAAAAACCTTTGCTTCCTCTACCAAAGAAAACACTTGGACTTCAGTATTAGATGGAAACTCAGGCGTGTGCAGTTCCGATGAAACGACTACAACTTTATTTGAGATCTTCATGGGGATATGATTGAGATAGCGAGGCAGGGTCAGTTCGAAGCAAGCTCCGTCCGTATTTTGCAGGATTTTTATGTGCCCGCCAAACTCTTCAAGATCTTTGCGCACCTGATACAAACCCAAACCAGTTCCGTTCTTTTTGCCAAATGTTGCTCCTGCTTTAAAAAGTTGTCCCTGGATATTTTTCGGAATTCCCGGTCCATTATCTTGAATCAGAATTCGACTTCTGGAAGGCAATGACTCAGCCGATAGTTGAATTTGAAGACCCGCTTTTTCTGCACCGTAGGCTTCAATGGAATTGTTAAATAGATTTGTCAAAGACCGCGCCAAAGAATGAGGTGGCCATAACAACTTCATTCCGTTTGGAATTTCTACTTTGATAGAAACATCCGGGTAAAGCTTTTCGAAAGTCGCCACCAAGTCCTGTACGACTGACTTCAAAAGAAACTCGGAATCGGCTGACGTCGCTGCAGAACCCTTGCGAAATTTCGTCAAGGTGTCTTCCGCGATATACTTCAGTCTTTCAATGGATCCTTGTATCAACTCCCCGGCCTCCGGAGAGATGGAGTCTTTTATCACTCGGTGTGCGACTTGCAATGCCATCAGTGGACTGCGTATGTCGTGCGAGACTTGGGCGACATTCTTAAAACTAGCATCGGCCGCAACTGCTCTCACCAGAATTCGTGACCTCATTCTCTCTTCAGCCATTTCTGAGGCCTGTCGCACTTTTTCTTCACCAGATTTTTTTGTTATCTTAATAAGCAAATATGGAATCCCGAGGTATTGCATAAGGAATAGTGCCATCCAAATACGCGCAACATCCAGCCTATAGCTGAACACAAACAGCAGCGCAGCTGAAACTACTAGCGAAAGTCCTAGCAATGCAAAAGAGCCAAAAATAAACTGAGATGGTCTCAAGTAAATTAGTCCCATGAAGCCCACCAGAACAAATCCAAATATCCAAAGACTTTGATTCCAAATTGAAAGCGAATGAATGTAATCGCCGCGTCGTAGATTTTCATAAATATTCAACATTACGTAAGCATCACTACGAAGGCTTTGATAGGTAAAACTTGAATCCAGGGTGAATCGACTTTCTATGGATGTGCTATTGAATACACTGAAGTTGTCTAATGATCCGACAAAGAGGGACTTTCCTTCTATATCGCTAGAAAATTCAAAATTGTCTTTCAGAAATATTTCCGAAATACTTTTGTTTTGATAAAAACGAATGTGTGCCTGCTTCGAGTCATAGTAGTTAAACATTCCCGGGAAGTTCTGCAGAGATGGCAGCGACACATCGGTGAACTTTGTGAACTTTAGGAAGTTACTGTCGTACTCTTTGCCATCCATACTTAATACGAGTCTCCGAATTCGTCCATCAGCTCCCCCTGTGGTCAAATCGATGGCCGTCATAAAGGTCAAGTGTTGTTCCTTTGGTAAAAAGGAAAACTCTTCCCTATTTTGCCAACGGGTTAAAATCATTAGGTTGGGATTCAGTTCTAATATTTTTACAAACTCTCCCTGTTGAGATTTTGAAAATTGAATTTCTTTTTCAGAGAGAACTAACAGAACTCGCCTTGGCTTCTTTCGCATTATTGAGTTTATAAAATCCAAAAATACGGAGCCCGGCACTTCCTCTTTCCCCTGCTTCAATTTTGAAATACTGATCCAGGCGGACGGACTGCCTTCCAAGGGTTTCGCTATAACCACCTGCTCAAAATCAGAAAAAAAAGTATCTAACTTATCCAAATGAAGGTGTTCTGAAAAAATCGCATAAGCCAGACTCATCAAAACAATCAGAATTTTTGTGCGCATTTTCTTAACTCCAAGCCTTAGTTCAATGCAAAAGTGGCCAGACTTCAATTCCCTTCTAAACTGGATTTCTTTATCCTGATCCGCTTTTCAACTATTAGGCAGTCTTATAGAAGTTTCACTTTGACCCCACCTAAACTGAATTCAGCCAAAGCGGCCCTAGACCATGGATGCTAGGTCATTGAAATTACAGGTATTTTTTAATCCAATCTCTGTCTCAATTTGGAACACTTTTTGCTATACTCATTGGCAATGACTGAATTTAGATATTTTAGGGACATTATGGCAATTAAGTGGGGCAACACTGCTCCGGTGGCCTTCCATGCCCGAAATCTTGAGGTTGCCGAAATTTCAGAAGAGTTATGGAGTTCCTTTGATGCGGCTCCAACCCCCGAGAGCACCGAAGTTCTGAATGATCTGATCGATTGGAACAATACAGACAGCTCTGAAGCCAGTCTTTTTGTTCAAGATCAAAAAGTCAAAAGTCTCACCATCAACGTCACTCAGATTTGCAATTTAGCTTGCACCTATTGCGCGGCTGGAGGCGATGGCACTTATGGCGCCCCCCAAGCAAAAATTTCAGTTGAAAAAACAATTCCCCAACTTCGATTTTTTTTAGACCGCCTCAGTCCTCACGAAAATTTTAAAATCACCTTCCTAGGCGGAGAACCACTCTTATATCCAGACGGTATCCGTGCTCTCGCTGATTATGTTAAAGAGGCCTGTGCTGTAAGAGAACTCGGTTGTTCCTTTTCGATCGTTACGAATGGAACTCTTTTTACCGAGATAACTCTGCAGCTTCTGAACGATATTAATTGTGAAGTCGCAGTCAGTATTGATGGCGCCGCTGAATTTAATGACCAAGTCCGTCCCTTAAAAAATGGTACTGGCAGTACGGCCTCTGTCGTTGATGGCCTGAATCTACTTTTTAACAATCGAAGTCAGATTTCTTCCGTCGTACTTCATGGTGTTTTTTCTGCTGAGAACATGAATCCGTACAGCGCCTACCAATTCTACAAAACTTTACCCGCTGATCAGTATGAATTTACTTACAGTGTAACGGACTCCGACGAGAAGCTCAGCGATCAGTTCGTGGAGCAAATGGAGAAAATCGCTTCGCAGGCGTACGCTGAAGGCGGCGAACTTGGACTGCGAAAGATTCGACATTTCGACCACTTCTTTAGTTCGCTTGATAAGCAGCTAAAAATTCAAGATTTCTGCGGTGCCGGCAAATCCCATATGATTGTTGATGCTCGCAACAATCTTTTTACCTGCCCTTGGGATGTGGGACATGCCAGTGAAAAAGTCGGCCAGGGCACTCAAGTCGACACTGAAAAACTCAAAGGCTATGAAAAATCTTTAATTGAAGCAAACAACTGTCAAAGCTGTTGGGCTCGTCATCTCTGCGGAGGTGGTTGTATGTACGTTCATAAGCAAAAAACAGGTGAAAAACACTCCAAAGACCCTGTTTTCTGCAAACGCACTCGGAGCTTGATTAGTACGGCAATTATGTATTACAAACTAAGCAGGACCACCTGCTAAAAAGGGGAATTTATGTCCACTACGAACACTCAGTCTAAAACACATATCAAAATTGTGAGACCAACTAAGGCACAACCTTCAGTAGTTAAAAATGGCAGCCCAAATCCTCGCTGCTTTCCTTCAGACTAGTTCGATTTATGCTACCCACCTCAAGCAAAGAGGCCGTGACTGGTAAGCCCAGCTGGTTCACCAAGGCATTTGTTTTTAGAGTGCTCTTTGCGCTGGGGATGTCGTTTGTCGTTGCTCAAATTAATCTCGATTACGCTGACTCATTTATTTACGACCTTAATTTTCGCGGTCGTTTGATTTCGCCAAAGCCTGAGCACATAGAATTAGTTTTCATTCGCCCTTCTACGATCCAGAAGTTTAAAGGCGTCCCTTCGGCCGATCTCCAGAATCAAGTTCTTAAAGACCTTCTCAGCCATAGCCCCAAGGCCGTTGTCTATGACTTTGATTTAGAAGAAGTTCCCGGTGATGTCGCATCCAAAAACAAATGGGAAGAAACTTTCATTTCGTCTCCCAATGCCTATGCCTCGACCCCCGCGACGCCAATGAAGGGAGAGGAAAATCAACTTTTCCTCAAAGCTCCACTCGAAAAGGTTAAGACCAGTCCTAGCCCCAAAACAGCTGATAATCTTAATTTTGGTAAAGACAAGGTTTCCAGAAGAATCTTACTGACTTACCAGGGCCGCCCGATGCTACAGGTAAGCCTGGCAGCCATTTTTAATGAAACCATTTTGAATCCAAAAGACGTTCGAGGACATTTTGAGTTTTACGATACCGATCAGTCGTATATTAACTTCAGCGACACCGGTTCGTTTCCGTCTATTCTCTTTGAAGACATCTACAGCAAAGAAGTTAATTTAGATCGCCTTAAAGACAAAATCGTCTTAATCGGCACAGATCTAGAACTTCAGGAATCCGAATACGCAATGACTCCGTTTGGCCGCAAGCCGAATGCCATGACTCGCACGGAGCTTCAAGCCAATATTATTACAACTCTTATCAATAATTCCGGGCCCATAAAATCTAAGTCCAATGTTAATTGGTTTTTGATTGCCCTTGTCGCAATAATCACCGTTCATGTCGTGCTCACTCTGAAGCCTGCACAAGGTCTTATTATTTTGGGATTAACAGTCGGTGCCCTCGTTCTTCTTGCCTACGTGGCCTTCTGGCCCTTCGGCATTTGGCTCCCCATCGCGCACCCGCTCCTCGCCATCTTCCTCTGTTACTACTTCTTTATCCCCTATCGCCTTATTGTCGAGAACCGGCGCAGTTGGGAGTACTTCCAAAAAAATAAAATTCTGAGCCAAGTGGAAGAGCTTAAATCGAACTTTATCTCGATGATGTCCCACGATCTCAAGACGCCGATAGCGCGTATTCAGGGGATGACAGAGGTTATTTTGGCCGAACAGGTTCAGCTGAATTCTCAACAACGGGAAGCTGTCGATACGATCCAACAATCTTCTGATGACCTGCTAAAATTTATCAACGCTATTTTAAATTACGGGCGCATTGAAAGCCAAGGCGTGCAGCTGCATTTGCAATCCAAAGACGTGAACCAGCTTTTGCAAGAGGTCATTCGCAAACACGAATTCCTGGCCAAGCTTAAGCGCATTCAAATTGTTTCAGAGCTAGAGCCTCTTTTTCCAATCCCGATGGATCCCGAGCTCATCAAACAAGTGCTTTCAAACCTCGTGGAAAATGCCATTAAATACAGCCCGGAAGACACCAAAATTCTGGTCTCAAGCGAAGAGCAAGATAACAAAATTGTCATACAAGTGGCCGATCAGGGGCCGGGCATTCCCGCCGATGAATTGCCGAACCTGTTCATGAAGTTCTTTAGAAGTAAAAATGCCAAGAGCTCCCCTATAAAAGGATCAGGGTTGGGCCTTTACCTAGCTAAATATTTCACGGAATTACACAAAGGGGCCATCTTTGTAGAATCTACCGTTGGTAATGGGTCCACTTTCACGGTAGAACTACCGACGGTGCAAGGGGGTTCAGATGCTTAAGGTTTTAGTAGTCGACGATGACCAAGGCTTACGTTTATCCGTAAAGTCCGCTCTGGCAGTGACTCAACGGTTTGAAGTTGACGAAGCTTTTGATGGCGTCAACGCCATGGAAAAGGTGAAAGCCGGAACTAGCAAATATGACATTGTGATTCTTGACGTTGATATGCCTCGCATGAACGGCCTTGAAGCTCTTCGCCAAATCAAAGAATTCGATCCAGGAATTATCGTAATCGTCATGACAGCTCATGCCACCCTCAATGATGCTGTTCAAGCCGTTAAAGATGGCGCCTACAACTACCTTCCTAAACCAGTAACTTCGGAAAATCTTTTGGGCCTGATTGATAAGGCCGTGAATGCTCACAACTTGATATCTAATATCGCGGCCTCTGCTCCGGTTATGCACGAAGCCGGTCGCAAGATCATTGGCCACACTTCGCAAATGCAAAAAGTCTTTAATATGATTCACCGTCTGGCCAAAGTTGAAACTCCGGTTTTAATTCGTGGCGCTTCAGGAACAGGTAAAGAGCTTATCGCAAAAGCCATTCACTACAACTCGGCCCGCAAAGACGAAAAATTTGTACCGATCAATTGTTCTGCAATTCCTGAGAACCTTTTTGAGTCCGAACTCTTTGGTCACGAAAAAGGTTCTTTCACGGGTGCGGATCAGCGCAAGATTGGCAAATTCCAGTTTGCTGAAGGCGGCACCCTGTTCTTGGACGAAGTTGGCGATATGCCGCAACTGATGCAGGTTAAGATTTTGCGTGTACTTCAAGAAAAGCTTTTCACACCTGTTGGTTCCAACCGTGAATTCCCGGCAAATGTCAGAATTCTTGCCGCCACCAATCGCCCACTTGAGGACATGATTAAAGCCGGCACTTTCCGTGAAGATCTTTTCTATCGCCTTAATGTTGTTCCCATATTCTTGCCAGCGTTAGCTGAACGCAAAGACGATATGGAACACATGGTGAATATCTTTATTAAGAAGTTCAACTTGGCCCACGGCAAACGCATTAACGGAATCTCTGCCGATGCGATGAATGTTCTAAAAAAACACTCTTGGCCGGGCAATATCCGTGAACTTGAGAACGTGATCGAACATGCTTTCGTTCTGGAAATGACCAATGTTCTTTCTTTGGCGTCGTTACCAGAGGCTCTTTTGTTTGCAACTGGTACGAACTTAATCGACATGCAATCACCAGAAAACTTGGCCCATGCAGTTTCTGGAACGGGACTCAACATCGTGGCTCGTGCGCATGCCTCTTTGGATGATGATGATTCGGATTCTGATACTGGTTTTGCTCCAGAAGAGGGTGACGATGAAATCCTGCCATACGAGGGCACTGAGAGCTTAGATTTCAACGCGCAGAAAGAAACCTTTGAAAAAGAGTTTATCATCAAAGCTCTGAAGACTTTCAAAGGGCGTATCAATCAAACTGCTTTGCACGCAAATATTCCGAAGAAAACTTTGCTGCGCAAAATTGAGAAATACGGAATCATTGCTAAAGACTACGTGAACTAGTTTCTAAAATTATTTTTTAAATTAAAACGGGGAAAGACAATTGTCTCTCCCCGTTTTTTATTTTCAAAATGGGAATAGACAAATTCACAACAACCGCACGAAACAACAACTGCAGAGTGACCACTCTTTACTTTTACGCTCCCCCAGGCCTACTAGCCACCTACCACAAGCCACTCACTGAGAGTGTCTCCTTCTTTTTTTTTAAAAAAACCTCGCGCACCTATTTGAAAATTAAGACCTGTTTACTTATTGTCTCGTTAAAAATTCATCCTAGAAAATCAAGAAAAACTCTCTGTCTTTCTTCTGGATTCTGCGTCGCCTCTAGTTTTATAATCGGTCTTTTCGACCCTATCTAGTGATGCTCATTTTTTAGGCAGACATTTGTTTGGATTTTGTCATGACTGTAGATTGACTCGCAGTAACGGACTCTGTAGTTTTTGTCCCTCGACCGATTTAGATGCTGGAGCTCTACTGCTGATGACCATGAATCCCTTGCCACCACAGGCTTACACGAAAGAGACGCTACTAAAAGCCTATCAATGGCTTATGGTGCAAAACTCATCGTTGAAGGACATCGCAACGACTCCGGATATTTTGGTGAGCCTTTATCTAAAAGCAACTCGTGATGGCGACAGTGCTTTGGATCGCCCGAGCATCGTTAACTTTAAAAATGAGCTCCGCAGTCTTGCCGGCATGATGGGTGAGTTGGATCGTCCTACCGGAGCCACTTCTGCACAGATGCAAACGGCCACCGAACCGAAACCTTCTGTTCCCCAGCAAATGACAGTGCAAGCTCAAGTCGTGGCATCGCACTTAGCGGCACAACAACAGGCGCAGACTCAACTTCAGGTTCAGGCACAAGCACCAATAGCAGTGTCGCAACAGCATCCTACGCAGCTTAAAAGCCAGGCAACTAAGAGTCCTTCCCCAACTGTGACAACCGTACCTATGACTACTCAGACGCAAGTCACTTATACGGAAAAGTCCCTCGTCGCCACCACTCAGGCACTAGATTTGATGGATCAGCTGGACGGAACCACCCTAGCAATGATTCAGGAAGTCAAATGTGAATTCAACTTGAGCTCCGAGTCTGAAGCCCTGCGTATGCTCGTAAAAATTGGCTTTAGCCGCTCTAAAGGGATGATGAACTAGCTTCCGAGAGCCCTCGCACACGGAAAAGGTTTAAAGTCTGAATTTTTTTGCGCTATACTCATGCTTCCCTAAATTTGCCCTATTGATTTGAGGCTTTAGCATGAACAAAAAATACTTATGGTTACTCGCAATATCTGGTGTTCTGATTGCTCTGGATCAGTTAACAAAGATCTATGTCCACACTCATTTTCACTTAGGCGAATCTGTTGTTGTGATTCCAAACTTTTTCAATCTCACCTATGTTCGAAACTTTGGCGCGGCCTTTGGATTCTTGGCTGAAAGCCATCCCTCTTTTCGCGAAATATTTTTTCTGACCATGCCTCCCATTGCCTTGATCATCATTTTGGGAATTTTACGTGGGGTTAGTAACACGGATGTTCGTCAAATCGTCGCCCTTTCCTGTATTTTTGGTGGCGCCATCGGAAACTATATCGATCGCTTACGCTTTCGTTATGTAATCGATTTTTTAGATTTTCATATCAGTCGATGGAGTTGGCCAGCATTCAATGTTGCCGATATGGCTATTGTCGGTGGCGTCTGTTTACTGCTTCTACTTATGTTCTTAGAGAACAAGAAACTTAAAGCCTCCAAAGTCGACGCCGCATAGGGTCCCCAGATTTTAGAATCAACTTTGTTGAGAATTTTAGAAAGACTTTCGAAAGAGATCGAAAGTCTTTTTTTTTACATAAAGAAGTAGTGGAAACTTGGCTGGGCCTCGCGCTTTTGTCCGTCAATATTAAAGAGACAGATAACCTCAGTTCGAACTCCGCGCTTCACATTAAATATCGTCAGATCCGCATTTTCGATAATTTGGTGGAGACCTCGTCCCGCACCACCCTTTGCCGAGTTCAAACTTCCAGCCTCACCCTGATAGCAAGAAATTAAATAGCTAATAATGGTATCTTTACTTAGAGCACCAAATGGATCTTTAACCGCTATTGCAAGCAAAACTCCATCGCTGGCATAGCTAAGCTGTGACTTTTGATGAGTCTCGAGCTCCACTTCTTGTTTGCGAGAAATATGATTATAAACTGACTGGCCTTGAGTATCCACGGGCGCGTCGTATATAGCATTCATAAGCATTTCTTCGGCAACTGTATTCATTCTATCCAAAACTGTTTGCCGAACGCCCATTTTTTTAAAGTAAACGGCCATTTCCTCACGCAGCTCTTCTCGCTGCGAGGAACTGCTCACCATTTTCTTTTGAACTTCCACTCCCCAAGTCAGATATTTTTCCAATCCAAATATATCTTTATTCAGGATCTTTCCTAACGCTGTCAGCACATACCGAATCGTCGCATTTCGGTCCTGGGCATCCCTAGAAATGATATGTTCAACGAATCGATTGTTTTGCAGGATCTGCAAGTTGCCTTCAACATCTTTGGTCGTCAGCAAAATTCCGTGAGTAGACGCTTTACTCGCCTCGAGTTCTTTTAGAATTTCAACACAGCCTTCCTCTGTCATGACGACATCATAGGAACCTGCCTTTAATAGCCCTCTGGCAGAGTCTAAATCACTGGCGATATCTAATTGCACGCCCGTCCCGCCCATGGCCATACGCACTGGGAGCTGCTGCTTTTTATCGGGCTCAACAAGTAGAACTCGCCCGCCGCCGCCCTTTTCCAAAGCATTTTGAGCTTCGTGAAGTTCTCTATTTAAAATTTCGAACAAGCGAGCCTTCTCATTTGTTCGCATCAGACGCTCAGTCAGAATCAAACAATAAATTCTATACAACAATGCTTGAAAGCGATCTTTATCTTTAGGATGGACATGCTCAAAATCGGCCGTGCGAATGGCGAAACACTCAATAGGCCCCAAAGCTTTAATGGTTGTCGAAGCGGCGTTACGAGTAATGACACTCATCTCACCCAGCACTTCGCCCGTGCCCTCGAGTGTCGTCAGGAGCTCACCAACTAAGGAAACCTCCACTTTTCCGGACCGCAAAAAATAAAGAGAATCATTTTTTTGTCCCTCCTTAAGAATATAGTCCCCAGCACCAAATGATTCCGTGTGGACCATCGCCGACACTTGCAAAAGCAAATCATCAGAAAAAGACTGAAAAAAAGAGTAGCTGCGAATTTCTTTAGCAATCTCAGCAGGATGCATTCTCATATGAATTTAATTATGTAGTCAGACAGGAGGCTTGGCCAGAATCGTCTTGAATATTTCGGATAAACAAAGAAAATTAAGTCTATCGTCGGTATCGGAGGCTCCCCTGTTACCAAATATAACGCTGTTTTTAGGCTTAGTTATCCCTACTTACTATTTAGTCATCAGTTTAACGGTCTGTTTTTCATTAGCTTGGGTCTATCTTCGAGCCCCCCGCATGCAACTCTCCCGTTCTATTGCTCTAGACTTAAGTCTGATCATAATGGTCGCAAGCTTTGTCGGCAGCCGCATGTTTCATGTGTTCTACGAAAACTTTGACCACTACGCTGAAGCTCCTTTAAAAATTTTGTATTTTTGGGAGGGGGGATTTGTTTACTATGGCGGAGCCATTTTTTCGGCCCTCGCTGTTGCTATCTATTTATACTTTAAAGCGCCTAAAAATTTTGAATGCTATTTCGATCTTTTCGCCCCTGTGATGTCTTTGGCTTATATTCTCGGTCGGAGTGCTTGTTTTTTAGCGGGTTGTTGTTATGGCGAAAGCTGCGAACTCCCCTGGGCGGTGGACGGCCGTCACCCCACTCAACTTTATGCGATGATTTTTGAGCTGGGCACATTGATTCTGATACTCGGCCTCGAAAAGACACCCCTTAAAAGTCGCCGACCACAGGTTCTTAAAAAAGAAGGCGCCGTCTTTTATGTTTGGATTTTCCTTCATGCTCTAGGACGTCTCATTATGGAACAGTTCCGTGATGACTTTCGAGGAGCTAACTTGGGACTTTCGATTTCGAGTTGGATCAGTGTCTTTGTGATGCTCCTTGGATTTTTTATGCTCGTCAAGAAGCCCATTCCAAAAGGGAAGTAGAACTAAACGGGCTTCCGGCAGTGCCTCGCTCTGAGGACTCTAAGCTATTGAAAGTAGTCTCAGAATGAGATGCCTCGTGAGATGCGTTGTCTAAACCCTAGTGCAAGAGACAATTCACGGCGCAAGCTTTAGCAAAAATCGGCAACCGCTCCCTAGAATCGAAATTAACCACCTCCCAAGTCTTTGTTTCATGGCACAAGTCGTGAACTACCAATTGGTTGAGAATGAATAATTTTTGAGAGAGGTTTCTATGAAGAATCTTATTCTTACATTTATAGCGGTTTACTCGGCCTTTGTTGTCGTAGCCTGTGGAAATGACAGAAGCGGCGGAGGAGTGGTTATTTTGCCTGGATGCGTGGCGCCGAACTATTTAGATGGTTCGGGTCAGTGTGTGACTTCAAACGGAACTATTGTTCCGACGCAGACACGGTATGGAGTTTCGAATTGCCAATACGCAAATACTTCGTGTCGCAATAGCCCCAACTATTTTGAAGTGGTTAATACAGCTGTGTATCAGGACTTTTTGGAAAAAGGTTTAGGTGCATGTTCGAACCGTCTGTCGACTGGATGGAGTGACTGTAAAAACTGGTGGCCTGGAAAGTTTGAAATTTCTTTGACGGCTGCCACCAATGTGGCTGCTAACCAATACTGCTCAGCTCAAGGTCTTACACTTCCTGCATCTGCGAGTCTTTATGTCAAAGCAGCCTACGTTGCCCAAGGCGCCTTTCAATATGGTGGTTCGGTTTTTGGAGGATTTCCTTTCAACAATGGCCTCACTCACGAAGCAACTGTTAACGTTATTAATGACTGCAAAGGCTTTGAGGTTCGCAAAACTATGAACCGCAATTTGCTTCAAGTTCTCGTGCGTAATGGTAATTTGACCGGCAATACCATTACTTACGAACTTGCTTGGGGCAGTAGTGATACGGGTACCGTCGCAAAAGTCTTTGCCCGCGGTGTAATGTACCGTTACTAAGCTCTGCGTCTTGCGAAAACATTAAGACTCAGCGATGATTTCGAAACTATGAATACAAATTCAGCAAAACAAATCAAATGCCCGCAGTGCGGGCATTTGTCTTTGTACTCAGTCGACAATCCATTTCGTCCTTTTTGCTCTGAACGTTGCCGGATTCTTGATCTCGGCGCCTGGGCAGACGGATCTTACTCTATACCAGACAATCAATCTTCAAGTGATTCTTTAAGTTCAGATGAAGATGGCTACTCAGATGACGACTCGGAAACCTAAGCCTCGAGCGCTTCTCGCAATTTGCTGTTGACGAAAAACTTTTTTTGCATTGAGATGAGCGAGTCATTGGATGACGTGAATTTATCATCACGATATTAATACAACAATTGGCACATAGCTGTGCCACAAGAGGAGTTCAAAAATGAACAAAGCGCAACTTATCGAAAAAATCGCTACTGAATCTAAAGTTTCTAAATCACAAGCTGAAGCGATTCTTGATTGCACAGTTGAAAACATCAAAAAAGCCGTTAAAAAAGGTGATGATGTTAAACTAGTTGGTTTCGGTACTTTCACAAAAGCTAAACGTAAAGCTCGCACTGGCCGCAACCCACAAACTGGTAAAGCGATCAAAATTCCAGCTGCTTGGGCACCTAAGTTCCGTGCTGGCGCTGACTTCAAAGCAATGGTTAAGTAGTTTTAACGACTTAGTCTTGGCAAAAAAGGGCGGGCCTTCGGGTCGGCCCTTTCTTTTTTGTACTTCTGATAGTAGCCTTTCCGTATGGCTCATTTTCAAAAACAAATTCGCAGAATCGGTGTCTATACTAGCGGTGGCGACGCCCCCGGAATGAACGCAGCTATTCGCGCTGTGGTTCGGGTTGGCATTTCACAAAATCTTGAAATTTACGGCATCCACAGCGGATATGTCGGAATGATAGAGAATAAAATTGATCCCTTACATCTCCGAGGAATGGCAAATATCATTCAGCGCGGTGGGACTATTCTTAAAACCGGTCGATCGACAGAGTTTATGAAAGCCGAAGGTCGCGAAAAAGCCGCTCAAAACTTAAAAGCTGCTGGCATTGATGCCCTTGTTTGCATTGGAGGAGACGGTTCTTTCCGTGGTGCTCACGCTCTCTGGAATGAACACAAGATCCCAATCGTCGGCGTCCCCGGAACGATCGACAATGATGTCTTTGGCAGCGATAAAACAATTGGATTTGATACTGCGGTGAACACGGCCCTTGGTGCCATCGACCGCATTCGCGATACGGCCGCTTCCCACGATCGTCTGTTTATTGTCGAAGTCATGGGCCGAGAATCCGGTTTCATTGCTTCCCATGTTGGCCTGGCTGGCGGAGCTGAAGAAATATTTACGCCCGACGGCAATACCACTGTGGATAAAGCCATTGATCGCATCAAAGAAGGCATCGCTCGAGGAAAAACTAGCAGCATTTTGATCACGGCAGAGGGACAAAAACCCGGACGCGGATATGATCTTGCCGACGCTATTAGAAAAAAATCTGGGATGGACGCGAAAGTTTGTATTTTGGGGCACCAACAACGCGGAGGATCTCCTTCTGCAGCGGACCGCATCCTCGCAAGTCGCATGGGCGCCGCTGCGGTGGACTCTTTGCTCAAAGGATTCTGCGACATCATGATTGGTACCGAAGGCGAGCGACTTGTGCAGGTGCCTCTGGAGCTCGTCACGAAGCACGAAAAGAAAAATCAAATGGATTTAATTTCACTCGCGAACACGCTTGCAACTTAATTTCTACGAAAATCACTTACGTTTTATCTTGACCTCTTCACTCGTAAATTGAATTCTAAAATTCTGAATTTTAGTAACCTACAATCGAGGTCCCGATGAAACGTTTTCTATTAGTTGCCCTCTTTATTTTACCAACCCTCATGGGTTGCACAAAAAAAACAGATGAAATTTTAATTGGCGAATACGATTCACTGACTGGTAGCGATGCTACCTTTGGGTTGAGCTCAAATAAAGGTGTTCGTTTAGCTTTTGACGAAATCAATTCGGCAGGCGGCATCAAAGGAAAACAAATCAAACTGATCACTCTTGATGACCAGGGCAAAAGCGAAGAGGCCGCCTCTGCCACAACTCGCTTGATCACACAGAATAATGTCATTGCCATTATCGGTGGCGTTGCCAGCGGCCGTTCGAAAGCCGCGGCTCCGATTGCCCAAGCAAACAAGGTCCCTTTTCTTTCACCTTCTTCTACAAATCCGGATGTCACTAAAATAGGCGACTATGTATTCCGTGTTTGCTTCATTGACCCTTTCCAAGGTTTTGTGATGGCAAAATTTGCAACAGAGAATTTGAAGATTAAAAAAGTGGCTATCCTTCGCGACGTCAAAAATGATTACAGCGTGGGACTGGCCGATGTTTTTGCGGCCGAATTTAAAAAAATGGGTGGCACGATTGTGACAGATATCAGTTACCAAGGTGGTGACATCGACTTCAAAGCACAATTAACTGAGATTCGCGCAAAAAGCCCCGAAGCTATTTATATCCCGGGCTACTATACAGAGGTGGGGCTTATTGCTTTGCAAGCTCGTCAATTGGGAATCAAAGTTCCGCTAATGGGTGGCGACGGATGGGACAGCGATAAACTTTCTGAAATTGGGAAAGACGCCATCAACGGCTCTTATTATTCAAACCACTACACTGTGGAATCATCAGATCCAGCCGTGACTGAGTTCATCAAGAAATTCAAAGAAAAGTATAACGAAACTCCAGATGCATTGGCGGCATTGGGTTACGATGCGGCTCGCATCATGGCGCAAGCGCTTGAGCGCGCTCAAGACTTTTCTGGAAAAGCCATTCGTGACGAAATCGCAAAGACTAAAGATTTTGCTGGTGTCACAGGTAAAATTACATTGAATGATAATCGCGACGCCGTGAAAAGTGCCGTGGTCGTTCAAGTAGAAGGCATGAACCGTAAGTTTATTTCGACCATCACACCTTAAGGACCCACATGCAGGATTTCATACAACATATTATCAACGGCATCAGCCTTGGCTCTATTTATGCACTGATCGCTCTCGGATATACGATGGTGTATGGAATTCTCCGCATGATCAACTTTGCCCACGCCGATGTTTATATGGTCGGTGCCTTTATTTCTTATTATGCCGCGAAAATTTTGGGACTTGAAGGTCAGCCAGGCATTGGCACCCTGGCCATTCTTATTTTGATTTCCATGGTGGGCTGCAGCCTTTTAGGCTTGGTCATTGAACGCTTTGCATATCGCCCCCTTCGAAATGCCCCTAAATTGAATATCTTGATCACCGCCATTGGCGTGAGTTTGTTTTTACAGTACGGCGCTCAAGTCGTGTTTGGTGCGGATCCAAAAGTTTTTCCCGAGGTCATGAAGGACTCCGTTTTATTTTCAATTTCTAAAGTGAACATCCAAACATTCGATGTGACCGTTTTAGTTGTCAGTATAATAGCAATGCTGTCTTTGGACTTTTTAATTTATAAAACAAAAATTGGCAAAGCGATGCGCGCCGTCAGCAGCAACGCCAAAGTCGCAAGCCTTCTTGGGGTACATCCAGATAAAATTATCGCCTTTACCTTTATTGTCGGTTCAGCCCTTGCCGGGATCGGCAGTGTTTTGGTTGGAATGAAATATCCTAAAATTGATCCCCTGATGGGAATGATGATTGGCATGAAGGCCTTTATCGCGGCCGTCCTGGGCGGAATCGGTAATGTGACCGGGGCCGTTGTCGGCGCCTTGATCATGGGCCTTTCAGAAGAAATGGTCGTGGCCTACTTATCAAGCACCTATCGTGATGCCCTTGCCTTTGGAATCCTCATTGTTATTTTGATCTTCAAGCCTTCAGGACTCTTAGGCAAATATACGACGGAGAAAGTCTGATGAGGGCATTTAAGAATCCTCTTATTTCTCTTGTTGCTTTAGCTGCTATTGGTTTGATTTTTGATTTTGGCTTTAACGCTTATATTCAACTGATGGTTCTATTTGTTGGCGTGAATTGCTTGATGTCGATGAGTCTGAATCTCGTCAACGGGTACACGGGACAGTTTTCGTTGGGTCACGCGGGCTTCATGGCGATCGGCGCCAATGACACAGCCTATGCTTCAGCAGAAATACAAATATTCCCTGAAAG
>JBBKWD010000003.1:0-4278 GCA_037968775.1 Bdellovibrio sp.
AAGTGCGATAAAAAGGGTTTTCAACAGAGCCCCTATCTATATAAACGCTCCGAAACCAAAATTTTACCGACGACATGTCATTATTTTAAGCGAAATGGCCCCGGGCCCCTACCCGGGGCTCTGGCTAAAACTGGCGTCTTTTTTGCAATATATCCCTAAGCAAGAGGAAACCAAGATGAAAACACCTTTAAATTCAACTCAGAGTTTTAGACTTGGCAAAATATGTCATCTGCCTATTTTTTTTCAGCGCCTCTCGTTTGGACTCTTTGCTGGGAGCTTATCCATGAGCATCGCGTACAGGCAACATTCGGACTCTAATCGATCTAAACCTCAACAGTTAGTTAATGATTAAACGACCCTTTAACAGAAAAATAGGAGATACAATGAAAATGCGATTTTTACTTATTAGTTCTTTAGTGATTCTTCCTTCGGCATTTGCCATGGCCATCAGCAGAAGTGGAAAACTCCCGGGCTATACGGATTCAAGTGCGTGCCCCTCTTCATACGTAGAACAATTTGCATGTAGACAGGGGGAAGGTAGTTATGGCGGCAACGTGACAGCTGTCCTTTGTCAAAATGGCGAAGGCGAAAGTGTGCTTATTTCAAAGACTCCCGGTCTTCACGATAGTGGTTTTTACATCCAGAAAACTAAGAAAGTTACCTTTAGTCACAGAACCGGGCTAACTGTGGTTGGTCTTTCGTATTCAGGAGGGGAATTGAATAATCTTTGGGTGGCAGATAATGTCATGATGTTTGAATCAATCAGAGTCGACCTTAACACTTGCATGTAGAAAGAAGTTCAATTTCTCACCTAAAAAAACTGCGCCGATTAGTTTAAGTACCTCAATTAGACTTTCACCAACAAGGCCCCCTCTTCTAAAAGATGGGGCTTTGTTTTTAGGATACGTTCTTCTATTTTAAAAAGACCAAGAACTACTAAAGTCCCCCCCCACTAGGAGCACCAAAGGTAGTGATTTGGGCACCGACCCTTCGCAGCTCGCTTAGGAACACTGGCCAGTAAGCCTGAATGACTCAATTCATCCGCATTGGGTCTCGGATTTTTTTACGACTCTGTTCTCGAGAAAGATTGATTGTTGAGGAGCTTATTAAAGGTCTCAGAACAGGGTGACATTTAGAGGAACGTCAACTCAGTACTGCAGCAGCTTGGTCTCGAGGTTACAAGCAACTTCACCTCCTAGAAGAGCGCTGGAGACTCTCTAAAACGAAAAAATGTGATATATGGTGAGGCTTATGCTGAATTATTTTTTTCTTTTTAGCTATTTTGCTTTAGCTCAAGTCGCCTTTGTCGGCGTTTCTTTGCTGCATCAAATCTTCTGCGATCTACATCAGACTCTAAAGTCAATTCCGGCACAGGTGCTGGCTTGCCATTAGAACCGAGCGCAACGAAGGTGCAATAGGCAGAGGCTGTATGAAAAGTTTCCCCTGTCTTGGGATTTTCCGCATCAACTCGAACTCCCACCTCCATCGAGGTCCGAGAGGTATAGTTCACACTCGCCTTTAGATTCACCACCCAGCCCAAAAACACAGGCGCCACAAAATCCAGACGATCTATACTGGCCGTCACGACTTCTTTGTTCGAGTGTCGTTGCGCCGCAATTGCCGCTGCAATATCGATCCATGACATAATAGTGCCACCGAAAATACTGCCAATAGAGTTTGTATGAGAGGGCAACACGAGTTGGGTCATAATGACCCGGGAAGCTGAAATAGGTTTAGAGTCGGCCAAGCCTTCCTCCTTCTAAAGTCAAATCTAAGGTTCACTAAAAAACAAAAGGCATAGCAATCTCTTGCTATGCCTTCATTGAGCCTCTAATTAAAGAGCTCGTCAACCTGAGGCTTAAACGCCACCCATTCCCATATCTGAATTACCGTTTCCACGGTTAAGTCCAGAACCTGGAAGTGTCGTCGCACCCGCTACAGTTGCAGATCCCGCCGGGATCGTCTGTGTAGCATTGTTGTTGTAAGCCGTCGCAGCAGCTGCACCTTGGTTGGTGCTTTCTGCGCGAATTTCGCTTTCAACGAATCCAAGATGCGGTAAGCACCATACGATAAGCTGAGCGCGTGACTTCACGTTCATTTTTTTGTAAATGTTTGTGAGGTGAAATTTAACTGTTTTTTCAGTAACAAACAACTGGTTCGCAACTTCCTTGTTGGACAAGCCTTTTGATACAAGTTCAGCAACTTCTGCCTCTCTATTTGAAAGACCTTTTTGAATCAGGACATCTCTGAGCATCCTTGCTCCCTCCCGCTAATTGTTTTAGTTTTTAAAACTATTGTCTAAGCTCCTACGCTTCTCAGGACTCATGTCCAAAAAAAGCACGACCACCTGTAGTAAAGTCTGACATAAAAACTGAAATTCGCAATACCTTTGGACTCTAGTTTTAAAAAACTAGACCGATAAGATTGTTACTTTTACAGGATTAACCTTATCAGGAGTTATTATGTTTCCGAAAGAAGCCCGATTTTTAGTGGTCGACGACTTCGCAACTATGCGAAAAATCATCAAAAAAGTCCTAAATGAACTAGGCTATACCAACGTTCAGGAGGCCGATGATGGTAAGACAGCCCTTCCATTGATACAGAGCGCATTTGATGAAGGAAAACCCTACGAATTCGTAATTTCGGACTGGAATATGCCCGGAATGCAGGGAATTGACCTGTTAAAAGCCTGCAAAGCGGATCCTCGTCATAAGTCTATGCCATTTATGTTGGTCACCGCAGAGTCTGAGCAAAAACACATTTTAGAGGCGGCAAAAGCTGGCGTTTCTGACTATGTGGTAAAGCCTTTTAATTCCGCAACTCTAAAAGCCAAGATGGAGCGCGTCTGGGCTAAACACAATCCTGCAGCTCAACCTAAAGCATCCTAATCTTAAGTCTCAAGGAGATTGTACAAATGTCTGCAGCACCAAAAGTCGAAGTAATGAACCCGCTATTTGATAAGCGCCTGATTGGCGCTTTTGTCGATGGAGTCGTCAAGACTCTTAAGACGATGGCCCAAACAGATACCACTCCCGGCAAACCCTTTATTGAACCTTCGTTTCAACTTAAGGGTGATATTGCTGGTATGGTAGGAATGGTGGCGCCGCCTTTAAAAGGCACCCTGATAATTTCCTACAAAAAAGACAGCATCTTTCACATCCTGGAAAACATGTTAGGCGAAAAACACACCGAACTAAGTCAGGAAGTTTCTGATGCCGTTGGTGAACTGACAAACATGATTTATGGCTCGGCAAAAACGACGCTCAATCAATTGGGTTATAAGTTTGAGATGGCTATCCCGACTGTGATTTCAGGTGACTTTAAAATCACTCAAGCTGACAAGGGAGCCACTTTGGTGATTCCTTTTAACCTTAGTAACGGTGCCACCTTCCACGTGGAGATAACGGTACAATAATGTCTGCCTCGCCAGGCAAAACGGTTGATGTCCTTATTGGGAGTCCTCGCGACTCCTTTTGGACAACCATCACGTCTGTCCTGAAGGGATACTACCCCTATCAACTTGAAATGTTTAAAAGTGTCGACGCGGTCCTTGATCGCGCTTCGAACACTCCCTTTTCTCCAATTTTAGCACTTATCGACGGACAAGATGGAACGGCCTCCTCCAATGAGTGGGTTCAGTCTATCAAGATGTCTTATCCTGATTGTAAAATCATCGTTCTGCACTCGGCTGCCGCTCCCTTAGATTTTAATGTTGTCAAAAAAAATGGCGCTGATGAAGTGATGCACTTCCAATTCGATCGAGAATTCATTTCTGACATGATTCTACAGCTCGCCCCCATTGAAATGGAAGGGGACCAGATTCCGATCACAGCCCTGATGCCCGTGGATCTTCGTGATGTCGAGGCCGGCGTAATAATCAACTTCGATGTCTATGCCCACCTCCCCGCCAATCACCGATCTGTTCTTATGCGTAGATCAGGCGATAGTATTGATGCCCGCCATGTTGATAAATTCGGTTCGATGAAGCAACAAATGTATATTAAGAAAACTCAACTTAAAAACTTTTTTGAGTACGCCCGCACGATCATGAGTATGCGGGATCTGCCTTTTCCGATCTCGATGACCGAAAAATTTCACCGCTCTAAAAAGGCCATCTATCTTATCATGACTCAATTCTTGAATGGATCTTCCACGGACTATCAAGAGGGCAAAAATATCTTTGAAAGCTGCAAGGGCATCATCACAGACTTCGAGTTGACTCGGGACCTCAGCCAGAAAGAACTTTACGAAGAGGTCTGCCGTTTTACTGGCAACCTG
>JBBKWD010000004.1:0-17526 GCA_037968775.1 Bdellovibrio sp.
GAACCTAAAGTTGTGGTAGGGGCCGTTGGACCATAAGAATAATTGCGACTTGTTCCGGCGCCTATTGTCGGATATCCAAGGGCGGTGACGTTGATGCTGCCACTTTGAAGGAAAAGAGATCCGACAGCGATGTCAATTCTATGTACCGTTGTCGTTGTGGTCGTCTGATGAATAACGGTCGAACCACGCAGAAATAAGTCTCCGAAAGATTGACCGGCAGTTGTTGCATCAAATGTGACAGTTCCGCCTCTCAAGTAAAGGTTTCGACCCGCATTCGCACTGGTTATAGTAGTTGTCGTAGAAATATCTAAGAAGTTTGCAGTATCGAAGCTTGTACTAAGAACCTTTATCGCAGTTAAGTTACCACCATTGTTGTGACGGACCGTAAAGTTGACGCTTTCAACTATGCTACTTTTTACGTTGAATGAATAGGCCCCTTGTCCGTAGTCATAGGCGCGTATGCAGGTAGCAGCTGGAGTTTGACAAGCACTGCAAGCACTGCCATTACAAGTCATTGTAACATTAGCAGACGAAGAGGTTATTTCTAGAACATTGCCCGTGCCTAAATTAACACCGTCTAGCTTGGGCACAATGAGCACCGTCGCTTCAGCGAGGCCATCGCTAGGTATATTTGCAGGAATGGCAGAAACTGTTTGAGAGTAATCCGCTACGATCGAAACCATATTCGAACATGTACTTTGCAGACCTGCCGCTGCAGACTTAATATAAATGTCACTAGCGGCGGAATATCTCACTCCAGCAAACTGGGCGGCGCCACTAGTTGCAACAAGAGGATTTGTTGTTGCTGAAAGTGTGCTCGCGGCACTGGTCGTACAGTTTGAGTCACTATTAGCGCTCAGAGTGATGGAGTTGCTGGCAGTCGAAACAAAGTTATCGTATTCGTCATAGATTCCCAACTTTGGCTGTTGCACTAAATCAGTGTTGTTCCAGCCTGTTGCGGACGGCTGTGTGATATAACTTAATTTGTACGGAACATTCGGGGATACCGTGATATTGAGATTTCCAGTCGTGTAGCCACCAGCTGTCCCTGTCGCGACGATGACCTCAGCCAAAGTTTTCTTTACATAAACATTTTGAGTAGGGGATCCATTCGTAAGCGTGACACTTCCGCCCGTGGAAGTTGAACAGCTTGCATCTGTGTAGAAAACAACACCACTGCCAGCAAGCGTGACATTAACATTTGAAGCGGGAACTCCAGGATTTCCAAGAGAGTCTGTTAATCGTACTTGGGTAACTGAAGAGCAATCGCCAGCATTTACACTAAGGCTTCCAGGCGAAAATCGCACGTCGGCTAAAGTTCCTGCTGTGATACTTTCAAGTTGTGATCCATTCGAGAGTCCGCCAGCAGCGGCCGTAATGGTGTCTACTCCCGAGACATTTGATTTAAAATAGAACGAAACTTTATTGCCGCCAGTTGATAGAGTTCTCGAGGTAACGCTGCTTGTGCATCCGTTGTCAGAATAGAAAGTGATATTGGTCGCGCTAAGATTCACAGTATATGAGGCGTCGGCCACAGTGGGATTGCCGTATTGATCCACAACGCCGACTTCCGTAATAAGGGAACAGGCGCCAGCCACAACAGTTTGCGCCGAAGACAAGAAAGAAAGTCCGGCGGGAACATCGGCAACGACATTGATCGTTACTGTATCCGTGTAGGCCAAGCTATCAGTAACACGAACTTGCGCGACAGTGGGACTTGTTGTGGCGGTATATGTTAAAGTGCCATCATCAAAGCTTCCGGTGCCCGAAATAACTTGATAGGTGAATGGGGCAGAGCCTCCAGAAAGAGAGAGAATTTTTGTTTGACCGACAAGGATTGTGCTTGAATCAGGAGTCAGATCAATGGCGGACTCAATAGTTACCACTGCATCTGAAGTTTGGCCAAGCGCATCTGTCACTCGTACAGTGTGACTGCCCGGTGTTGCAGGGGCAGTGTATTGTCCCGTTGCTGCGACTACGCTTCCACCGCTAACACTAAAGGCGTAAGGTGTTTTGCCGCCACTTGCAGTGAAGGTGAAGACTTCGTTGACTGTCAGTGTTTTAGTTGTGGGATTAATTTGAACCGGTGTAAAAATAGTGACCGTTGCATCAGCCGTATTACTTAAAGAATCAGTAACACGAACTGTTTCAGTTCCAGCAATACTTGGCGTTATGTAAGCGCCTGTTGTAAGCCCAACACTGCCTGCACCCGGAACGACAACTGTGTATGAATAAGGCGGGACGCCGCCAGATCCAGAAAAGGTCTGAGCGCCACCATAGATTGTTTCAAGAGTTGTTGGAGTAATTGCCAGAGCTCCATTGATGGTAACAGTGGCTGTCGAAGTTCTGCCTCCATTATCGGTCACTTTTACGACGGCGGTTCCACTGGCGGCAGGCGCGGTATAAACACCCGTGCTTGAGTTAATAGTTCCAGTGCCACTTTGGATGCTAAACGTATAAGGGCCAACACCGCCGCTGGCAGAAAATGTTTGGTAATTGTTTACGGCCAAAGTGACTGAACTCGGAGAAATAGTAAGAGCAGGATCAATCGTTATCGTGGAGTCAGCAGTCTGTCCCAGGTTGTCGGTGACTCTGACGACGGTAGTATCTGCGGCTGTGGGTGCTGTGAAAACACCGGTACTGGCATTTATGCTGCCAGTGCCACTAACGACAGAGAATGTGTAAGGAGTGCTGCCGCCGGAAGCGGTAAAGGTGGTGTTTTCATTTACAATAACAGTCACGGTGGTCGGTGAAATCGATACGGGGCCAACCACTGTAAGACTAATGGTGTCGGTGTTGCCGGACGCATCGGTGACTCGAACCTGCGCCACTGTCGGAGCCGCCGGGGCTGTATACGTCATTGTGCCATCGTCAAAACTGCCTAGGCCTGAAATTAAAGCGTAAGTATACGGACTCACACCGCCAGCGACACTGAGTACTTGAGTTTGGTTTTGTGCAAGTGTCGATGAGTCTGGCGTTAAATCGAGGATAGCACGCGTAGTGACAGTAGAATCTGAAGTCTGTCCTAAAGCGTCGGTGACTCTCACAGTGTAAGTGCCAAGGGTACCAGGCGCAGTATAGGAACCAGTACTACTGTTGATAGAACCTCCACCGCCAGTTACTACGGAGTAGGCATACGGAGATTTTCCACCGCTGGCTGAAAAGGTGCTGGAAGCGTTGATGACGAGTTCCAAAGTTGCAGGGCTGATTTGAACCGGGCTATAGACAGTAACCACAGCATTGGCAGTATTACCGAGTGAATCTGTCACGCGAACAGTTTCAGCTCCCGCTAAGTTCGGAGCGGTGTAAGCACCTGTAGTCGTGTCAATACTTCCGGTGCCTGGAACAACAACAGTGTATGAGTAGGGCGGAACGCCACCAGATCCAGCAAAAGTTTGAGTGCCGGCAAAGGTCGTATCAAGAGTTGTTGGGGCAATTGTCAGAGCGCCATTAATTGTAACTGTAGCCGTCGCAGTTCGGCCTCCGCTGTCTGTGACTTTGACTACAGTGGGGCCAGTGCCGCTGGCAGTGTAAACTCCGGTGCTAGAATTAATGGAACCGCCACCACTTTCAATACTAAAAGTATAGGAGCCTACGCCGCCACTGGCTGTAAATGTCTGACTATTTCCTATGGCTAAAGTTACAGAAGTCGGTGAAATAGTAAGAGCAGGATCAATTGTGATCGTAGCGTCAGCAGTCTGTCCTAAGTTGTCTGTGACTCTGACGACAGTCGTGTCTGTGGTAGCGGGTGCTGTGAAAACGCCAGTGCTGGAGTTTATGCTACCAGTGCCACTAACGACAGAGAATGTGTAGGGAGTGCTGCCGCCGGAAGCAGTAAAGGTGGTATTTTCATTTATAATGACAGTCACTGTGGTCGGAGAAATCGTAACGGCGCCGACAACGTTGATGGTCGCAATATCAATATTGCCTAAATTATCAGTGACTTTTACTTTGGCCGTGGTCGGCGCAGTTCCTGCGGTATAAGTCATGGTGCCATCGTCAAAGGCACCCGTGCCAGAAAGAAGTTGGTAGGTATACGGAGCAGAGCCACCAGTAATAGCCAAGAGTTGTGTTTGGCTCGTAGCAATAGCTGAAAGATCGGGAGTTAGGTTGAGCGCATCGTAAATAGCAATGGTGGCATCAGCAGTTTGACTTAATGAATCTGTAACTCGAACGACTGTCGTACCAGCCATCACTGGAGCTGTGAATTGCCCGGTGCTAGCATGAATGCTTCCGCCACCACTGACTTTTGAAAAAGTGTAGGGAGCAAGACCCTTTAGGGCTAAGAAAGTGAAAATCTCATTGAAAGCTAAGGATTTAGTCGCAGGAGAAATTTCAACAGGAGCCACTATTTGAATAGTGGCATCGGCTCGATTTCCAAGCGAATCTTGAACGCGAACAACTGCAGAACCTTCGCTGGCCGGAGCCGTGTAGTCGCCCGTACTGGCATTGATGCTACCGACACCACTTAAAACGGAGAAGCCGTAAGGGCCGACACCGTTGCTAGCCGAGAAAGTTTGAACATCAGAAAACTTAAGATAGGTGCTACTGGGAGAAATACTCAGTGCCCCCGCAATGTTGATTGTAGCTGTCGCAGTTCTGCCACCAGAGTCCGTAACTTGAATAGTTGCGCTGCCGGCGCTCGATCCTGCCGTATACAAACCAGAAGTCGTCGTGGTTCCTAAACCACTGGTTAGCGAAAAGATATAGGGGGCAACGCCGCCGCTAGCGGTGAACTGATGAGAGTTGTTGACGGCAAGATTGACAGAAACAGGCGAGATCGAAAGATTATCACTTATTGTCACGGTGGCTTCGGAGTACTGGCCAAGATTATCGGTGACTCGGACTGTCGCAGATCCAGTTGTTCCTGGCGCTGTGTAAAGACCAGAGCTGGCGTCGATACTAAGACCTCCGCTTTCAACAGAGTAGGCGTAAGGCGTTTGGCCACCGGAAGCTGTAAAAGTTAATGTTTCATTAATGACAATTGTTTTTGCAAGTGGGCTAATAACAACGGACTCGTAAACATCAATGCTTCCATCTGCAGTATTTCCTAAAGAGTCCGTCACTCGAATAGATATGGAACCGGCAACTGCTGGAGTAGTAAATAGACCTGTGCTGGAATTAATAGTACCGGCACCACTCACGATAGAGAATGTGTAAGAGGGCTCTCCTCCCACGGCGAGCAAGGTAAACGAACTAGACTTCGCCATGGCAATATGGCCGGGAATAAACTGGAGAACCTCGAGGACGCGAACAACTGATTCATCGAAATTACCTTGGGCGTCGGTGACACGGACGATGGCAGTACCTGGAGTTGCCGAGGCCGTAAACTGTCCAGTGGTGGTATTGATGCTGCCTCCACCGCTCTCAACAGAATAAGTATATGGTGTAATTCCTCCGGTAGCTGAAAAACTTAAGGTGCTTCCGGCTATGACAGCGGGGGCAGCAGGACTGATATCAAGGAGGCCTGTGACCGTGACAGTTGTCGATGCAAAGTGGCCAAGGCTATCAGTCGCACGCACCGTTACACTTTGAGCAGACGCCGGCGCAGTGAAGAGTGCCCCTGAAAAACTTCCTCCGCCACTAACAACAGAGAACGTATAGGGCCCAAAACCGCCGGACGCGCTAAAGGCTAAATTCGTAGAGGCCATTATTTTAGGATTTAACGGAGAAATACTGACAGGAGGTCTGATGGTCAAAGCCGCTTGTGCTTGGTGTCCCTGATTGTCAGTTACCGTAGCCGTGTAAGTACCCGGAGAAGTTCCTGCAGTGAATATGCCCGTGGAAGTGTTAATGCCTCCAGCTCCACTTGATACGGTATAGGTTAAAGGAGGTACGCCTCCGATGACATTCAGAGACAGATCCTTGCTTTCATTTATCAACATGGAGACGTTGGGAAAAACGAAAGTCAGTTCTAAATTAATATTTATGTGCGAGACACTTGTTTGACCCTGGGAGTCCGTGACGGTCACTTGGGCTGAGCCCGTTGATGCAGGGGCAGTATAGAGTCCGCTTGCCGCGTTAATGGATCCGGCTCCACTTGAAACGGAGTAGGCATAAGGGGGAATACCGCCTGTTGCTTGAAATGTATAAGACGCATTTACGATTAACTCTAAAGAAAGGGGATCAATTGTTAGAGCACTGTTAATCGTGACATAGGATCGAGACACATTTCCCAGTGAATCAGTGGCCTTAATTACGGCGGTTCCCGCAACGCCAGGTGAGGTGAAAATTCCTGTTGTTGAATTGATAGATCCATTTCCAGACTCGACTGAAAGTAGAATCGGAGCAACCCCACCGGATGTTGTGAAAGCCTGGCTTGTGTTGGGCCCCATCACCAGAGTTGTGGGACTGATTTGAAGCGCATTAACAACTGTGATCGTTGCTTGGCCAATCCCCCCTAAAGAGTCGATCACTTCCAAGGTCGTAGTGCCAGAAGTTGAGGGGGCTGTGAAAAGTCCGGTGGTATTGACCGAACCTCCTCCGCTTGCAATGCGAAAAATGTAGGGTGTTTTTCCGTTTACGACCGAAAACTGAAATTTATTTTCAACAGCAAGAGTTTTAGTCGCCGGTAGAATTTTGGGTTTCGCGACCACGTTGAAAACAGCAAATGCTATGTTTCCATTTTGGTCGGTGCCTTTAATCATGATCTGCGTGCCAGAGGTCGCCGATGTAAGGGTGCCATCGGCGGCAACACTTCCATCTCCTGATACTTTTTCATAGGTGTAGGGAGGTGTGCCGTCTTCACCGGATATTTGCAGGGCCCCGCCTTCGGTAATATCAGAGGAAGAAGGGACGAGCTTAAATTGCGGTTCGCTTAAGAGATCATTTATTTTGTCGAGATTTACAGAAAAGGAACATGACACGCTAAAGAGGGACGTTACGACTGCAGCAGTCGCCCATTTGAATATAGATATGGAGGGCAGGCTCCTAATTACGTGCATGTGTCTCCCGTCCTTACTTATCGGTTTTTTTGGTCGAAACAAAAGGGCACTGGCTTGTTCCGGCAGTGTGATTCCTCATACTTTTAGCCTCACTTTGATACAATGGAGAAATAGGATCCAGAGTGATACAGCAGAAAAGCGTTAATAAGAATTATTGTATGCGACAAAGCCATAGCCCTTTCTTTTGGGGGCTTTCAGTATTGGGTTAGGAGCTGACAGCTGACAGCTAAGTGCATTTCAACTGATATCTGTTTTGTATATCCAAAATAGTTTATGATTGCTAAAGAATGGCTTACTCGGATTGTGGCGAACATTTTATATCCGATGTAAGGCATTTTTTATTTTTGGAGGGACATGAGTATGGAAAAGGAAACTTCAAAGGACCTCGGTATCCCTAAAGTTCACGAGTCGAATGCAGAAAAAACTGCGGCCATGCAGCTAGCATTTTTCAAGGAACGGATACTTGAAGAATGGGAAGCCGGCGTCCGCGATCGGGTCAAAGCGCATCCAAAAGATTCAGCAGCGCTTCGAAACTCTTTGCCAAATTTTATAGATGAACTTGTAAAAGTTCTTGAGAGCACAAGCTCAAACGTCATAAATTTTGATAAAGCAAAATTACTTGGGCGCGCGCATGGCGAGGATCGGGCTAGATTGGAAAGTTACGATCTCGATAATATGATCGAAGAGTATCAAGTGCTTCGTGAGGTTATTTTTAGTGTTCTCCGTGAATCGACAACACTATCACCTATCGAGCAAGATGCGATATTGAATGCCATAACAATCTGTATTCGGTTTTCGATTGTGGAGTTTGTAAAGTATAAGCACGAACTTTTTGCTGATCTGTTCGCCAAGGAAGCATTGGCAATCGACATGGGTACCAGGACAAAGAACGCATTTCTTGTAAATATGAGCCATGAAATCCGGACACCCATCACCGGGATTCTCGGCTTTATTGAGGTTCTTCGAGATGACAGTCTCACAACAGAGGAGCGCGAGGATTCGTTGGCGCGTCTCGAGAGCAGTGGACGCGCTCTCTTGAGAGTTATCGATGACGTGCTTGATTTAGCAAAGATCGAGGCCGGAGTGCTTGGAAATCAAAGGTCTCGATTTTCAATAAGAGATATTGCAACGGATGTGATTGCACTCATAAGTCTTGCTGCGCAAAAAAAGGGAATTAGTCTTAGACTCGAAATGGATGTGGAGACTCCGCCTTCGGCCTACTCCGATCCGGGGCGCATTCGTCAAATCCTTATAAACCTCTTGGGAAATGCAGTTAAGTTCACTCTGACTGGAGAGGTGATTTTGCGTGTAAGATCTGAGTCAGGGCATGCTCTTATCTTTGATGTGCAAGATACGGGTATTGGAATTTCCGCGAGTGATCAAGAAAAACTATTTCGGCGATTCTCGCAAGCTGTTGAGTCGATCTCTAGATTGTTTGGTGGCACGGGAATTGGCCTGGTGCTGTCGCAACGTTTGGCGGAAGGATTGGGGGGAAGCCTAAAGCTAGTCGAAAGTAAGCCCGGAGTTGGAAGTACTTTTTCGTTAAGGATCGACGCCGCAGCCTTTGGATCAGAAGTTCCTGTGCGAGTTCTTCCTGACGAAAAAAACAAGAATCGGAATCTCAGTCTCACTGGATTAAGAATTTTGCTTGCGGAAGATTCAACAGATAACCAAGTTCTTTTCACCCGATTTTTAACTGGGGCCGGGGCGGAAGTGCAGTTGGCCAAAAATGGTCAAGAGGCTATCGAACACGCATCTCTTGAAAAATTCGACCTTATTTTGATGGATATTCAAATGCCCAAGTGTGATGGAATTCAAGCGACGCGCTATTTACGTTCGCAACACTATATGGGACCAATTCTTGCGCTGAGTGCTCATGCGATGAATGAGGAAATCAAAAGATCCATTGAAGCTGGCTGCAATACTCATCTGACAAAGCCAATTTCTAAGGCGAGCTTGATCTCGTCTATTTTAGAGTACGCTAGAGTTTAGATTTTCGGGGAGTTCAGGGATGTCACGTCAGTACTTTAGGCCAGACTCCTATTCGTTCGTTGCCCTGGAGTTGTAGAGAAATCTAAACTAGATAGAGGGGGATCGGCGTGGCAGAACTTGAAACAAAGAAAGTTTTTTTAGTTGCGATGAGCAATCCTCGGGATTCTGAAGTTTTCGAAGGATTCATCAAGCGTCATATTCAAAGCGCAACCATTTTTTCTGCAACTGACGGACCTGACGTGCTGTTTAAGGCCGAGAATGTGACCCCTCATGTTGTGGTTCTTGACGTCAATATCACAAAGAAGAGCGCCTTTGATGTTACGGATAAGTTAATTCGAAGCAAAAATAAGATATCTATTATTTTGGTGAGTCCTCTGTTAGAGCCGGAGCGATTTGTTGATGAAGTGGTGACAGGGCAGGTTCATATTTTGACAAAGCCGGATGAGCAGTCCTTTGTTCAACATTTAACCCGAGCCATGAATTGGATCACAAAAGGGGATCAGACCCATTATCGGTTGCGTTTTCTTCCCAGCAACGAAATTTTAATTCGTGAAGGAGAAAAAGCGGAGTCCGTGTATTTGGTAAAACGGGGGCAGTTAAAGGCCTACCGTCAGGAAGGTCCCGGTGCTGTGGACCTTGGAATTATCAACACCGGCGAATTTGTGGGTGAGATGGCCTATATAAATGGCGAGGCAAGATCATCCAATGTGATAAGTCTTACGGACTGCGAGTTGATTGAAATTCCAAATGACTATTTGGATAATGTGCTGTTCTCAAAGCCGGCTTGGTCTAAGGCTTTGGTGAAGACGCTTTCCAGCCGTTTAAAAAAATCCAATACTGAAAAATCAGCTAAGTAGAGCCAAGGAATGCGTTTCGAACCGCCATATTGAGATCTCAGAAATTCGAACCCAGTCGAAATGTGAGGCAGCGATAGAAAGTTCATGGCTGGCAAATGTCGGCAGTATTCAGTGACTATGATTCAAGTTTAAGCCTAATTATATGAGGTAAACTATATTTATAAATGCGAGTCCTAATTGCTATCTCTAATTAGGGCATAAATTTTGTCGTTTGTATGAAATTACAAGGGCAACGCGGGTTTATATAGAGTCGGTTTGCACCGATAAGTTTCGTATGCGTTTTTCATTGTTCGCGTTTATTTTTTTCATTACCGGCTGCATGCTGGACATAACCATTTACGAAGAGAATACGAGCCCATCAAATTCCATATTGCTAGAATTTGATCAAAGGAATCTTAACTTTGATGATTTAAATGCGAAAGTTTTATCGACGAGTGTTTTTACAAATGGTGAATTTGTGGTTCAGCTCAATATGGAAGACTACATTTACCAGAACACTGTGAAAATTGTGAATCTGCAACCTGGGGCGGAGCTATATTGTTCTGGGTCCCAAGGAAATTTGGCTCTGCGCTCGATAGATTTGACGACTCAGAAAGCGTTCTCACTAAGCTCGTATTATTGGGTATCCACATTATTGGAGTGGGGCTCAATTGAAAATCAAAGTTTGTCATGTTGGTACGAGATCGCGGGAGTGAAGTCCAACATCATACGTTTCAGCATTCACCTGCAAGAAACAACGATTGCACAGGTTTCAGTTCCTCAATTTACAGGGAGCGAGTCTTATGCTTTGGGCCTGGAGAGCGGAAAGTTTTCTGCCGATGGGAACTTCCTGGTTTTTGTGACGCAAATGCCACTAAAAAAGTCTGATCTAAACTCGAGCTATGATGTTTACCTGTTTGATCGATCTACAGAAGAGTATACATTGATTTCAATAGGGCTTGATGGCTTGGCAGGTGAGGCGAGTTCTTATGGTGCGACTATCAGCGCTGATGGACGTTATATTGCGTTTGAGTCCAATGCCGGGAATCTAGTGGCTGGTGACAACAATTCTAGAACAGATGTGTTTGTCTATGATCGACAGGCCGGAGTGATGACTCGTATTTCTAAAAGTGACGCGGGAGTTGAAGCCGATGATGGATGCTACAATCCGTCCATCAGTGCAGATGGTCGATATATCGCGTTTGAGTCCAGTGCAACTAATTTAGTTGCAGGGGATACGAACTGGGATTTTGATATCTTTGTTCATGACCGTCAAACGGCACAAACCACTCGAGTGTCAGTGGATGATTTAGGAACACAGGCCGACAATTGGTCTGATAATGTGCAAATCAGCTCTGACGGTCGCTATGTGATATTTGAATCGCAGGCCACGAACTTGGTTGCGGGTGACACCAACGGGGTCACTGATATTTTTATTCACGATCGTCAGTTAGGGCAGGTCTCTAGAGTTTCGCTTAATAGCTCTGGAGCACAGAGCAATGGGTGGTCCTCATGGGCCTCGATGAGTTCTGATGCTCGGTATATCTCCTTTGAGTCCGTGGCAACGAATTTAGTAGCAGGGGACACCAACGCAGTTAAAGATATTTTTGTTCATGATCGTCAGTCCGGGAGCACCAGTCGAGTTTCGGTAGATAGCTTGGGCGTACCAGCAAATCAGATATCGGAAAAAACGAGAATCAGTGCTGACGGTCGTTATGTGGCCTTTTTGTCAGATGCTACGAACTTAGTTTCAATTGATACCAATTCCGGAAGAGATCTTTTTATTCACGACAGGCAATCCGCATTAACAAGTATAGTTTCAAAGTCCTTACCGGGTGTTCAAAGCAATGGCCATTCGGGGCAGTCAGAGTTATCTATTAGTTCTGATGGTCGCTATGTTGTGTTTCAATCAAGTGCGACGAATCTGGTGACCGGAGATACTAATGGGACTGAGGACATTTTTGTTCACGATCGGCATACTGGGCAGATGACTCGTGTATCTGTCGCCAGTGATGGGACTCAGGCGAACGGATCCTCAGGGGCGGCCGTTTTGAGCGGTGATGGACGATATGCATCCTTTTATTCGAGTGCCACAAACCTGGTTGCTAGTGATACCAACGGTTTGACCGATGTATTCGTTCATGACCTTCAGACAGGAGAGACCACTCGAGTTTCGGTGAGCAGCTCTGGTACGCAGGCCACCGGCTCTTCATGGCGCCCGAGCCTTAGTGGTGATGGACGTTATGTGTCGTTTGATTCTGCAGCAACGGACCTGGTTGTAGGTGATACGAACGCGGCAAGCGATGTTTTTGTTCACGATCGTCAGTCGGGTCAGACGACGCGGGTATCAGTGGATAGCGTCGGGACACAGGCCACTGGAACCTCATGGCGTCCCTCACTTAGCGGTGATGGACGTTATGTGTCGTTTGACTCTGTCGCCAATAACCTAGTCGTTGGCGACACGAATAGCACGAATGATATTTTTGTGCATGATAGGTCCAATGGGCTGACCACTCGAGTTTCTGTGAGCAGCGCTGGTGTGGAGGGGAGCGGCGGGGCTCTGAGCGCTTCAATCAGTGATGATGGTCGTTTTGTGGCCTTCACATCGAGCTCATCTAACTTGGTGGTTGGCGATACAAATGCATCAAATGATATTTTTATACATGATCGCCAGTCAGGGAGTACGACTCGAGTTTCAGTCGATAGCTCCGGAATCCAGGGGAATAGCTGGTCGCAATTTCCCTCTATAAGCGATGATGGTCGTTATATAGCTTTCGAATCGGATGCTTCAAACCTAATCGCAGATGATACCAATGGAACCTATGATATTTTTATTCGTGATACTCAGACGGGGACTACCAAGTGTGTTTCGCGCACAAGCACGGGCTTGTCAGCAAATGGCTACTCCCAATATCTATCACTTTCCGGAGATGGCAGGTATGTCGTATTTGAATCAGATGCGCGAAACCTAGTTCCCTTTGATCTTAACTTCAGTACCGATGTTTTTATCGCTAAGAACCCGCTTAGCAACTAGTAGAACCATTGATATTTATAAAAGAAAATTGGATGCCCGGTCAAATCAATAAGCAGTAATTATCCAATCCTTGCTATTATTGAGTTTTTTCAAAAAGATAACCCTCTAATTTCGCAAGAAATCGCTGAATTTCACTGTCAGGGGATGTCCATCTCAGATATTTCCTCTCGCCTTGGCATAACGAGATACTTCGCCTGGAAGGTGATCAAGAACATTAAAAAAGAAGTAGCCGTGGATCAATCTGTAACCTATGACAGGTGGCACAAAGGAAAGAAGCGAACTGGGGCTCTGCCACCGTTTGGTTTTTGTATTCTGGAAGGGGAGTTGATCCGAGCCCCTAAAGAGTACCCAACACTTCTTTTGATTTTCAATTTATGGAATAAAGAGACCTCTGTCACTTCCATCGTCGATCTTCTTGGGGAAAAAGGACTGCGATCGCGTACCTGTAAGGAATGGAGCTATGGGGTTGTTCAATCAATCACCAAGCGAATCGATTCAAAAGAACTTGAAATGACTAAAGGTAAAATTTGGTTTTCAGAAAAATATTTGAAGGAAACCAAGGTTAATAAAACAATGCAAACTCAAAATAGAAAGGGTCAACGGAGATCTTCATGAACTTCGGTGAATTAATTAGATGGATTATTGGCCTAATTCTAGCCTGGTCGACTGTTACACATGTCGATGAAATTCATCGTAGTTTATTAAGGGCTCAGGCAATTCTTATTTACGAATCGAGAACTGAAACTTTGGGGGACTCCTAAGTACCTCTATTGTCCACGCTGTGGTGGCAATAGAGGTACCAAGTAATTGTGAGAGTGGTTAGAGGGTTATTTCTCAATATTGGCACCATTCAGCGAACAAAATGGGATCGGCATTTATGATGTTGCCCAGGCCCCCATTTTAAGGTGTTTTTATGGAGTTGAACATCGACAGTGGTAAACGTTCCTGCTCGAGACGGACTTGAGGCCCCCAAAAATTTTTCTGCAGACCCGTAAAGACCGCAGATTCCTCGGATGTTAAGTGAGAACATTCTCCTAAGAAAGGACTGTCCTCTTTTCCCCACAGCACAGGGTTTTGTAGAAGAGTTTCTTCATCCATAAAAATGGATTGTAAATGGGGGAGATGGCTTCTGAGTTGGGATAAAATGGCAAAACCATGGGTATCAAGGTCTCCCCAATACACCAGACGCCGATGCCGCAGCCAGGAAATTTCCTTTAAGAGCATCACCTTATAACCCAATTCAAAAAACACGATAGATTTTTTATGAGCTGGCAGGCAAAGTCCCGTTACCTTATTTTCGACGATAAAAACAGTTTCGCAAGGTATTTCCAATTTTTGCAAAGCGGCTATGGGAGCTTCCACATCATCAAGGCCATTTAAAAAAGAAATAATTTCCGAATCAAGAGCCCGGAGGCGGAGGCGGGGTGGCTCTTTCTTTAAGCCATGGCGTTCTTCAAAAAAATCCACGGAAAGCGAGGATGCAGTTACGGGATAATTTTCGTCATGAGATCGAAGCTCATGAATAAGTTCCGTCAAAACCTTTTTGTGGGTTTCGATAAACTTTGTATCCACCTGCGGAATTTCAATTTGTCTTAAATAGAGTCCAGAATTTGGATGTTTTAAAAGGAAGTCGCAAACTCGAGTGATGCGAAGCCAGTCGCCTGGATAGCTCAGTAATTTAAAGGGATTTTGAATAAAGAACTTCCGGAGTGCAGGAAGGACGGTAAGGGCCGCCTGTGAGGACTCTAGAAAAATAGCAAATTCAGTTTCTTTTGCGATAAAGCGAAGATAAATCTCACGAGACTTAAAAGTCAGTTCGCGGGGTAAGGATTGAGGGCCTAAGGTTCGATGTTGAAAAGAACTAAACAGCACTTCAATGCCCAGGCTTTGGCAGTCCATCGCCATCTCTTCGATCGATTTGCGATAAACTGAAAAATTATCAGTGAGTTCACGGCCCGAGATCTTTTTTAAACTCACTTGCAGCGGAAAAGTATTCACCTCCGAAAGATGATCGCGCAGAAGATCCTTCAGACTGTATGCTTTTAAAACCTTTTCTTTCCAATCACTGAGTCTCAAAGGCATCCTCATTTTGTGGTGTCAACAGACCCAAGCGTTTGATTCGTTCTTCTTTGAACTGTTCGATCGTCAGAGAATGAATTTTGGAATTCTTCGAGGCTTCATTGTGAACTAAATGAACGTAATTGACGTAGTCTTCAATGACATGGATCTTTTGCAAAGGGGTCACCACCAAAAGCTGCAGATTGAGTTTTTCAAAAAGGGTCAGTCCATAGCGGGCACTTTCATCGGAACCACGGCCAAAGGCCTCATCAATCATCACAAAGCGGAAAGACTTAGGCGTGTCGTGACTGGCTTCAATCCCGTATTGATAGGCGAGAGCGGAGGCCAAAACCGTGTAGGCCAATTTCTCTTTTTGGCCGCCAGATTTTCCGCCCGAATCCGGATAAAACTCCTTTTCGACATTGTCGGCTTTGTAGCGTTCCGAGGCGGCGAAGGTAAACCAATTTCTGACGTCTGTGACTTTCGCTGTCCATTTCTTGTCGGCATCCAGATGTTGAGGGCGTCCTTTTAGGCGATCAATGATACTTTTAACCTCAAGGAATTTTTGCTCGGTATAAACACTTTCAGGGCCCGTGGAGTTAGACAGGACCAAACGGAGGTCTTGGCGGAAATGGACGATTTCCTGATCATTATTTTTATTAAGCAAAAGGCAGATGTAAGTTCCCGGGTTGTAGTCAATGTCATGCAAGCAATCATTGATGACTTTAATTTTATTTTCAATACTGCGTCGTTCTTTTTCTAGCAGTTCTTGAAACATCGCCATGCCATTGATGGTGTCCTCTTTTAACTTCTTATAAAAACGGGCTTCATGACGAGGCAGGTCTTCATCGGTGAGATTGGTGAGGAGAATGCGCAGTTCGGGTAGACTTTGCACGGAGGCATCGATATGAACCGTAAATTCCTTGTAATGATGAAGGAAGTCCTTAATCCCTCCGATAATTTTGTCTCGCTTGTTATCCAGGCTCCTAGTCAATGCATCCAGTTTTCCTTGAATAACTTCACGCAGCTCCGTTTGCCTTTTTCCAATATTTGATAAAGATAAATCCACTAAAATTTTCAGGTCCTGTGCCAGAGTCTCTAACAAGGGGAAGAACTGAGAGGTGAGATTTTGATCGGCGGAGATGACAACATCCCCGGCTTGCTGCCGAAGTTCCGTCAGATTTTTAATTTCATTGGTAAAGTTGCCTTCTTCTATCTGCAGCTCTCCAAGGCGGTCTTCGAGTTTTTTAATTTTTTGCAGGGCTTCTTGGACCAAGCCTTTGAGGGTGTCTAAAATATCGGACTCTTTGCGGATCAAGGCTATTTCTTTTTCTAAACTAAGAATGTTTTCAGCCAACTCTTGCCAGTGAATTTCTTCAAAGGATTGAAAATGCAAAAGCCCTTCGCAGGCGTTTAGTTTGAGCGCTAAATGGTTGCGAAGGGCCCCGGCCTCGGCTACTTGATCAATGAGAAGTTGTCCCTCACTTTGCAATTTTGATAAAGTCTCTCGTAGCGCCTGAAGTTTCTCTTTATTTGACCAGCCCAAGATAAATCGGGATTTATCATTGAGAGCAAACCGATCATCTTTTTCGTGCTTTTTCGCAGAGACCTTCATTTGCCCCGTCAACGACAGGGCTTTTGGATGGCGTTGAAAGTCCTCAAGACTTTCACAACATTCGAAGTTGAAGTGAGACTCCAGTTCGTGACGAAGCCACTCAAAGAAAGTGGAATCACGACGGATGTCAATTTTTGCGGGAAGAGACTGGGCCGAGTATCGTGTGGTACTCTTTTTTTCTGAAAGCACCTTAAAGTAAACGATTTTCCCTCGTAGGTGCGTGTTGTTTACATACTTGGAAACCACAGGGTAATCTTTCTCGGAAACCAAAAGACTTAAACCAAAGTTTCGCAGGACGCGCTCGATCGCCCCTTCCCATTTTTTTTCTGTGGTCTTCACCTGCAAAAGCTCGCCGGCAAAGGGCAGATCATTTTCATCTAGTCCCAAGCTGCAGGCCATCTCGGCCCGCAGACGTAAATTTGCAACGGGAATGTTGGACTGCCGTTTTTTTAAAGAGTTAATTTCGTCATGCAGCTCGGCCTCTTGCTTTTGTAAATGAGATATACTGATTTTGAGATTAACAAAATGATCTTCTTTTTCCGTCTTTTGTGCAGACAGATCCCGCTTTAAAGTCTGAGCATTTTGACGTTGTTCAGTAAAAGCTTCCATGGAAAGAGGCAGGGGCCACTCAAGGGGGAGGGCGTATCCTCGGTAGCGTTCCTCCTGTTGCAAGCGGCGCTTTTTTTCCATGGTTCTTTGCAGAATTTCGGCTTCCAGGTTTTGGATACGACCGCCGCCCTTGTTTTGCAGAGCTACCTCCAGCTGAAAGTGATTTTGTCTTTCTTCGGCAAGTTCAATTTTCAGTTTTTCGGAACGCAATAAATTTTTATCTTTGCGTTCTTCCAGTTTTTTGAGGGCCTCATCGAAAAGCAGAACTTTTTTAGCTGAAAAGTAAGGTTCTAGAAGGGTGCGAAGCTGCGTATAGGTTTCCTTGGTATTTTGGTCTTCCGTGAACCGGTTTCCCAAATCGGAGATGGGCTGCAAAAGTTCAATTTGATGGCGAGCCCGTAAGATCGCCTCATGAGCGCTGCGCAGGTCCTCAAAAGA
>JBBKWD010000005.1:0-13547 GCA_037968775.1 Bdellovibrio sp.
CAAGTAGGTCTCGGACCCCGTTCTTGCTAAACTTGAAAATATAATGGTGCGAGTGGGCATATGCTGCATCACTTTTTCCAGAAAGCTGATGCCATCCATTCGAGGCATTTCTACGTCGAGAGTCATCACGTCCGGCTTCAACGCTACGAGCTTATCCCTTGCGATATAGGGGTCTGAAGCCGTTCCTACAACCTCGATATCCGAAGCCGTAGCAAATATTTTTTCCAAAAGTTTTCTTATAACCGCAGAGTCATCGACGATCAGAACCTTAATTTTTTGTGACATATATATACTCTCTATAGCTTCTGATAAACAGCGCGGGAAAGAGGTTTCAAGTGAGGACTCTTAACATTGCCGGATTCCGAATGACCCAAAACAAGGTATCCCCCTGGCGCCAAACACGTTGCTAAATTATCGATCACTCGTTTTGTCGTTTCTTCGTCAAAATAAATCAGTACGTTTCTACAAAAGATCACATGAAACTTGTGTTGAAATTCATACTTTGGACTCATTAAGTTGAATGGCGCAAAACGAATCATTTTGTGCAACGGATCTTTCGCGCGAAAGAACTCATCGTCCTTAATTTTCACTTTTTCGAAATACTTAGATCGTTGAATAGGGGGCAAGCCCTGCATTTCTCGTTCTTCGTAGGTCCCGACAGAGGCCTTCTTTAAAACTTGCAAATCAATATCCGTTGCCAGAAGGCGAACTTTGGTGTTTGGACTTCCAGATAATGCTTCTGCAGCAGTCATCGCAATCGTATAGGGTTCTTGCCCCGTACTCGCCGCCGCACACCAGACTCTTAGGTCATTTCCGAAATTTTTTGCCAACTCGGGCAAAACTTTTGCGAAGAAATCAAAATGATTCGATTCGCGATAAAATGAAGTCATGTTTGTGGTCAAGGCCGAGATAAACTCTTGCACAACGGCGCCATTGCCTTTTGCCAATAGATCCCAGTACTGTTCATAGGTACTCATACCATGTCGACGCAACAATTTCACAATACGATTGCGAATAAGGGCATGGTTCTTGGGAGTAAACGGCAGGTCGACACCGGCCAGTTCATACATCTTTTCCGCAAATCTAGTATATGTTTTATCGGAAAGTTTGATCTCTTCAAAGTCATAAAGAGATCCGCTGGCATCGATTTTTTTTGCTGCGGTCATGCTGCCACCTCACGCGCGCGCGAAGCGACACTGCTAACCAATGCACTTGGATCCAAGATCAAGACTGTTTTTCCATCGCCTAAGATGGCAGCACCGGCAACCTCAGGAATATAAACACCTGTCGAAATAGGTTTGACCACGACTTGGGCTTGACCCAAAACATCGTCAACGGGGAAGGCCATTTGACCTGTCATCGACTCAATGATGACCAACATAGTTTCTTCGCGTCGCGCACTTAATGAGTTCTCACGTCTCTGCGCTACTACTTGGTCTTTTTTATTTAAATCCCAATTAATTTGTCCCAATGTTTTGCTGACATTGATCACTGGCAAAAGAAGTCCGCGAATGCTCGCCACTTTTCCAGCGCCCGATATGTCCGTATAGTCCTTCGGTTGTACGCGCACAATTTCTCGAATCGAATGAATCGGCAGAATATAACGAGACCCATCCAAAGCGACAATAATCCCATCAGTAATCGCCGTACTAAGGGGGATTGTCAGACGGAATGTCGTACCAACTCCAGCTTTCGACTGAATATTAATTTTGCCATTAATTTTATCGAGGTTTGATTTAACAACGTCCAAACCTACGCCCCGTCCCGACAAGTCTGAGACTTTGTCAGCTGTCGAAAAACCGGGTTGAAAGATAAATTGAAACACTTGCTCATCCGGCAAAGTGGCTGGATCGACTCCTTCGGGCACGAGATTTCGTTCAATCGCCTTCCCCAAGACTCGCTCTCGGTTAATTCCACCACCGTCATCGACGATTTCAATCTGTACGTTTCCGCCTGATTGCTTCGCGGACACCGTCACTTTAGCTGTAGCTGGTTTACCACGTTCTAAACGGACTTCCTTCTTTTCGACCCCATGGTCCATTGAATTTCGAACCAAATGAACGAGAGGGTCCCCTAAAAGTTCAAAGACAGTTCTTTCAACTTCTGTTTCCTCCCCAATAAGCTGAAGATCCACTGGTTTATCGAGACTCAAAGAGACATCTCTGACAATGCGCTGAATTTTAATGAACATTGATTTTAATGGAGTCATGCGAATACTCAAGGTTTTTTCATAGAGCTCGCGGACTGCTTTATCCAACTGGTCAACGATCGCTTCCAAACGCAAGTTTTCTCCGCTACGCACAGTTTCGTCATGTACAAGTTGGTTTTTCAGAACTACCAACTCTCCCACAGCATCTAAAACTGAATCCACTCGACCCGTGTCGACTTTAATCGCACTGCCCGCATTTTTCGGCGGTGCTTTTGGTGCGCCATTGCTATTATTGCTTGTTGGGGCCGCAGCTGATGCCACTGGCGCAACAAGGGTGGGCGCCACTTTCGGCGTTGGCGCGGGAGCCTCGCTTGGCACAAGATCCGGCGCTGAAACGACCTGAGGTGTCGACTCAGCTTTCGCCACAGCTTCCTGCGCAGCTGCGAACTCAGCTTGTTCTTCTGGAGACAATCCGGCAAGAAGTTCTGCAAGTAGTTCATGATTCGTGTGGTCTTCACCTTCGGCTGGCAATTCTACTGGCTCTTCAGCTGCCTGAGTCGCCGCATATTCAGCTTGTTCCTCTGGGGACAAACCAGCCAATAACTCCGCAAGCAGTTCATGATTTGTATGATCATCTTCGGCCAATACAGGAGCTGTTGGATCCGTCTCAGCAGCAACAAAAAAGTCGTCAGGAACTGGAACTTTCACTTCATCAGCAACTGGTGTTTCCATAACTAAATGTTTGCGTTTGGACGGTTTACCAGAAAGATCTTCATTCACTTGAATAAGTTCAGCCACCAAGGCGGTCGTATCCCAAGCACCGCCTTCGCCTTTTTGCAAGGAGCTCACTCTATTCTTCAGCTCATCTCCAGATGTCAAAAGTAAGGAAATGACGTTTGAATTCACATACTCTGGATGCGAGCGAAGAAGATCCAAAAGATCTTCCATCACATGCGCGAATTTACACAAGTCAGCCAAACCGACAGCCGCCGCACCACCTTTTACCGAGTGGGCTACCCGAAAAATATCAGTCAGATCTTTTGCAGGATTATCGCTGGTCTCCAAAAGCATCATATACTCTTCATATTGCTCTAACATGAAGGCCGACTCGTTCAGAAAATCCATCTGCAGTTCTTCAAAAAATGCGTTATCATCACTCATGTGTGTTGCTCCAATATATACATATAAAGACTTAAAAGTTTTATCGGCCTTGAATCCCTCAAACTGATTCCTCCCTAAGTCCAGAGTCAGTCGTAATTGAAAGGAACTAGACTTCCCTGTCTCAGGTTGAGATAGAAATAGCTGAGTTTATTATTTTTTCCTAAATCACGATTTTTACTTAAGTCCTCAAGAGAAACGCTCGAATAGTACTGTGGAAACTTCTAAATACGACCCTGTGAGGTAAGAACTATGAGTGATACATCAATAAAGGCAAAGCCTGGCCAATATCTAACATTTCAGCTCATGTCTGAACAATACGGCGTGGCCATCGAGACGGTTCGTGAGATCAACCAATTTGGAGAGATCACTCCGGTTCCTCGCACTCCTGAATATGTAAAAGGAGTGATGAATCTAAGAGGAAAGATAATTCCGGTGGTTAACTTGCGAGTCAAATTTGGAATGGGTCCTCAAGACACCACCCGCGACACATGCATTATTGTCATTGATACCGAGATTGGCCAAGTTGGAATGATTGTCGACTCAGTGAAAGAAGTTGTGGATCTGCAAGAAAATCAAATTGAACCGCCGCCAATTTTAGGCAACGAGCATGCGATGTCTTTTGTGCGTGGTATGGGAAAAGTCGACAACAGAGTCGTAATTCTAGTAGACATTGTATCGGTGTTCTCTGCCGATCAAATGGGCCAGATTGCGAATCTAGCAAATCCGGCTGCAGCAGCTGCTTAATTAGTTTATTTCGAATTTAAAAACATAGCCCACAATTCTTTTCGGATTGTGGGCTTTTTGCAGTTAAACCCTCCGCACGACTCAGGCTTCCTGCCTGTGTTTCCCGAAAATTCGGGCTCCTGCCCTCACCCCTTCGGGGCTGAAGTTTTCGGGAAAGAATGACTCGGCTGAGCTTCTACGTTTTTCGTGCTAGCTCAGCGACACCCAAGACTCCTGAGAGTACCCTCTCAGGAGTGCCGTTTGAGCCGAAAGTTAAAGCACTGAAAGCATTTCGTCTCGAAAACGGAGTCGCAATATATAAAAAAACCCACATCTAGTCAAAAATGTGGGTAATACGAAAACAAAAAAAGTTCTCTTATTCTGCGAAACCTAAAGCCGCATGGCCGCTTCAATAACTGCACCGGCATCCATCTTATGTTTTTTATAAAGCTCTAGAGCGGTGTAGGCACTTTGACCAAATTCGCCGTGCACTCCCAGTGCTTTGACTTTCATTTTCACACCCTCTTGCAAGAGGCTATGGCAAAGAATCTGACCGAAACCACCCATCACTTGGTGATCTTCAACAGTCACTAAGCGCCCTTCACACTTTTCTAAAACTGTTTTGAAGGTGGCCGTATCGACATGATTCAAATTGATACAGTTCACAACAATGGCCCCAATGCCCTTGGTTTCCAAAGCCATCGCCGCTTCAAGCGCCTGAGGCACTAAAGAACCCGTTGTAGCTAGCACTACGGACTTGGCCATCCCTGCAGTCGTGTCCTTCAGAATAAGAGCCTTTTCCAAACTATATTGCGCACCGGGCACAAAGGATTTAGGAAAATTTTCTCGGCCTAAGAAAAAGATCGAACTTGATGGAACTTTGCCCGCCTTGCGATCTTTGGCAAAGTTTTCGATGGCCAAAGTCATCAATACGTCCGCCTCTTCACTGCAAGACAATGAATACAAATTCACGTGAGGTATCGAAGACAACATCGCCACGTAACTCAAAGCCTGATGGGAGGCCCCATCGGCTGCATCCTGAAAACCCGTGTGCGAGAAAACTGCAATAATCGGTGCTTCGGATAAAGCGCCCATGGTCAGTGGCAAAGCCCCCTTCGTAACACCAAACTGTGCAAAGGTATCGACAACAGGAATATAACCCAGCTTAGAAAGTCCCGCCGCTGTGGAGATCATATTGCTTTCTGCAACTCCAACATCAAAAGAATCCCCAGGGAACTCTTTGCGGAATCCAGCAACTCCCGTCGAGCCCGGCAAATCCGAAGTCACACTTATAACTGGCAATCCTCCCTTGCGGGCTTTGATCATGGCTGAAGAAATACCAACTTGAATTTTTTCGCCGCTGTCTTTTGTTGCGTTCGCCTTAATTTCGACTTCCCACTTTACAAGTTCTTCAATCCAAGGATTGAAAACTGCTGGAAATTCTTTGCCATCATATATTTCAGTTAAGAAAGCTGGCAGTTCCGTCGGGCTCTTCAACGGAAATCCGTGACCACCAGAGGCGGACTCTGCCGTTTTCTTAGTGCCAATTCCCTTAATCGTTTTTGCGTGGATAGCGATTGGCTTTTTGGGATTAGCCTTTGCTTGTTGAACACCTTCAACAATAGCATCATAACATTTTTGCAGATCATTTCCGTCAGGAACCATGATCACCGTCCATCCCAATGATTTCAAGGACTCAAAGGAAGGGTTCATAGCAAAACTTTCGTTATCAATTCGACCCGAAAGTTTTGTGTTATTATCACTTATGATCAAAACATAAGGACCCATTTGCCCGCGCGCTGCCAACCCGGGAATAGCAGCATAAGCTTCCTTGGCTTCGCCCTCCATAGATGCACCATCTGAAATCGCCGTGATCGTCACACGATTACGTCCCGAGATCGCCTCGCCCATTGCCAAACCTTGAGTTTGTGGAAACGCCGACCCCAAAGGGCCGTTTGAAACAAAAACACCTTCTGGAAAACAATGAACCTCACCATGGCCGGTCAGCCCACTTTCGATAGAGCGAAATTTCTTAAGGCTCTCGATAGTCAAACCCGCCATCTTATAATTGGCTTTCAGAGCATACAGGCCATTTTCACAATGACCCGCATCATTGACGACATGAAACATTTCAAACCAAGGCTTGCCAGCACGAGTGGACTCATCGAACACATGCGCATGTAGACCCGACATCAATTCTGCAAAAGCCGCGGGGCCCCCATAATGGGAAGCCGCTCCGCCTAGTACGGCATTCATGTCCATCAGCGACACCAAAGCGCGCGTCGAACGTGGATCGGCAACAGGAATTTCCCGACCGTCTTTGCTTTTTACAAAAGACTTGAATTGGGGTTCAAGGGAAGGAGTGCCTGCAAGTTTTGTTTTGATTTGAATTGGTTCTGTCATAGCATTTAGTTTTACTGCTGAGACCAAGGAACATCAAATGCAAAAGCTCTATTCTCAAAATATTCGCGCGCTTCCTAAAGTCGAACTGCATCGGCACTTGGACTGCTCAGTGCGTTGGAGCACTCTCCTCGAAATTGCCCCCCAAGTTGGAATCGAATTGGCCCCAACATATCAGGGCCGTAAGGATCAGTTTCTCATACTTGAACCGATGCTGGACCTGAGCTCTGTGCTACAAAAATTTATGAATGCCCAAAAGGTCCTTGCCAGCGAAGAAATCCTGACTCGTATTGCTTTTGAAGCCTGTGAGGATGCTTTTAACGATGGCGTGCGACTGCTAGAGCTTCGCTATGCCCCCACTTTCATCGAAGAAGGGCACAGCAACCTCAATTTTGAAAAAATCCATCAGGCCCTCCATAAAGGAATTCAACTCGCTCAACAAAAAATGAATATGGCTGTGGGTCTTATTTGCATTATACAAAGAGTTAAGCCACTGGACGTTGCGGAAAAAGTTGTGGATTTCGCTATTGATCACAAAGACAGTTTTATTGGCTTGGATTTAGCAGACAACGAAGATGGCTTTGAACCAAAAAAATTTGCTACACTTTTCAACAAGGCTAAAAAAGCGGGATTGCATATTACCGTTCATTCAGGCGAAACCCCAACGGATGAAGCGGCGGGTTGGGTGCGCGACTCGATTGAGATACTTGGAGCCGAACGTATTGGCCACGGCGTACAAATCGTGCGCGATATTGAAGCTGTGGAGTTGGTTCGCAGTCGCCGCATTCCTCTGGAGATTTGCCCAATTAGTAATTACCTCACTCAAGCATTTGCGACCTATAAAGACCACCCCCTGCGTCTTTTGTTAAATGCCGGCGTTTTGATCACTTTAAACTCAGACGATCCTGGTATTTTCGCAACGAAACTCTCCGACGATTATGAAATCGCACATCTCTACCATGGTTTAACAGTTGCGGAGTTCCGTCGTTGTAATCAGGTCGCCTTTGAAGCAAGCTTTATTGCCGACAGCGAAAAGAACAAATTTAGAAATGAATTCTTTTAGACAGAATTATTAAATACCAACTATTTGGAACCCAATTCTTGAAACCCTGTTTTTCCATAGGAGTGAATGATGAATACCTTGCGTGATTACTATCCACCAATTGAACCTTACAACACGGGCACCCTGAAGGTTTCAGATATTCATTCGCTTTACTATGAAGAAGTCGGGAATCCACAAGGCAAACCTTTGGTCTTCTTGCACGGCGGCCCCGGTGGCGGCGTGTCTCCGGATCATCGTCGTTTTTTCGATCCCGAAACTTATCGCATCATTCTTTTTGATCAACGCGGATCGGGCCAATCGACTCCTTGCGCAGAGTTGCGAGAAAATACCACCTGGGACTTGGTTCACGATATTGAAAAGATTCGCGAACTTCTAAATATCGACCAGTGGGTGGTTTTTGGCGGCAGCTGGGGCTCTACTTTATCATTGGCTTATGCGATCACTCACCCTGAGCGCGTGAAGGCGCTAGTGTTACGCGGAATATTTCTGTGCCGGCCTTCTGAGATCAAATGGTTTTATCAAGAGGGGGCTTCGAATATCTATCCCGATGTATGGGACAACTATCTTGAGGCCATTCCAGCCAATGAACATCAGGATTTGGTGACTGCTTATCACAAAAGACTTACTCACGAAGATCGCGATACTCGTCTTCATGCTGCGAAAGCATGGAGCAAGTGGGAGGCCGCAACTTCAAGATTACACATGGATCAAAATGCGGTAGATGAATTCGATGATCCCGATTCTGCTTTAAGTTTTGCGCGCATTGAATGCCATTATTTTACGAACAATGCCTTTTTTAAAACTGACAATTGGTTGCTCGAGAATATCGACAAACTTCGTCACATCCCGGGGTACATTGTACAAGGTCGTTATGATGTTGTCTGCCCACCACGCTCTGCCTGGGATCTTCACCGAGCTTGGCCTGAGGCAAAATTTCAGTTTATTCAAGATGCGGGACACGCCGCTTCCGAACCCGGAGTTCGCTCTGCGCTGATCAAGGCCACAGATGACTGTCGAGGCCTGTAATAATTACATGTAAAAATAGTTATCATTAACATAAATATTATCATCTTGAAATGTGGTTCCAAATTGGGTTTATATGGGTCTCACGCATCATGTGAGTGATGCACAAATCCGGGGGGATTTAAGTGAAGAAACAGAAGCTTGTATTAGGTCTCGTTTCAGTTTTGGTTCTGGCAGCGTGTTCGCCGTCAGAGCAATCTTCAACCTTAAATGTGAATGGCGACAGTATCATCGGAGGCCGCGAGGTCGAAGAGGGCGAAGCCATCATTAAGAGCATCGTCGCCGTTTACGATGCAGCTGGGGGCCAACTTTGCACAGGCTCACTGCTTGAAAACAATCTCGTACTCACTGCCGCACACTGTGTGACGAGTGATCAAATGTATATCTTCTTTGATCGCGTTCTTGAAGCTGGCAGCATCAGCAGAAAAGTCGACAAAGCTGCGATTTCACCTTATTGGGCAACGAACCAGGATCACGATACCAACACCGGCGACGTGGCAGTTCTTCACTTTAAGGGAACAATACCACTGGGATATGAGCCTGCTACATTCTTGAAAAGCAAACGCTCCCTTCGTCAAGGTAGACAAACGATCCTTGCGGGATATGGGATGTCTAACGGAGTCACTGGCGAAGGCGCCGGCATCTTGAGAATGACCACGGTTTCTATTTTAAATCCTTCCTTTAGTGAAACTGAAGTTATCGTCGATCAACAATTCGGAAATGGCGCTTGCCACGGCGATTCTGGTGGACCGGCATATATTCTTGCTAATGGAAAATACTACCTCTGGGGTATCACAAGCCGTGGAGTAGAAGACCCAGACAACAACTGCTCTAAGTTTGCGGCTTACACGAATGCCTTGGAATATCTTCCATGGATCAAGAAGGTCGCCAAGTCGTTGAGTGAAACTTTGATCAATCCTGAATTGGCTCCTGCAAAATAGTTTTATAGTAGATTTTTTTTCAAAGACGAAAGGGCTGCTAGGCAAATAGCAGCCCTTTTGTTATTTCAACTCTATGCAGATTTGTTTTTTTATTCTTGGATCCCTGCTCATTTTGTTGGCTGGCTGTTCGCCCACCCCATTTTCTGGCTCAGAAAATATGCCGGGCGCAGCGATCATTGGTGGTAAAGCAGTTCGCCAGGATAACACCCCTGCCCGCTATGTTGTGATGCTTGTAGAAGACGGCACTGGGAAAACCTGCACAGGAACCTTGATTTCAGAACGAGTCATCTTAACGGCCGCTCACTGTATTCGATCCGAAAATAGCAAAATCACATTGGCTTTTGGCATCAATCCAATTTCTGGAAAATATCAACTGCGCAAGAGCAAATCAATTCGCCTTCACCCACAATATCGAAACTCCTCCGGCGACAACCGCTATGATTTAGCGCTCGTTTCAATCACTGGCGATCTCCCGACCGGATTTTCTCCGGTTCAGATTGTCGGATCCAGCTTCCCCCTTGCGGAAAGAAGTGAATTTAGTGCTATCGGTTATGGACGCGTTTCAGGACTGAAGCCTTCAAAAACGGACCCCGCTCAAGGCATTGGCCGACTTCGGCAGGTGAGTTTGCGCGTATCAAGTTTCAGCGCAGACCAGACTCAACTTATTGCCGTTCAAAATCAAGGCAAGGGAATCTGCAGCGGGGACTCGGGCGGCCCAGCTTTAATGCGCTATAAAAATATAGACTATATAGTAGGTGTGGCGTCCGCAGTGACCTGGTCCGCGCCCTCAAACCTCACGGGCGCTGCTCTTGAGCGGTATCTAGCCAACAAAGACTATTGCTCTGAAAAAGCAATTTATATGAATGTTCAAAAATTTACGCCTTGGATCTTAAAGACTTCAAAAGAGCTGATGAACTAAGGTCTTTATTCGTTCTGCCAAATCTTTTGGCCGATCAAATGGCACTCGATGTGAGCAATCCGGGATAATACCCAAAAGTAAACTTGGCACATTATTTTGCAATGAATTCGAAATATCGATGAACTTTTCGTCTTTTTCGCCAATCACCCAATCAATCTTTTTTTGATTGGAATCGATCACTTTACGCATATTCCGTTGTTGCGCCAACGACCATTGCGTAAGGGCCAAGCCCAAGAGCTCTCGCGAGAAATGCTTTTCTTCTCTCATAGGTTCTTCCGCCCCCCCACTGAAAACGGGCTGGTCATTCCAATTTTTGAGCAGCGATACCCAAGGAGCTTTCAGAAATTCCTCTGCCCAATACGAGTCTTGTAACCAGCGTTGTTTACGAGAGTCCGACGAAGGTTCAAAACCATTGAGATTGTCATCAAATCCGGGATTGGTAGAAATGAGTACGACCTTGCTCCACAGATTTGCCTTGTTTTCCAAAGCATGCAGAGACAACCGCCCCCCCAAAGAGTAACCGACAAGAATATTTTTTTCTGCTGAAACGCCTTGCAACTCAACCCAACGGTTAAATCGCGCTCCCCACTCGCTCAAAGGCGTTTCGGGCCCCAACCATCCTTCACGAAAATAGTCAGGCATAAAAACACGCACTTGCTCATGCTTAGGCAAGTACTCTTGGACTCGCTTCCAGTCCTGAGGTCTGCCTAAAAATCCATGAAGAAAAAATACGTTTACTCTTTCCAAAGTGCCTCTAGCTCCCGCCATACTGTTTGTGTTTGTTCCCAGTCCGGGCACAACTCTATGAGTTGCGTATCTGAAAACTCCAAGTTGTTTGGAATAGTATGCCACTTTTGATAGTCCCAATTCCACATTTTTGCCCATGGTTCGAAAGAAATTTGATGTTTATTTATAAAAATCTCTTTCTTAAACATTTGTGAGAAAATTTGCCCGCCCCCATTATTGATGATAACAATGCGAAACTTTTTGGCCTCAAGTTGAGAAGTCACCCAAAGTGACGATAAATCATACAGGGCCGTTAGGTCGCCCACCAAACACCAGTTTTCAGTCGCGGCCTGTGACCATCCCATAAAGGTTGAGAGCTGGCCGTCGATGCCGTTGGCACCACGATTAGCCGCTACGCGAACTGGCGGAAAATCATGATTCGAGGACGAATCCCACTCTCGAATTGGCAATGAGTTCCCTAAGTACAAGGACGCGCCCTTTAGATGTTCCGATAGCTTAAAAATAAGCCCTTGTTCAGACCGAGGATATTTCTCTAAAATCACGCGGATTTCTTTCGCCCGGCTGGCATCTTCAATATTCAATTTATAGTTTTCACGAGGAGGATTACTAAACTCCACCTGACTTAAGACTTCCAACGAATTGAAGTGCTGAACAGAACGACTGAGTCCCGTGTAATGATTAAAGCTGACCGAAGCTACGGGAATATCTTTGTATTTATCTTCGAGATCTCTCCAGAACCTGGCAGTGGGAATGCCGCCGATTCGTAAAATCGAATCACATTCGCCCGTGCTTAACACTTTATGAATCATGCGCTCTCCAGAACGCAATTCAATTTCGCTCAACCCCGGATTTCCACGCAGACCCGAAATTCCCTCTGCATAAACGGGAGCTTTGTAGTGGCGCAAAAACTCCAAAACGGTGCCATAGGCTTTGTCTGGCAAGATCCCTACCATCACTAGCGGTTTATGAGAATTCAAAAAAGTTTCCATTTCTTTCAAGGTTCCCAATGGCAACTGGCCAGGCAACCGAGTTCTCTCAGAAACTTTCGGCATTTCGATCACGGGTGTTGGGCCGTCGATCAAAGGTTCCTCAAAGGAAATGTTCACATGGATAGGCTTTTTCCAAGACAAAGACTTAAACGAAATATGTGAATTTTCACCATCTACATCTAAGGCGACTTCGTTATAGTAAGAATAAATTCCCACCTGTTCGATTGTTTGTGGGGCTCCTGATCCGCGGAATCTTTTGGGGCGATCAGCTGTAATCATAATCAAGGGCAATGAAGAATAGGTTCCTTCGACTGCCGCAGGTAATAGCTCTGCCACGGCAGTTCCCGACGTCGTCACAATCGCAAGAGGCCGACGAGTGCTAGCAATGCGGCCCAGAGCAAAAAATCCAGCCGAGCGTTCATCGAAAAATGAATAAACCTTCACGCCCTTCATTTCATCAAGTATATAAACCTGCATACCGGACATAAGGTATTGGTAAATGGTGCGACTGGTGCCATCGGTTCAGCGGCGGTGCAGATATTGAAATATATGGGAGTCCATGTTGTCGCTGTATGCGACACAAAAAATATGTCCCGTATAGCAGCTTTGGGTGTTGACAGGGTGATTGATTATACAAAAGAGGATTTTACCACTTTGGATGAGAAATTCGATTTCATATTCGATGCGGTAGGCAAGAGTTCGTTTGGCAAATGCAAACCCTTGCTTCAACGTAATGGCATCTATATTTCCTCAGAACTCGGCCCAAATGCAGAGAACCTGTATTTGCCAATTTTGACAAAAATAAAGGGTGGAAAACGGGTGATATTCCCGATACCAGTCAGCCCCAAAAAAAGCCTTCTTTTCATGCAGGGCTTACTTGAAAAAGAGAAATTCAAGCCGTTAATTGACAAGAAATACCCGTTGGAGAAAATTCGTGAGGCTTACTATTATGTGGATAGCGGCCAAAAAATAGGGAACGTGATTCTTTCATTTGAATAATTGTAAAACTGCTCACGATTGAGGATGTAGGTCGAGCCAACCCTAATTTCCATCGAAAAAAAAATCCAGAAACTGGCATTGTGGTAATTTCGCTTCGCAATTGAATAAAAGCGAAATTATCATGGGAAGTAATAACACGAAAGTACCGGAAGCGAAAAAGCTTGACTATACAGACCAATGCGCTGCTTTGGTGACGCCGGCAGAATGGGAGGCAATCACTGCCGACATTCCGGTGAAAACGGTCAAAAAGGGAACCTTCCTGCTCAAAGAAGGTCAATTCGTTACCACTTGTTATACTATTATTAAAGGCTGTGTCCGTGAATTCTACCTGATTGACGGTGAAGAAAAAACCACAGAATTTTATACGGAAGGGGACTCGCTTTCAACGGCTACTACCAGAATTCAAAGGGCTCCTGCTAAGCAATATTGGGAG
>JBBKWD010000006.1:0-14766 GCA_037968775.1 Bdellovibrio sp.
GGTGTATTCAATAGTCACCTTCTGTCCCACCTTGAGATCGCCAGACAGTTTCGTGCTGGACGTGCGGTCAATTTCCCAACGGTCTGCCCCTTTGCCGACAACGATCTTAGACTTGGTAAGTTCGAGGATGGAACCGGTGACTTGATAGGTTTTTTTGGCAGCCTGGCTAGAGGCTGCCAAAAGGAGCAATGTGAGTAATACGAAAACTAGCATTTTCATTTAAGACCTCTTTCCATTTTTTTGCATTTGGATCTCACTACCATGTGCTCCAAGCACTCAACCCCTCGTTTGCATAAATCTAATTTTAGGTCCTCTATAGAACAAGAGAATCCTAACCGGTTTGCCCAAGAGCACGGCTCGGAGGCGCGGCTCGAGCTCTCATTATGCACCCTGCCACTTTTGCATTTTATAGACATCAACGGTAGTTTCACTTCAAAATGGTGCGAACGCCGCATTTGCGGAATGTTTTTTCTTTCCTGCCGATGTTGCTCGAATGTTGCACTCATATTGTACAACCAATAAGCAGCTCTGGAACTCAATGAGAACTCCACGGAAAGATAAGTTTGTCATAGATTCCTTTTTTAGAGAGGTCCTTGAAGTATGAAAAAGTCTGCCACACCTTTTGCTCCTTCTCTCGCCCCGCCGGCATCTCCCCCTATAGCCCCGAAAATTCCCAAAAAGTTTAAAAATCACGGCCAGGTGCGGGTCGATGATTACTTTTGGCTTAAGAATAAGAAACATCCCGAGACGATGAAGTACCTTCACGCCGAAAATAAACATTTTGCCAATCATATGAAGCCGTTGGAGAAAATGAAAAACCGCCTCTTTAAAGAGATGAAGGCGCGCATTAAAGAAAACGACTCCACTGTGCCAGCTCCGGATGGAAACTACCTCTTTTCCAAAAAATTTAAAAAGGGCAAACAGTACGCCATCTATGTGCGCAAACCAAAAAAAGGGGGACGCGAAGAGACCTACCTGGATTGCAATGTCTTAGCTAAGGGCAAAAAGTATTTCAGCCTCAGTGGAATGTCCTTGGCTTACGACGAGAATCTATTGGCCTATGGTGTCGACCTCGATGGATCGGAACGCTACAGTATTCACGTTAAAAACCTGAAAACCGGAAAGACTCTTAAAACTTCGATTCCGAATACCTATGGATCCGTCGAGTGGGCAAAAGACAATGAGACTCTCTTTTACGTTGGACTAGATAAGAATCTTCGTCCGTATCGAGTTTATCGCCACAAAGTGGGCAGCAAGGGACCCGACAAAGTGGTCTTCGAGGAAAAAGATCCTCAACATTTTGTGCATCTCTACCAAAGTGAATCCAAAGATTTCATTTACATCAATACTGGAGGCAAAGTTACGTCAGAGACTTGGTATCTTCGTGCCGATCAGCCACAAGAAAAATTCAAATGTGTCGAGCCCCGCAAAGAAGGCATTGAGTACTCGGTTTCCGATCGTGACGGTGATTTTTGGATTTTAACAAATCACAAGGCCTTTAATTTTCAAATCATGAAAACTTCGATTGATAAATCCGGTCGAAAACATTGGAAAACGGTATTTAAAAACTCTGATAAAATTTTACGCGAAAGCCTCACTGTCTTTGCTGACTATTTGGTGGTCTCAGAGCGCGAAGCCGGGCTCCCTCAACTTCGGATCTATGATTTTCATCGCAAAAAAGATCACGTCATTTCTTTTGACGACGAAGCCTATGATGTGGGCGTTGGCGGCGGAAATATGGAGTATCAGTCGGAAGTTGTTCGTTTGGACTACTCCTCGCCGATCACTCCTCCGTCGGTGCTTGAGTACAATATGAAATCTCGCAAAACGAAGATTTTGAAAACGAAGGAAGTCAAGGGCCACAAAAAGTCGAATTATGTTTTAGAACGTCATTGGGTTAAGTCACATGATGGGGTGAAGGTCCCCTTGACTTTGGTTTACAAGAAAAACACCAAACGGAATTCTAAGGCGGCAGGATACCTGTATGGTTACGGCTCTTATGGAATGAGTATGCCAGATGCGTTTCCGGCACATCGAGATATCTATCGCCTAATTGATAGGGGCTTCGTCTATGCCCTGGCCCATCCTCGCGGGGGCTCTGAGATGGGGCGTTCGTGGTATGAGGATGGAAAGTTTTTAAAAAAGAAAAATACTTTCAAAGACTTTATCGCTTGCGGAAAATATCTGATTAAGAAAAATTATGTTGCGAAAAATAAGCTCGCTGCCTGCGGTGGAAGCGCTGGTGGAATGTTAATGGGTGCTTGTATAAACATGAAACCGGATCTATTTTCGGTGGTCGCTGCGCACGTTCCCTTTGTCGATGTCATAAACACGATGTTTGACGAAGACCTGCCCTTAACTCAAACGGAATACAAAGAGTGGGGAAATCCAAACGAGAAGAAGTATTACAAATATATGTTAAGCTACTCCCCTTACGACAATGTTGAACAGAAGGCCTATCCGAGTCTGTTTGTAACATGCGGACTGAATGATCCACGCGTGACTTATTGGGAGCCTGCAAAATGGGTCGCAAAACTGCGCGACCTTAAAACTGACAAAAATGAAATCATCTTTAAAACAAATATGGGTGCGGGCCATTTCGGCGTGTCCGGCCGCTTCGAGCACCTGTGGGAACAAGCCGAAGAATACGCCTTCATCCTCAACCGCCTTAGCTAACAGGGGATCCCAAAGGTACGGCCTTCCTTTTGGTGGCGATGGTGCGTCAATGTCCGAACTAGTTGTTTGAAGTTCGGATACGATGAAGCTTTTTCGATGACTTAAATTCAGATGGATGAGCCACAAGACAGGGCTCAAATTTTTGGTTCAGGTACTGTTTTGGTACGGCCTTCCTTTTGAAAGGAAGGCCGTACCAAAACAGTACCCAAAAGACCCAACCTTAGAGGGCTTGGGTGATGGCTTTTTGATATTTGAGGGCGTTGCTTGTATTTGTGCGATCTGCCTCAGACAAGGCCTTGATGACTTGGAGAATTCTGAAGTCACCGGCCTTTGAAAGACCATCGTAGGTCAAGATTCCCTCTGCCTTCAGACGCTGTACATACTCGCCCGCCTCTAGACTGATGTCTGTTTTTAGAGCATGGATACTCGCAATTGTTTTAACAGCTAACCCAGCAAGCAGTTCACTTTTGTCTAACTCTATTAACACTTCGCGATCCAACAATCGAACATCCAAATCACCGGATTTTAATCGGTCCACGAGTTCGGCCGCAAGCTTACCACTGAGATTGTCGACCACATCTCTTTGATTACTTGTGATCATGTCAAAATCAAACTTAGGCAAGGTTTTATAAGTCTTTACAAAATCTCCCAAAGTTTGTTCAAAAGAAATTTTACTTCTTTCCTTAAACATCGGAGCCATTACAAATTTTCCCTGAGCCGAAAGGTTGCGCCAAACACCCGTTGGAGAAATTCCCATGCTCTGACGAACCAACTCTGGCAACGAATTCGCACTCTCAAACAGAGTGAATGGTGCTTTTCTGTGACGAGCAACAAAGGCATTCGTGGCTTGCGTGACTTCTGTGATATTGAGCAAATTTAACTCCATTGTCGCTAAGATACTGCGTGGGACAGGACCGATACTGGCATTGAAGGACCGGAACTCTTTCACCAGCTCCATCATCACCGGGTCCTTCAAGATCGCAAGCTCTACCTCGGTAATTCGCGGACCCGCGGCTGTTGCTCCGCCTTTCTTTTCAAGAGTGATCAACTTGTCACAAAGGGTCCAAGTCGACTTCAGCTGACCCGTAAAGAAAGGGTAGGTATGAAGTTCAAAAACAAAATTATTTAACGCATTGTCGATCTCGCGATTCTTAGAAGATTTGCGCATGTCTCGCACCAGACTTTGCATCTGAGAAACTCTGTCAGCATCCATCTTTTCACGCTCACCCAACTCTTTTGCAATCGGATAGTTCATGCGAATCAATGCTTCCATAGAGACATTTACGCTCTCGATAGTTCTTGCCATTTCCGCGCGCAAGCCGGCTCGTCTCATTCCACTGTAGAGTCGTCCTTCAGGCAGTTTTCCAGGCAGGCGACCTAAACGTGTCATCACCAACTCTTTGGCATCCTGATAAGTCACTTTATCCACTTCATGACCAAAAAATATAATGACGGGATTAAGTTTATTCAGAGCCAAGCGCACCACACGCCCTGGTCCTTGGATGTTTTCCGGAAACTTTACGTATTGTTTAAATGACAAGTACCAACCTGCTTGAGGAAAATCTAAACCCTCGCGGATAGTGCCGACGATGGCGTCCACTTTTTTACCTTGATACTCCGTCTGATTTTTGAAGGCCTCATATATAAGTCCGCGTTGCTCGGGTCCTTTTTTCTGCAAGGACACATAGTTCTTTCCGGTCATCGCAGACAAGGTGCTGGCAATAATTTCCGCATCTCTCGGGTAGGTGTGAATCACCCCGGGACCGTGGCCTTCAGTCATTTTTACGATATCTGGCCAAAGCTCTTTAAGACGGTCAATGTTGACGCTTGAAGAAGTTCCCTTTTCAGATCTTTTAAAAACATTTGCAAAAGAAAAACCGCGTTCTTCTGGCTTATAGAAAATAGCATCCGCTGCATTGATTTCACCTCGGTCGCGGGCTTTGTTATATTGCTCAGCCATACGAATCCACTCAAGTGCCGTGTCGGAAGATTTACTTTCTGCTGGTGCGTGCAGAACCTTGCGCGCCCAAGTTCCTGGAGAGTCCACCGCTGCCCAAAAGGATTGGTCAAACAACTCGGATGTTCTCTGAGTTCGAGTGATCGGTGATGCTGTGACTCCGAAAATATCTAGTGACTCCAGAATTTTTCCATCGGCTCTGTCTTTACTGGCAACAGCTAAAGCAGCTTTCATCATTCCCGTAAAGGTATCACCTGTCGCATTGTGTGCTTCATCTACAAAAAGTCCCCGGGAGGCTTGAAATATTTGTTCCTTTTCTGCCGAGGTCCGAGCTCGAGCAGCGATTGTTGGATAACTTGTAACAAGCACAACCGGAACATCTGAGGCTTCGACAAATTTCAAGAGCGTTGAAAGGGACATCTCTTCAGAAAACTTTCCGCCCCACTGTATAAGACGGTAATTTTTTGGACCGACCTCTGCGTGCAGCTGAGATCCAATGGCTTTTGCTAAGTCCGCAGTCAAATCTGGAGTTTTGGTTGTTAACACCAAAAGTTTTTTATTTCCAGCTGCGCGAACTTTATTAACGATAGCATCACCCAATACACGCGTCTTCCCACTGGCAGTTGGCGCTACGAATAAAAGGGAGCGAACTTGATTGCGTAATTTTAAATCAACATCCAAAAGTTCTCGCAACGCTTTTGACTCGACCTGAGTTGGACGATCAAAAATTGTTTTACCTTCATGAAGAAGGGAGGCCACGGTCATCACTTGGGAATCTGCACTTGAGATGTATTTATTTAAAGCACTTCCTGAAATGAGACTATAAATTAAACGTTTAGGTATTTCGTTAAGATCCCTGCTGGAGGTAAGTGAAATCGGCAGTTCGAGAACTTGGTAGATTTGACCGTCTTCCTTGAGTGATTTCACTGGCGCCACTTCTGTTAGTGACTCATTCCATCGGACCATCAAAGGGAAGGTGTCACCTTCGTGATGAATAATAAGAGTTCTTGGATCCTTTTGAGTGAAGGTCATGAATGGACGCGACAGTCCACGAGCACCCACGACTTTTGCGAAGGCTCCTTCAACAAAAAGCATCATGTGAGATGGTAAATTTGATAGGTCCACCTTCAATGAGAGTCCTCGGTCTTTTTCTCTGCGAGCCTCATTGATTCTGCGCGCGAGTTCCACATCCGTCTTTTGAATTTTTGAGATTTCTTCTAGCAACTGATCTTTGGCTGCCAGAGGTGGCATTCGATTAACGAACTCCAATTCTATCAACGTAGCTTTTCTTAACTTAGCTTGCGCGGCATCGGTAAGAATATTTCTGCTTTCGCTGACTGATCCAAACCTGGAGCCAAAATACTGCTCGCAAGCTTGCTGGGCATGCGCCGGCAAACCGAAAGTTAAAAGTGTAGAAACCAACAAAAGAGCACTGGAGAAATTCATTTTGTTTTTCATAAGCTCAAGATAATGCAGGACCTTCGCCACGATAAAATTTTACGAACTTTCAGAGGTGTTTCAAATTGAGACTCGCAAGAACTTGAAAAGAGTCAGTATTCCTCATTTGTTGAAACTCGCTCCTGTTATCTCAAAAATTTTGAAAGGTAGCTTGGCTTCAGCAAAACTGCGAATTGTTAGGCAGGTGTTAGCTTTCTAACAGTGCCATCGCCAAGTTCCCACGATGATAAAGGTTTTCTAAATTTAGAAGGAATCCTTGGAATACAGGTCCCAAAGGTACTCCCTGGGGTACGGACCTCCTTTTGGTGGCAAGCCCGCGTTAAAGCTCGCCAAGGGATCTGAAATTCGGATTACGGGGTGCTTCTTCTTTTCTTTGATTTAGTCTCAGACTCAGGAGTCACAATTCTGACGCAGTATCGCTACCAAAAGGAAGTCCGTACCTTTGGGACGTACCTTTGGGAGCCTAGTTGTCGGATTGATTTCTCATATGGTCTGCTAAGTTCAGAAGGGAGTGCAATAATTCTGATCGCGTCGGTTCTTGAACGCCGACATCATCAAAAGCCTGCACCATGCAAATCATCCACTGATCTCGTTCGGACTTACCAATGGCAAATGGCAGGTGCCGGGCTCGCAGTCGCGGGTGGCCAAACTTTTCACTGAAAAGCTGAGGCCCGCCCAACCAACCTGATAAAAACATAAACAACTTGTCTTCGGATCCCTGTAAGTTTGTCGGATGCATATCACGCACTCCCTTAGCCTCTGGCAAGCTGTGCATGACTTCGTAAAAGCGTTTTACTATTTGGCGCAGTGTGATCTCTCCGCCGATAAGCTCATAAACTGATTTCTCTTTTTCCATAAGACAATTTAAATCTTAGATTGCCGAGAATCAAGGATTGGTGCGATTGATTAAAAGATCGAAAGAGAGGCCTTTCTTCTCGCCCCCTCTATTGGAATATTGGTAAAACGAGTCCCTGACACCGGAGGAATCATGGACAAACTCATTTTTATAGGCTTTTTACTCACACTCTCATTTCAAGCGACCGCCAATACCGTGGAACCGACAGAATGTACTTCTGCGAACGAAACACACTCGCTCACCATGACGGCCGCAATTAAAAATGTGGAACTGCGTTTTGAGGAAAATCAAACGGTGGCCATTGAACCCATCGGCCGCAAGCCGGCCTACTTGGTCAGCGGAAAGAGCGTCACCTACCGAGTTCTCCACGGTATCGTTCTTACCGATCTTATGCGCAAGCCAGATCTCATCGTAACGACTCTTGTGGGTATTATGGGAAGCCGGCCTGAATTTGATGGCGACGCCGATCTTCACTATTCCTATGCCAAAGACTATCTAAGCAACATGAATTGCCGCTAGATTTGTCTCTGAATCACTCGTTATATTTTTTATTCGATCCCTTGAACTGAGCGACCGGGTACTTCTCAGCGTTCTTTTTAATTTTATGATCAAGCGCCCCTGCCAAGTCTATCTTATTCAACTGGGAAAATCTTAATATAAAAAAGAAGACGTCGGCCAACTCATCACTCACACGCTGACGAAACTCGGGTGTGCTCATCAACTCAGAGATGGACTCATCGGACTTGAATCGAAAGATATCCAGCAGTTCGTTGGCCTCTGTGGAAATTCCAATTGCCAAGTCCTTGGGAGGATGAAATTGATCCCAATCTCTATCCTGGCAAAACTTTTGAACTTCTTCGATCATACTTTTTAAATCGTCCTGCATAAAAACCCTCGTTAGAAACAATCTACCGCCTCCTCAGTAAAAAAAGCTAGATTTCTCTACAAAATGAATTGGCTCAACAAATCATTCTGTTAGTATTTTTTCTTGGAGGCCCTATGAAAAATTTTATCTTCTTTGCACCGCTGTTAGTTTTTTCCCTGAGTTGCCAGAGCACGCAAAAAACAGCAGCTATCATTCATACCAGCCAAGAGCGCAGCGACACTCAGAGTGCCCAGGCCACTGGTGAAAAGTTTATGATTTCAACCCAAGGTCACTTCGCAAGCCTGGCCGCCAAAAAGATGTTTGATCAGGGTGGAAATATTATCGATGCGACCATCGCGGCCTCCTTTTCAATTGCCGTTGAAAGACCTCATTCCACAGGTCTTGGTGGCGGAGGTTTTATGCTCTTTCACGAAGCAAAAACTGGTAAGACCTATGCCATTGATTTTCGAGAAAGAGCGCCACTCGCGGCAACAAAAAACATGTATTTGAAAAAAGATGGCACCGTCGACAGTCGGCTCTCAATTGATGGCATGCTGGCAGTCGGTGTTCCTGGAATGACCGCAGGACTTGTGGAAATTCATAAAAAATTTGGCAGCCTGCCTCTTGCCATCGTCATGGAACCAGCGATCACATTAGCAGACAACGGGTTTCAAATTTATGACTCCTTTCATGAGGCCCTCGAAGGACGTCGTGACGTCCTTGCTAAAAATTCCCCTGCGGCAAAAATATTTCTCGATAAATCAAAAAAAGTTCCTGCTATTGGCACCCTCTTGGTCCAAAAGGATTTAGCCAAATCTCTGCGTTTAATTGCGAAAAAGGGAACGCCTGGTTTCTATAAGGGGCCTGTGGCGAAATCTATTATCAAGGCCTCCAAGACCCAAAAAGGCATTCTCAGTCAGAAAGATTTTGATTCTTACGAAGTCAAATGGCGCGAACCCGTTGAGGGTAGTTTCCGCGGGTTGCAAGTGTACTCGATGCCCCCTCCAAGTTCGGGTGGCGTACACGTAATCCAGTTTCTTAAGTTTTTAGAAAACGACAACTTAAATAAATCCGGCCCCCTTTCATTCAAGTCGATTCATTTGGCGGCCTCCGCACTTCAATCAGCATTCGCGGACCGAGCAACTTACTTAGGGGATGCTGATTTTTCAAAGGTCCCCGTTCAAGGCCTTATCTCTGACAAATATATTTCAGATCGTCATAAAGACGTTTCACTGACAAAAGCTCGCAAGGCATCTGAAGTTTCAGCGGGAAAACCTTTTGCCTATGAGTCCTCCGACACCACCCATATTTCCATCATGGATGACCAGGGCAATGCCGTCAGCACGACTCAAACTATTAACGGCTGGATGGGGGCCGGCGTTGTGGCCTCAGGCACCGGAATTTTACTGAACAATGAAATGGATGATTTTGCGGCTCAAGCCGGAGCAGCCAATCTCTATGGGGCAATCGGAGGATTACCCAATGCCATTGAACCTCGTAAAACCCCTTTAAGCAGCATGTCACCAACAATTATTTTAAAAGATCACAAACCCATTATGGCAGTGGGAGCCCCAGGTGGCACACGCATCATCAGCTGTGTTGCCCAGACAATTTTAAATTATGTTGAATTCAAATTACCACTTTATGATGCGGTAACAATGGTGCGCTATCATCAACAATGGCAGCCCGATGTTCTGTACATGGATCCGCCGGGCCCAACTCCCGAAGTTTTGAGCCAACTTAAAAACATTGGTTATAATGTTAAAATCGAACCCATTGTTTGCAACGTGATGGCTGTTGCACGAGAAGACAAAAAACTTTTGGGAGTAGCCGACCCGCGCGACATCGGAACGAGCTTAGGAGAATAACTCAAAGTGGTTCAACACAGCAGTGTTCAGCTTGCCGACTGGCAGACTGAACACTGAATGCGAATTAAGAGAGCCGGTCATCCGCCACATGGTACTGAGGATCTTCCATCACGTTGACCTCGATCATCCCCTTGGCTTTATTCAAAAGCTCGGAACAATCAGAACTCAAGTGTCGTAAATGCAGCGTTTTGCCCGCCTGTTTATAGCGCTGTGCCAGTTGATCAATGGCCTCAAGTGCTGAATGATCCACAACACGCGCTTGGGCAAAATCAATAACGACATCTTTTGGGTCTAACTTAGGATTAAAAATATTCTGAAAACTGGCAATAGATGCAAAGAACAAACTGCCCTTGAGTTCATAGGTTTTCCAGCCGGTCTCGTCCACCCGAGTCTTGGCTTGAATTTGCTTAGCATGCTCCCACGCGAAAAAGAGAGCTCCGATAATCACTCCGGCCACTACGGCAATCGCCAGATCCGTCAACACCGTCACAACTGTGACGGCCACAACGACAAAAGCATCTTGCCGAGGAATTTTTGTTAACGCACGCAAACTGCCCCACTCAAAAGTTTTCTCTGCGACGACGAACATCACACCCAAAAGAGCAGCCAAGGGGATCTTTTCAATCCACGATGCGCCGAACAAAATGAAGGCTAATAAAAAAAGACTCGCCGAAATACCGGAAAGACGACGCAAACCATTGTTCCCAATATTGATCATACTCTGACCAATCATCGCACAACCACCCATGCCGGCAAAAAAACCTGTCACAACATTGGCCGCCCCTTGAGCAACACACTCCCGATTAGGCTGACCGCGAGTTCCGGTCATGTCGTCAATTAAATTTAAAGTCAGTAAAGACTCAATCAAACCGATTGCTGCTAGAATCAATGAATATGGGAAAATGATTTTGAAGGTTTCAACGCTAAAAGGAACCTCTGGAATATGAAACTGAGGTAAGCCGCCCGCAATCGATCCCAAATCACCAACAGTTTTAGTTTCCAAACCGAAAATCGCAACTATAGCTGTCACTGCCAAAATTCCTGCAAGTGACGAAGGAAATGACTTTGTGAGTTTCGGAAAAAGATAAATAACCAACATTGTTAAGGCTGTGAGCCCCAACATCACAAGCAAAGGAGTTCCTGAAATCCACTCATCCATGCCCAATGAATTTTTCATTTTAAAGTGACCGAATTGCGCCAGAAAGATCACGATGGCCAAACCGTTCACAAATCCCAACATCACCGGATAAGAGACCATGCGAATAAATTTACCGAATTTTAGAAGTCCAAAAATGACTTGTAAAACTCCCATTAACAGAACCGTCGCAAAAAGATATTCGGCTCCATGTGACGCCACCAAAGAAACCATCACAACGGCCAAGGCCCCCGTCGCGCCTGATACCATTCCCGGCCGACCACCGAAGGCAGAGGTGATAAGGCCCACGATAAAGGCTGCGTACAACCCCGTTAAGGGCGACACATGGGCCACAAGTGCAAAGGCGATCGCCTCGGGAACCATCGCGAAAGCCACGGTAAGGCCTGACAAAATATTATCTTTAATTTCTTGAGCTGTGAATGTTGGCACGGGAACCTCTGTAGGATTGAAATGCTTGGTTGTAAAATATCAAATTTGATTTGTAATTAGGAAAAGTTTAAAGTTCTATTTAGAGGTTTTATCTTTAGGCCTTATCTTCACGCCTCAACTTAAAACAGGAACTCTAAAGTTTTCCGGGCTTAGCAGGAATAAATCGACTGCCCTGTTTACCAGCAGGTTTTCTGCGTGACACGGTCTTGGTATCTTCCTGATCCTGACCTTCACTTTCGTCGTCTTCATTCTCTGCCGTGAAGGCTCCGACTTCAATCGGCCCACGACGAGCAGTCTTTTTTTCGGGAACGATTTCTTTTTTGGGTTGGACTGGTCTAGGAACCTTTGGTTTAGCTTTTTCAAATTTTTCAATATCGGAATATTTCAACAGCGTGACTTTATTGACATCAAATACTTTCAGGCCCGCGGCCTCAACACTTTTGATCAATCCCGTAAATCCCAAATGTCCGATTTTTTTGCCGGCAATGCGAAACCGAATTGCAGGGGCATCTTTGGCCTTGAGGACTTTATTGATCTCGCTGGCGTCCTTGATTCCCAACTCTGCTAACATGATTTTTACGATTTCTGATTGTTTCATAGCGAGCCTCTCTGACCGATTCGATGGATAGAAGACATGAGCTATACAGCAGCATGGAAGTGAGGTCAAAATCTGCCTCGAAAAGAGAAAAAATCACCCCCTACGCTCAAAAGTATATGTAGAGCGTTCTATACTGATTCGTCGATTTTTTAGACTTTCTCAGATTTTGCACAAAAACGTCATAACCCCCTAAAATAACCAGACTATTGGAATATTATGGGGCCCCATTGTTCAAATTAAATGACAGATATCCCTCCCCAGATCAAAATAAACCTCAAAAGACCTGGTCAGCTTATTGCTTATATGAACGATATAGCATTAAAGAATTTCGAACCGGAACACGTTGGAGGATTATATGAAGAACCCGGGAAGATCATTTCAAACACTAATTTTAGCTGCTAGCGCGGCTTGTATTGTTGTTGCTTTTCAAAACTGCTCCCCGGTCAACTTTAAGGAAGATACGCCGGCTGTCTTCCGCCTTCAATCAACTGAACTTTCTTCACCCGTTGATGGCAGCAGTGATATCGCCGACATACCGATGAATTCTGAAGCACCGACGTACTCTGATTCAACGCCTTCAAAAAAAGAGTTGGACAATTCCGGATCTGACCATGCCGCAGATCGACCTACCGGTGGCAAAAAAGTTCCGGAGACTAACGACAGTTCCGTGAATTCGGCCGCGTTGGTAGAGTGCGAGCTCATCGCTCCGAATAAAAAAATAGTTTTGGATTCATCTTTAAAAGTTGGCTCGAATGCTTCTGAAACTCGTACCTGTATGTCGGAATACGCCTGCCTTCGCCTGATCAATGCCTATTCGGCCAAACGGAATTGCGAGCTAACTGTTGGAGCGAGTGAGCTTTCTGATTCAGAAGCTCAATGTACAAAGATTTTCCCGGGCAGCAAAGGGACTTGCAAAAAAGCAGGCTTGCTTGACGATAGTCAGGTCGAAGCTATCTTAGCACAAATGGGAAAATAGAGTTCTTCTCTACTCAACGAAGGCCTACTTCGCGAATGACTGACGCATTCTGATTATCCAGCTTAATCCCGGCGGTGACTCACTCCCTCTAGCCGGGATTCTAAATTCTCACATCTAATAGATTTCCATACAGGACTATTCAATACTCACAAAACCCCACGGCATATATTGTCCAGTACCACCTGATTGAAATACTTCATCAAGTATAAAACTGTTGCCAGTCTCATTTTGGACCGCCCCTTGCATATCCACAATTACGCACGTATTTGGAGGATAAGAACGATTATATGAAGGTTTACCTGTTCGCATTCTATGCATTGACTGCCGTATTAGGTCACTCCAGTGAGGTGGCGGCCCGTTCTTTTACTTGTGAAAGAATCTTCCAACAAGCCCCTGAGACTTCGACGTCCATTCAAATTCCACTCAAGGCGCTGCGCCAATCTCTTTTAGAGCTTCACACCGCATTAAAATCCCAAGTTTTAGACGGGGATGCACTCAGTCCTCTAAAAAATCTTACAGAGGATCCACGCGAGTTGTCATACCTTTTACAGGGTTCGTATCGATTGCTTTTATCCCATCCTGAAGTTCAAGGTATTCTCAGTAAAAAACAAATTCAAAAATTAGAAAATGGGCTGTCAGAAATGAAATGGCTTGAAAAGCAGCTGGGGCAATATCAAAACTCAAAGGAGTTAGTAAAAGCTGGTCGAAAAATTTCAGCGCCCTCTGACTTTTTAGAATATTTAGAAAATCAACGAAATTTACTGTCTCAAAAAGTTCTAGCGAAACTTCAAGAACGAGAGTTTTTAACGGATGAACTCTCCGTCATCGATACCCTTGTGAGTGAGTTGCACAGTATGAAGAAGCTGGACCGTCGGGTCTCTCAAGACTTTTTACTGAAAAGTCTTCGATCCGAAATCGAACGTGTTCAGGAAAAGGTTGAAAAGGAAATGAAGCCGCTCATGCTGCGCCCTTCTTATGGCTTTCACGAGCTAGAAAATGGGGCCCATGCCTTCCGTCGCAGCTTGCGGTGGCTAAAGGTTTATATCGTAGCTTACCGAGACCACTTTACTTTGTTGCCGCCATTGCGCCCCTTAAATTCTGCGGATGCCGCTCTTCACGACAAGTATTTACCGAAAGATGAAGTGCAACTAGGTCTGAGTGGCAGTATTCGTCTGCGAGAAACGGAATACTACACTTTGTTAGATATGATTGCTGAACTCAGAAAAATTAAGGGCGCCGGAGAAATTCGCGAAGACCTCACTTTGGCACTCACAGATTTCGGCCGTTGGGATGGACAATTTGTGGATGCCTCTCAAGCCGCCACTCTCATTTCAAGTCGTACCGAGGCCAAGCTGCAAAATGCCGAGTCACGCACTCAAGAGATTTTGGCACTTTACGAAAAATTAAATTCGTTTCGAAATCTAATTGATGGGAGTTCGCAATGAAGATAATAGCTGCAACCCTGCTCTGCTTCACTTTTCAGTCGATCGCCTCGGCCCAATCTGCCTGTGAACAGTCCTTTGCAAACAAAGGTCTTTATTTGGATTCTTCGGAGTACAGCCAGGAACTCCAGTCCAGCAAAGAATATTTGAACTTGATGACTTTGAATTTATTAAAAATGACTTCCGTCTCTAAGTCTGCTGCATTTAATGAAAAGCAAGTTATTGAAAAGGGCGACCTGGTGCTTGCGCAAAATTTGAATGACGGATGGAGCGTTGAGTTTTCCTACTCCGCCGATCATCGCGGCGAGGCCCCAGTTTTCCGCATAAAAGAGATCACACTCATCAAACCCAACGGCGAAAAAGAAAACTTAGATAAATCGCCCGCCACACTTCAGGGCCAAAACCTTAAAAAGGGCTTTTATTCATTCAAAGATGTAAACTCCGCTTTAGAAAATGCTCAGGTCAATGTTCCAGTGGTGATTTAT
>JBBKWD010000007.1:0-5103 GCA_037968775.1 Bdellovibrio sp.
GTAGTACGTAGTGCGTCACCCCGCCCGTCCCGGCACCGATTTCAAGAATGCGCAGACTCTTGTCCTGAGGCCAATTTTCAACAAGTTTCTCTACGGTCGCAGCCGCGAGTTTATTATAAAATACATTGGCAAAACCTTCCCGATAAAAGCGACTTAGAAGCTCTTTTGTTTCAGGTTTAAACAAAACCACCGAGGAATCATTTTTTCCTGACATAACAAAAGGCAAAGCTTCCCCGGAAATTCGAAGCAACTCGAGTTCAAGCGCAAATTCTGGGTAACTATGCTGAAGACCTTCTGCCTGTGCTGAAACGTCGTCGAGAGAAGTCCACTCTTGAAAACTCAAACAATCTTTACCTTTAGACTGCAAATGACCACTCTCCTGCAAAGTCGCGACAAGCCCCCTCAGTAGATCTGGATGTGCACTTTCAGCAATAGCATGCTCAAGACTAAAATACTTTTCATTGCCGACACAATATGTTTGCAACGCCAGCAGCGCATACCGGTGGGACAAGTCATTCATCAGCCCCTCAACCCGGTCTTCATAGAGGGCTAGAGTTTTTGTATCCAACAGAGTCGTCTCCATCTCCGACATATGAGCCTGCATAACAGGCAGAGTCGGAAATTCATTTTGAATTCGGCGATGTGTTTTATCCAGCGCCCGATCCTGTAGGACAAAGACACTTTCAAGCTCTAGACTTTCAAGTGGAACCTCCTGCCGAGATCCCTCAAGATACTGCGCTTTGAAGTCAACGAAACTGGCGATCAAAGCAAGTTCATGATTTTCCATTTTACGTACTGCTTCTTGTAAATTCATGCCTTCATCCAAAGCATAAATCCACATATCCCCCAAAAAGCTATGATCATCTAAATGGTTCAACCGGGAACACACTAAGACATTTTCTGAAAAATTTTGCTTCAAGTGGACTTCGCCAATTCCAACGGGAATATAAACGGCCATGCGGTTGTTGTTTGCACTAAATGCACTAAAAAGAGTTGGCTGTAAACAGGCGTCCAGCACCGCTCCGTGCAGGGAATGACGTCCGATACGAGCACTGATTTCGGAGGGAACTTGTATACGAGCCATCGCCAGAGGAACTTCCCTCTCAAATCCCGTTCTCACTTCCTTAATATTTCGGAACGTCGGCCCTAGCTGTAAGCCCGCTTGATAAAGCTTGTCATAAAAGGGCCCTATAATATGTTCTCGCCGACAGGACTGAAAGGGAAATGGCGGCGGCATCGCCGACACTTTCGGTCGCAAGAAAAAACCTTTTACATGAGTGGTCCATGCGGCATCTTCACTCATTCGACTCATAATCTTAAAGCTATGGTCTTCGCCTACAACTTCAAGATAGGCTAGAGGAGCTGAGGCCTCCTCTGCGTTTGGCAAGAAAAAAGCTCGATCAAATTGCACAGCTTGAAGGCCAGCACCTTGACCTAAAACCTGAGCAGCACAACTTAAAGCCACATCGACATGACTTGCGCCGGGAACGACGATGGCTCCTTGAACCAAATGGTCAGCAAGATACCGTTCTACACGATGATTGTGGTCTATGCGAAAGCTATGAAAATCGGCTTGCAAAGGACTTTGAGTGTGTGTGGAGATTGCCGGATGAAAACGTCCATCCAAACGACTGCGCTTTCCCTCTGAAGACTCCAGCCAACACTCCTCTCGCTGGAAAGGGTAATGAGGCAAGGTCACGCGATCCCCGTCCACCAAGGAATCGAGGTTTACTCCCTGACAGAAAAGTCGCGCGACGGAAGAATTAAACGTTAATAGATCATCAAAGTTGCGACGAAGCGAGGGCAAGACAAGCCCCTTTACTTTTGCCAACTGCAAAAGATTTTCCACACTCGAAGATAATACGGGGTGAGGAGATATTTCAATAAACGTATCGATCCCATCTTTGATCATGGCATTTATCGCATTCATAAACTGCACGGGTTCGCGCACGCAATCGACCCAGTATTCTGCCTTGCAAAGAGAACCGGAGCTTTTTTTGCCCATGTATCCACTATAAAAAGAAATCCGAGTTTCCTGCGGCTCCAGATGAGAAAGACATCGCAACAACTCATCCTTGAAAAGATTCATATGGTGTGAGTGAAAGGCGACCTTGCCTCGGAGCAACCGATTAAAGACCGATTTACTTTCCAGCTCATTTGCAAGTTCTTGTATTTCTTTGTTGTCACCTGAGAAAACAATTGCATCGGGAGCATTGATTGCACCAATGCAAACTCTTCCTTCATATTTGCGAACATAACTTTCCCCCTCAGCAACTGTCATCGTCGCAGCGAGCATTCGCCCGATCCCACTTGCCTTTTGATGCAATCGACTGCGGTGATAAATAACCTGCACTCCCTCTTCAAGGGTAATTGCGCCTGCAACGACTGCCGCAGCCATTTCTCCCAAGCTATGCCCGACAGTCCCGTGAACCTCTACGCCTAAAGACTGCCAACGTCGTGCCAAACAAACATGCAGTGAGAACAAGGTAGGTTGCGCAATGTAGGTTTCATCCATTTGTGCTTCTGCTTCTTCTTTATGAAGTGCGTCCCACACACTCCAACCCAAAAGCGGACTAAAGAGCGCATCCAATTGCATAAAAGATTTTTTAAACTCCGGATCTTGCGCCAAAAACTCCCGACCCATTTTAAACCACTGAGGCCCTTGGCCTGAAAACACCAAGCCAATTTTTGGTTTTTTAGCGGTGACCTGTCCACTTATAATCTGAGGGTGGTCGTTGCCATTTCGAACACTTTCTAGTAAGTTCTGAAATTCATCCGAGTCCTTGGCAATTACAACACTGCGCTGCTCATAGTGATCACGATGGTGAAAACTCGAATAGGCGATATTTTGTAAACTCTTATTTTTTTGTAGCAGGTAGAGTCCAGCCAGATCTGAAACGCCCTTCGTTGTTTTTGCAGAAAGGGCCACCGCCATAGGGATCCGAGCTAAGGGCTCCACAGACTTTCGTTCCACCTCCACCGAAGCCAAAATGGCATGGGCATTGGCACCTCCGAAACCAAAGGAGTTTAACCCCCCGATTCGTTTTCCAGTTCTTTGAGGCCATGCCATTGTTTTTTGCACAACTGTGACATTGAGTTTTTCAAACGGAATATTGGGGTTCAAATTTTCACTATAAAGCGACTTTGGAATCACTCCTTTAGAAAGGGACAATGCCAACTTAATGAGTCCTGCCGCACCAGATCCTGCCTCTAAGTGGCCAATGTTTGTTTTTACTGATCCAACATAACAAGGCTCCAATGGCGAACGCTCACGCCCCAAAATTTCTCCGATTGCAGAGCATTCAATTGGATCTCCGGCAGGAGTTCCCGTCCCGTGACACTCAACATAGTCGATTTCGCTCCCTTTAAAAGCGGTTTTACCTAAGGTGATTTTAAGAAGCTCTTTTTGTGCCGCTAGATTTGGCAAAGACATACCTTCGGACCGACCGTCCTCATTTAGACCGACAGAGACAACTTCGGCGAGCATTTCAAGATTGTCTTTTTCTGCTAACGATTTTTTGGTCAATAGAATTATTCCAGCCCCTTCACTACGTACGTATCCGTCGGATTCTTTGGCGAAAGCTTTACAACGTCCGGTCGGCGAAAGAAAACGTCCCTTACTGAATCCAATTGTCATCTCTGGCTTGAGCATGACATTTACACCCCCGACAAAAGCATAATCACAGTCACCAGAACGCAAAGCATTCACCGCTGCGTGCAAAGCATAAATAGATGAGGAGCAAGCAGTATCAATGGCAAGACTGGGCCCCCGCAAATCAAAGACATAAGAAATTCTATTTGCCGCAATTGCAAGACTCCCTCCTTGATTGGTATATGAACTGATCAAGCTCCGTTCACTTGCCGACTGTTGAATATCCGAATAGTCATGGGTGCTAATGCCAATAAAGACGCCTGTTTTAGTTCCGGCAAGTTTTGCAAGTGGCAGACCCGCATTTTCTGCTGCCTGGACAACACACTCGAGCAAGAGCCTTTGTTGAGGATCTATATGTAAAGACTCGCGCCGAGAGATCTTGAAGAATGCCGGATCAAATTCTCGGATCCCCTCAACAAAGCCCCCCTCTTTTTGGTGAATATGGCCTGGAGTACGATAGTCGCTGTCATAGAGATCTGCAATATTCCAGCGATCCCCTGGAACGGGGCCAATGGCATCGACTTCAGATAAAAGAAGGTTCCAAAACTCATCAATGTTTTTTGCGTTGGGAAACCGACAACCGAGACCAGAAATGAGAATAGAATCTTGTGCCACGTACAACCTCCAGAATATTCATGGAAAGGAGATAGTCTACACCTTAATACGTCAATAAAATTTTAAAATTTCATTTTCTCCAGATGCAGAAAAATACGCAACAGCCGCTACTCCATTCCGGACGTCCACTTCTTCGAACAAAATAGAGCGGTCAGCGTTACTTGGACAAATAGTAGCAAGAGAGTAGAGCCTCATCGGCATCCAAGGGTTTACTTCGACATGAATATCTCTCAGAATTTTCCCGACGCCTAGATTTAGAAGTTTTAAGATAGCCTCTTTTTGAACCCATAATCTTAAGAAGGCTGCCTGCTGCTCTTGTGGGGTCAATTGTCTGAACGCTCTAAGTTCTGTAGTACTCATCACCTGCTGCGCAAGTTCATTTAAATTATGTAGAGGGCGGGCAACCTCTATATCGACACCCACCTCTGTATGATCAGAAAATGCGAATAGAAACAGGCTTCCGGAATGCGAAGCGTTGAAGTGCCACTTGCTCGCTTGTCCCAGAAATAAAATCTGCGGTTTCTCACCGACGACCACGCTTGTCTCAATGTCTTGCGGACTACAATCTAAAAATTCAGAAAGCTTCTTTTTTACGAAAGACCTTCCCAAAAAAAACTCAAGCCGTCTCGCCTCAGAAGCAAGGCTAAATCCATACTCAGATTCAGAGGACGACAATAGGCCCACTTCTGAATAAGACTCTAACTCCGACTGATCTTTAATAAAAATATAGATACTCAAGACGGCGGGCCCCTAAAAAAAATAGCTCAATTAAAATTAAACTGACAAGAAACGAGACTACAGGGAAGCCCGCCAAAAAGGAAGGACGGGGCTACAGC
>JBBKWD010000008.1:0-2779 GCA_037968775.1 Bdellovibrio sp.
CTTAAAGTACCTTGAATGGGCCGATAAAAAGAAGCTACCGGCCATCCTAACATACCCGTCGATGTCCCAAAATTTTTCAGCGATTTTTTTCAGGCGGTTATCGCTTTTTCTAGAAAAAGTGGGACCCCTATTCCCTAGGGTCTTTGGGCTGAACACAGCTACAATGTTTGCTGATATTCGCGAGAGTGCTATTTTCGGCGATATGCCAGAGGATCAAAATGAATATGTCTTTTGTCGGAACTAGTGCCGTCTTTCTGGGGACTGCTGACACCTAAGCGCAAAACTTTTTCGTTCTCAGTGATTTCCAGTAAGGTGAAAATCCATTGCCCCTTTTTTGGAGCGGCATAGTCTTGGCACTGCTCGCCGGTGACAATTTGACGAACCTGAGTTTGCCAGTCGCGGTGATTGCAAAAGGCAATTTCATTGAGGGCGCGAGTGACTGAATCCAAGGTGGAGGTGTAAGCCACCTCTTGTATTTGCAAGTCCAATGGGGTCTTTAAAAAGGTCTGGGCCGTGGAACTTTTAGAATGCGAAATCTTGGTCTGGAAAATTTTAGCTAAGGACTTTATTTCAAAAATTAAATAAGTTTGCTGGCAACTCTCGTCGGTAAAAGCCTTGTGGGTTTGAGTCCACTGCGTCCCTTCGATCTGGACTGTTGATTGCAATAGATCGTCCTCGCCGGCGAAATGGCACGGACTTTCAAAAGTTTGAGCAAAAGAAAGGCTGAGAAGAAGGCTTAAAAGACTGTTCACCATTGCGTAACAAGTTAGCATTCAAGGCCCCCATTCTCAAAATGTTTTCGCTTGCGAGGCGGACACAGAATGCCTTTGCTAGTGGGGGAGCGTTATCAATACAGTGCCACCTCTACAAGGAGTGACTCTATGAAAGTTGTTTTAGCAAGTCTGATGCTATTGGGTTCTAGCCAAGCGTTAGCTCAAAATTTGTGCACGCGTTATGAGAACCGCCCCCTCTATTTGGCAGCGATTCAAGCTGTGGCCCAGACTGAAAAGATGACCTTTGAAGGTCTTTGTAGCAATGCGGAGATTTTAGATATCGAAGCTCAGCCTTCCCATACAGTGACCCGCGAAGGCGAAGTCATTCCCCACGTCCAATTGCAATTGCATATGAACTATCGCAGCTGCCTGTATATGGTTCGCAATGCTGACAAAGTCATCACTTCAAGCCGTTGCTATTCGGGCTGGTAAGGTTTTTTAAGCGTTCGTTAAGTGCTTTTACCGAAGCTTTGGCCAGTCGCTCGTTGGTTCATGGTTAATTCGAGCAACGGCTCCAATTTCAAGGGAGTATAGAGGGGTGAATTTCGAAATTCGCCCTCTTCTTTGAGTCTTATTTTCACTTAGACCGCGATATTCTCTCAAGTCCCCCTTAAGCTCCCCCGTCTCGCATACTAACGCCTTGGGCTAGACCCCGGAAACATTGAGCTTTCAACTGATTTTCATTAGGATGAGGCGTTCTTCCACGAGAAAGGCAAATACAATGGCTTCCAAAATCGAGACCACGCCGGAAATGGCAAAAGACGTTTACAAGAAAACCGCTGAAAGACTTGCGGTTGTTCGCAACCGATTGAACCGCCCTTTGACTTTGGCGGAGAAAATTCTTTTTGGTCACCTTGATGACCCTCAAAACCAAGAACTTATTCGCGGGGAAAGCTTTTTGCTTCTTCGTCCAGATCGCGTAGCGATGCAAGATGCGACAGCACAAATGGCTTTGTTGCAATTCATGCTTGCGGGAAAAAATGAAGCCGCAGTTCCTTCCACAGTTCACTGTGATCATTTGATTCAAGCCTACAAAGGCAAAGACACTGACATGAAGGCTTCCAACATGTCGAACAAAGAAGTCTTTGAATTTTTGGCGACGACTTCTTCACGCTACAATATCGGTTTCTGGCAACCCGGTGCCGGAATCATCCATCAAGTTATTCTTGAGAACTACGCGTTCCCAGGTGGTTTGATGATCGGAACAGATTCTCATACTCCGAATGCAGGCGGCCTTGGTATGTGTGCAGTGGGTGTGGGTGGATCGGATGCTTCTGACGTGATGGTGGGCCTAGCTTGGGAAGTTAAAAATCCGAAGCTTATCGGTGTTCACTTAAAAGGAAAATTGACTGGCTGGGCTTCAGCAAAAGACGTGATCTTGAAACTTTGCGGAATGCTAACTGTTAAAGGTGGTACGGATAAAATTGTTGAGTACTTCGGCGAAGGCACTCACTCCATTTCTTGTACGGGTAAGGCTACCATCACAAACATGGGCGCTGAATTGGGTGCCACTTGTTCCGTGTTCCCTTACGATGACAGAATGGCTGCTTACCTTAAATCAACAGGCCGTTCAGAGCTAGCAGCTGTGGCTGACGCTCACACTGATGTGTTGAGTGCCGATGCAGATGTTATCGCAAACCCAGGCAAATACTTTGATGAAGTTTACGAAATTGATTTGTCAGTTTTGGAACCGCATCTTGTGGGGCCTCACTCTCCAGATATCGCTCGTCCTTTGAGTGCGATCAAAAAGGAAGCGGCAGAAAAAGGTTACACAACCAGACTGTCTTCGGCTTTGATCGGATCTTGCACCAACTCTTCTTACGAAGACATCGGTCGCGCGGCTTTCGTAGCTAAGCAAGCGATGGAAATCGGTCTAAAGATGAGCCAACCTTTCTTGGTGTCACCAGGATCAACGCAAATTCAAAAAACAATCGAGCGCGATGGCCAAATGGCGACTTTCAACGAAGTTGGCGCAACTGTTTTGGCAAATGCTTGTGGACCTTGTA
>JBBKWD010000009.1:0-7540 GCA_037968775.1 Bdellovibrio sp.
GAACAAAATCACGTATTCTGGAAGGCGAGGACCCCTATGCGTATTTCTGATATATCCATTCGAAATGCTGTTTTTTCGTGGATGCTGTTTTCAGCATTCATTATTTTCGGATTTATATCCTTTATGCGCCTGGGGGTGAGTCAGCTGCCCGATGTCGACTTTCCCGTCGTCAATGTTTCCGTGAGTCTGATGGGTGCAGCCCCCGAAATCATGGAAACCAGTGTTGTGGATCCTATTGAAGACGCCCTGTCCTCAGTAGAAGGAGTCGAACGCATTAGTTCGGTAAGCAAAACCGGTGTTGCCAATATCACCATTGAATTTACCTTAGATCGTAATATCGATGCCGCCTTACAAGAGGTGCAAACCAAAGTCGCCCAGGCGCAAAAACTGCTACCCACCAACGTCGACCCTCCGGTGATCTCAAAAACGAATCCCGATGATCAGCCTATTATCTGGCTAGCTCTAACCTATAGTAAGAACGACCCCTATTTTCTAATGACCTATGCCAAAGACTATTTAAAAGACCGCTTCACCATCGTGCCAGGCGTAGGCGATATCATCCTCGGAGGCTACACGGACCCTGCGATGCGCGTTTATTTGAACGCCGATAAGCTAAGACGCAACAACATCTCTGTGACCGATGTTCAGCAATCTATTAGGTCTCAACATGCAGAAATTCCCGGTGGCTTCATTCAGAATCCAGAAAACTCATTCAACGTGCGCACAATGGGGGAATTCAAAAACGCTGAGGGCTTTAACAACTTGATCATCAATCGTCGAGCCGGAATGGTTGTTCAAGATCCCTTTAATGTTGTTCGCTTAAAAGATCTGGGATCGGCCAAAGAGGGACTGGCTGAAATTTACAGGCTGTCTCGCTTTGACGGCGTCCAAGCTTTAGGGTTGGGAATAAAGAAACAAATCGGTTCGAATGCTGTAGCCGTCGCGAACTCCGTGAAAGATCGCCTCGGAGAAATTCGCGCTCAGCTTCCGCCAGGCATGGACATTCACATCAACTTTGACTCATCCCGATTTATTGAACACTCCATCAATGAAATGATTAAACATCTTATAATGGCAGTCATACTGACCGGCCTGGTTTGTTTGGTCTTTTTAGGCAGCTTTACGGCGACCGTAAATGTTTTATTAGCCATCCCCACCTCGATCATGGGGGCCTTTATTGGTCTCTATTTTTTTGGATTCACATTAAATACATTTACACTTTTAGGATTAACTCTGGCCATTGGTGTCGTGGTCGACGATGCCATCATGGTTTTAGAAAATATCTTTCGTCACAACGAAAAAGGCCTGAGCCCCATTCAGGCAGCAATCGTCGGCGCACGCGAAATCACCTTTGCGGCCTTAGCTGCCACCGTCGCCGTCATGGCGATCTTTTTACCCGTAGCTTTTATGACAGGAGTTATCGGAAAATTCTTTTTACAATACGGCGTGACGATTTCTCTGGCTGTGGCCATATCCTTGATGGAGTCCCTAACCATCACTCCCATGCGCTGTTCAAGCTTTGTACATCAAGGGAAACGCAGCACCCGTGCGGGCAAAGCCTTTGAAAAATTTATGGACGGTTGGAAGAATTTTTACGCCAAAACCTTGAACTGGACACTGCAACATCGTTGGAAGGTTCTTTTGGGATCTATTGTTTTTGTGGCCGTGTCTTTCTATTCAGTGGGATTTCTAAATAAAGAAATGACCCCGGTTCAAGATCAAAGCTTATTCATGCTGCGTTTAATGTTGCCCGTGGGTTCTTCTTTAGCCAAGACCAATGAAAATTCACATAAAATTGAAGACTGGTTGCGGGCTCGGCCCGAAATATTGCATGTCTATGCGGCCATTGGTGGTTTTGGTTCCGGTGGTGGCAGTGATGCGAATACTGGCATTATGTTTGTGACTCTAAAAGATAAAGGCACGCGCGGAACCTCGAACGAATTTAAAAAAGAACCCAGTCAACAGGCCTTCATGAACTTTGCCCGGCAGGAACTGAGCAAGGTTTCAGACGCAAAAATCTTTATGATGGATCTTTCTACCCGAGGATTTTCCACGGGCCGGGGCTATCCGGTTGAGTTCATCCTTCAAGGTCCCGAGTGGGAGGAACTGGCCAAATTGAATGAAATCTTCAAAACTGAAATGCGAAACTCCGGCCTTATGGAAGACGTCGATTCCGACTATCTCGAAGGTATGCCGGAGATTCAAGTGACCCCGATACGCGAACAAGCTGCCCGCCGCGGCGTCAGTATTGATGACATCGGAAATGCTGTTCAAGCCCTCATCGGAGGAGTAAGAAATGGTCAGTACACCAAAGCCGGCCATCGCTATGATATTTATATACAACTTGAAAAAACCGAAGACCCCACGACTAACTTCAACAAACTCTTGATCGCCAACGATCGCAACAACCTCATACCACTATCAACGATAAGCAAAATCAATCGTAAGACCAGCCTGCAAAAAATCACCCGGGTGAATCGGCAGCGGGCCGTCACTTTGTATGCCAATCTGAAGTCAGGTGCTTCCCAGGAAAAAGCCCTGGCCTTTATTCAAAATAAATCCAAAGAACTTTTACCTCCAACCTATTTTATCTCGCAATCCGGAGCGGCCAAAACCTTTCGAGAATCATTTTACAGTCTGATTTTTGCCTTGGCTTTAGGGGTTCTGGTGGCCTACATGGTCTTGGCCAGTCAGTTCAATTCCTTTTTAGATCCAGTGACAATATTGATGGCCTTGCCCTTTAGCTTTAGTGGTGCTTTTTTCGGCCTGCTCTTAATGGGACAAACCATCAATATGTACTCGATGATTGGTATTCTTTTGCTTATGGGAATCGTGAAAAAGAATTCTATCTTGTTGATTGATTTCACTAATGCCGTGCGCGATCGCAAAGAGCACGTCTCCGCCGAAGAGGCCTTAAAAGAAGCCTGCCCCGTGCGCCTGCGTCCCATCATCATGACTTCTTTTGCGACCATTTCCGCGGCCATCCCTTCGGCCTTAGCAACGGGTGCTGGATCTGAAACCTTCAAGCCCATGGCGATCACCTTGATCGGCGGTGTTTTTGTATCGACCTTGCTGACACTTTATGTGGTGCCAGCGACTTACTCTTTGATGGAACGATTCCGCAAACGCGACACTCGACGCAAACTTGTCCGAGAGGCCTTTGCCGATCTTAAGGTCAACAATCCTCTCGCTTTTCATGATATGCCGGAAATAGTTGAGTCGGCAGATGAAAAGGGTCCACCATCAGATCCTAAAATTCCAGATCCCGTGGCTTAGTTGTGCTATTGAGGTCTTCTTTTCTGGCGCTAACGCGCTGATTTTCTTTGCGCTACCGCGCAATCGCCCAAGAGACCTTCAATTGAGGTGATTTTTTTCCGGGAAGAATTTCAACTTTTAAATTTTGGTTGGCCCAACGGCGAATCATTTCAGTTTCAGAATCGGTCAGCTCCGGACTATAAAAGCGAAAGTCAAAATCAGAAAGAGGCAAGCTCAGGCTCATTGATTTTTCTTCGCCCGTTTTATTGCGAGCCACTATCTCAATTTTTACAAAACTTTCGTCAGAATCAGGTTCGCTCACTTGAACCTTCAAGACGTCCGCCCCAGCGGCAAAACTCCCCCACTCTTCTTCACCAAGGTCCAAGGTCAAAGATTTTGTCTCTAACTGAAAGTGCGGCGAATGCGAAAGTATATAAGACTGAAATAGCGAAGTCAGAACTTTCCAGTCATAGGGAATCGGCAATGTGCAGTGATAGCCCTCGGGGAATTCGACAACACGTATGTTTTTGGAATCCACTTTCAATATTTTGTTTTGCAGTAGTCCCGAATTCAACTCAAAGGGTACTGCCGGATCCATTTTAGTTGCAAATATAAGAACAGGTTGTTTGACGTTTTTATAGTATTTCCAAAAGTTATTCTCGGCCCAAAAGTCTTGACCGTCTTTCATTCCCGCGGGCAGGCGAATCGAAGAAATATAGGAAAGTCCGCCTGTGTAAGTTCGAGTGATTTCGGAAATTGCTTTTTTAAGATAAGAAAAATTATCATACTGACTTAAACCCGAAAGTTTTTCGTCCAACCCCTTCAGTCGTTGACGACTCCAAATGTCGACAAAGGCCGAAAATATTCCGCCTTGGGTCAGGTTCTGCATGGTCTCTTGCAAATTCACAACCGGACACAGGGCCATAAAACTTTGAATCAGAGGGCTTGCCTTCGCGGAGTTAGTTTCGTTCAACAAAGATGAAAAAAGAACGCCGTGTCCGCCAAGGCTGACTCCGAACACATGCACGCTCTCTACAATATTAGAAATCGGCTCTTGCGGATTCTTGAGCAATTGCGCAACCAGAATGTTTTGGATGCCCTCATCATAACCACCGAATGAAAATTGACTGTTGTTCTGGACGAAATCCCCCGAGGTCATGTTTTCTAAAAACAAAACATTAAATGGCGATTGTTCAAATAACATCATCATCCAAGCCCGTTCCGGTTTGAAATCCTCGATATTTGAAAATATTCCTAAACGCACGATGACCATCGGTCGGCGTTTACGATCTCCTTTGAGACCTAAAATACCTTTTAGCTTTATATTGCCCGGCAAGTTCACGACCACCCGACGCAAAAAGGGATGCTCTTGTGGATCGTATTTCATGGTTAACATACGGGTCATATTCACGACGCCCCCCGTACTACCTGTCGTCACCTCTGTGCGGCAATCCTGAAGATACTTCTGAACCAAGGCCCCCTGCAAAAGAACAGAATCACGAACACGGGGATCTTGAAGGCGCTCGGCCCACACATCTGGCACGCAGCCAGGGGTCATCATAGGAGCGGGCTCTCCCGTTGGCACCCAACTCAGAACATTCTGAAACAATATATTGAGCAAAAATGGGTAACGCCCCGAGGCATCCATTAGAATGGGAGCCTTCTCGTCAGGAAAGGACAGGCGCGAGCTTTGAAACTGCTCCATAAATTGACGTTGCGGTGAAGAACCTTCCGCATACACGGTTAGACAGAAGGCTTGCATTAAAATGAAGAGAATCCCCGACCGAAGCATAGCTTCATCTTGGCCAAAAAGAACCAGTGAGTCATCACCTTTTTCCCCAGTGACTCTGAGTTTTTGCTCCATTAAACTCCTCTGGTATTTCCTTAAGGAGAAACCAATCATGGAACACAAGATAGAGCCGGTATATGACGGGCCTCTTTTCAAGAATGCCCTTCAAACGCTCGAAGAGTCTGCGAAATTAATTAATTGCGATCCCAATGTCCTTGAGCGCTTAAAGCGCCCTCGTCGTTGCATCACGGTTTCTGTACCTGTGCGTATGGACGATTACAGCGTGAAGGTTTTCACGGGCTATCGTGTTCAATACTCACCGACTCTGGGCCCCTACAAGGGCGGAATTCGCTATCACCAAAACGTTGATCTTCCTGAAGTTGTGGGCCTTGCGGCATTGATGACTTTTAAGAATTCCGTTTTAGGTCTGCCACTTGGCGGAGCTAAAGGTGGTGTTACGGTTGATCCATCAAAACTTTCTCGAACTGAAAAGCAAAACCTCACACGTCGTTTTGCTTCGGAGCTAGGTCCCTTCATCGGGCCCGCGAAAGATATTCCAGCACCGGATGTGGGCACCGATCCACAGACGATGGCTTGGTTCATGGACACTTACTCGCAAGAGCAAGGTGGCTTTGCCCAGCCGGGAGTCGTCACTGGCAAGCCAGTTGAAATCGGTGGCTCTTTAGGCCGTAACCACGCCACAGGATTGGGTGTTGTTTACGTTGCTGAAAAATCTTTTGCCGTAAATAAAATTGATATGAATGGTGCGACCATTGCGATCCAAGGATTTGGTAACGTCGGATCATTCGCAGCTAAGTTTGCCCATGAACGTGGCGCGCGCATCATCGCCGTGAGCGATGTGTCTTGTGCAATTTTCAACGGCGATGGCTTGGATATTCCGGACGTTATTGAGTATGTAAAAACTCATAAGTTCCTAAAAGGCTATCCTAAGGCGACTCCGATCACGAACGAAGAACTCCTTGAGCTTAAGTGTGATGCTCTCTTCCCGTGCGCTTTGGAAAATCAAATCGATACTCACAACGCAGAAAAAATTCAAGCACGAGTCATTTGTGAAGGCGCCAATGGCCCCGTTACAAATGCTGCAACCAAAATTCTTTCTCAACGTGGAATCTTCATTGCTCCAGACGTTATTGCCAATGGTGGCGGCGTGATCGTGAGTTATTTTGAATGGGTTCAAGACATTATGTCTTTCTTCTGGGATGAAGACGAAGTGAATGGCCGCCTAAAAAGCATCATCACAAAAGCCTTCGACAAGGGTTACACCTTCTCTCAAGAAAGAAATGTCGACATGAGATCTGCGGCAATGGCCGTTTCGATTCAACGCCTAGAGAAAGCAATGCTTCTCAGAGGCCTCTACCCTCGATAAGAGAATACAAGGCTTGTGTTCCGCAAGGTCCACGAGCCTTTTTTTTATATTTATGAAACCATGGATGTTACTCCCGGCCCAATGGGCTCACGATTTTAGTTCTCTTGCTCTGCCAATCGCTTCGCTGATCTATGGCGGCAAAACACCTCAATGGAAAAGCTTTACTTGGAAAGGTTTGCAATTCGCAAACCCCATGGGCATTGCTGGCGGCGTCGATAAGAATGGCGAACACCTGAAGGATTGGTGGGCCCTCGGTTGCGGCTTTGTCGAAGTCGGCACCGTGACCCCTCGCCCACAATCACCGAATCCTGGAAAAATTTTAGATCGCGACCTGAAACTAGAAGCGATGTGGAATCGAATGGGCTTCCCCAGCCATGGAGCCGAAGAGGTTTTTTATAACCTCTCAAGTTATGGCCCTCGCTTTCGCACTCCCGTATTTGTGAACATCGGAAAAAATCGCTACACGCCCAATATCTCGGCTGTGAGTGATTATGTTGCAGTGATGGATCAGCTTCGTCCCTTCGCCGATGCCTTTGTCGTTAATGTTTCTAGCCCAAACACGACAGGACTTCGTGATTTACAAAACAAATCCAGCCTGACAGATCTCTTAGGTCCTATTCTTGATCGAGTTTCGCACTTTGAACCCACTCCTGTGCTCATCAAACTCAGCCCGGATATGGGTGAAGAAGCCCTGGCTGAAACCGTGCTTCACTGCCAATCACTTGGTGTGAACGGTTTTGTATTAACAAACACAACTCTCAGTCGTCCCGCCACTTGTCGTTTCCCGGCAGAAGGCGGCTTGTCCGGCGCACCGCTCAAGGATCTTTCGCGCCGCGCTCTAGAAGTTGCCGTACAAAGTCTAGGCTCCAAACGCGAAGGACTTCTTGTGGTCAGCGCCGGCGGAGTGATGAGCCCAGAAGATGTCTTTGAAAGATTGCAAATGGGCGCAGATCTTGTTCAAATTTACTCTGCCCTCGTGTTTCACGGTCCCGGATTTTTCCACGAGGTTGCTAGAAGGTATAATGACGGACGACAGTAGTATTGAACTCAAGCCTCGGAAAACCAAGATTCGCAAGGGTCACTGGATTCCCGTGGTCGCAGGGTTCATA
>JBBKWD010000010.1:0-6460 GCA_037968775.1 Bdellovibrio sp.
GTACGATTGAGTCTCTGCCCTGTAAAGATGGCCAGTCCGTCAGTTGTTCGGCACAAGGCAGTAACGGCGGCGTCTGTGTCGCTGAAAAGAAAGGTGGCTATTATCATCTTTATTGCCGAGCCAACGGCAGCTACGGAGTCGGCAGCTCTCGTGTTTCTCGGTCTTGCGAATACAAGCGCTCTCTTTTCAACTGGTAGACGGGTTCAGTCGGAAGACGATGAGCGGCCGGCAATCTTGCCGGTCGATTCATCATTTATTTGCCGGAGAGGATGTCTCCCTTACCGGCAATACTCCCAGTATACCGTCGGAATAGTCACGGCCGTTGTTGTATTTCATAAGGGCCGCTATGTGGTTTTCGATACTATCGTTTTTCCAACCGTTTTCTGCAAGATAGTTGGCGAGGTATAAGAAGGATAAAAGCCCATCAAAAAGAGACTAAGGCATAGAGGTCCCATTTTTTTCCAGAAAGAGGCCTAGGAACGTATAGAAACACGACAGTCTGCTGCCAAAAATTGTACTTCTCAAATCGGCTCTTGTTTTACCGCGCGACTTGAGCTGGTATCGAATTTGCACAATCTTTTTGTATGCAGATTTACTCTATTGTTATTTTCATTCTTTTAGCGTTTAACCAAGGTGTCTTGGCGGGGAGCTTTGAGCAGGAATTCTATCGGGAACTGGCGAAGGCTCCGGCCCGGAACTTTCAAGAATTAATGTATTCTACTAGTAAACTCTCTTTGATCATTTCTCGTGACTTTTTGGATTCACAGATGGACTTGCGAAATGCACGCTCGACTCCCTATCTCCAAGCCTTCATCGATAAGACCATGGAACGACTTTACAGCACAAAACAAGGTCTGAGCTTTTGTGCTCAGCATGAGATTCTTTTTCAACGCCAATTAGGTGTCAGCGCAGAGACCGCCAAAAAAATATTGAGTAGATGTCTTTCCATGAAAATGGAGACAGGACCCTTAGTGGGAAAAGAACCGAAGACTTATTATTTTGTCACAAATGTTCCAGCAAATTTTCCTTTCCATTCATGGACCAGTATGACCAACGAGACCTTTATTTTTTTGGAAGACCAGCTTTCTGAAGAGGAAATTACCGCTCGACTTATTCATGAGATGGCTGTTCAGACCGATGTGAAAATCATGTTAGGGTCGAACACTGTCAAAGAGATTGCTGCGCGCTATGGCTATAAGATTAAAAATGGATTGATGAATTTCGGAATGGACGAGGCGATACGTGAAACGGTGGGCGGAATGCCGTTTCCGGCAATGAAGTTTGCTGGTGTCGCCCTTCGTGCCATGGTTGTCGAAAGTATCATGATAGAGGAAATTTTTGGACTCGCGGGATTTAGCAAACTTAAAAATCAAGAGGTTTTTTCGCTCTTAGGATCTCGTCAGTACGAAAAGGCTTTGAGATTGATGGCGAAGGCCATGTTGCCCATACAAGACTATTTGCTGCCGGTTGAGTTTCTGAGTGCTCGTGTCGAAGAAAGACGTTTGCTGGCGGAAGCGATGGGAGAATTCTACTACTTAAATGAGCAACTAGTGGATATCTTGGTCGACAATATAGCAAACTCTAAATTGAGTTTTATCTCGAAATCCGGAAGCACATCTCTCTTGCAATGGCTTTTTATTCCAACAGTCGGAACCGAGGGCAGTTTTTATTCTCGGGGCCCTCGTCCTCGTATAGGTCCGGGGTGGGCCAAGTACGGGTCTGATAAAGAGCGCGTAGATATTCTAAAAAATGAAAAAGACTATCGAATTAAAAAACAAGGCTTTGCTCAGAAATCTCAGCCCTCTAGTTCCGAAAAGGCGGTGAAAAAGTGAGTGCTCAAGCAAGGGAAATTCAGCATACCGCTGGCCGTGTTCATATGCAAAAGGGTTCCTATTTAGAAGCCGTCGATATTTTCCTTAAAGCCCTGTCGGATTTTGGGCCCCACGTGGGATTGATCTCTGATATTGTCGCTGTCTACTATTTGACGGGACGAATTGAAGACTGGAAAGTGATGTCTGGACGACTCGAAATCGAACTTTCTCGATCGGAAGGTTTGCTTTGTAAAATCAGCAAAACGAAAACACAAATTTTTCTAGGAAAAATGTTTGAAGAGCAGGCTGAAGTTCATAAAGCGCTTGAAATGTATCAGGCTGCGGAGCTTTCAGCGGACGACAATGTCTCCTATCGGCTGAAGGCTCAAGCACAGCGACTTCGGTTAATGTCGTTTTTGGGGCTTCGCCTCGGACTTCCGGAGCTCTATCGAATGGTCAGTGCGGCACGGGCGCAGTCGAGTCATTTTGAAATAGAATTTGAACACTCCTTGATGTTGGCTGAAGTAAATTTATTTGGAATGGAATCGGCGGCGGGCCGACTGATATCTTTGGTTGAGCAAAATGAATTGGATTCGGCAGATCTGCGCCTTCTTTATGTTGATTATGTGGAAGAGGCCCTTCAGAAGGAGGTTTCTCTTGGATATTTGAAAAACCTAAGAGTTCGGATTTCTTTAGAAGACGGGGATGAGTTTGAAAAGGCAATAATGCTGATGGCTCAAAATGCTGAATTTGGTTTGAGCTCCCAGGATCTAAATAAACTCAGTACTCGCTTGCCTCTTATGGGGATTTTGCGTCTTATAATTTTACAAATTAAGAGAATGGAACCTTCTAATTTGGAGGCAGAGCTTCGTCGTCGTTTTCTCTTTCTTTTAGAGTCTTTGCAATCCGAGTCTAAGAATATGTTGCTTAAGAAATGGCAGACGAGTATCGCAAATGCTCAAAAGCGGATTTATTTTTCACCTCATGAGAATATTCTTTGTATTCAGGAAGGGCCACAGCTCTCTATTCGTAAAGGATCATTTGCGGCAAGGTGCATGCAGGCCTTCTTAAATCAGTCAAAAATTGATATCGAGACTTTCATTCAATTGACTTTTGAGGCTGAATACAATGAGTCCTACTATGATCGTGCCCGCGTTGCTCTCTCTCGATTCAACAACGAATTATCTGCCATTACAGGACTGCCAAAATCTTTTTTAATCACTCGAAGTGCCGTTGATCTGGCGCCCGGGTTGACGATCCACAAACTCTAAAGCCATTTAAAAAAGCCCATTCGACAGCGTCGTCGGGCCAGCTGATAGAATCAAAAAAGGAGGTCAAGGTGATCGAACAGGTGACACTCTTGCGTGGCCAAGGACATTCGTATCGAGAAATCGTTAGCATAATGAATGATCTTAAAATCCCGTGTCGAAAGTCGGGAGTTAAGTGGCATGTGAAGACTGTTTTCAATGCGCTAAGGCGGTCCGTGATTAATACTGATTTGTTTAAGTACAAGACATTTGTCCGCTTTGGGTTTCTTTAAGAGTGAGATAATTCCTCAAATCATTCTTGGCTTCTTTGGGAAAACCAAACTTACACAGCACACACAAACTGTTGTTTCCAAAAGAAATTTATGAGACTCCTATTCTCAAATCGAGGTTCAAATGTCAAAGGAGTCCGACAAGACTGTTACGCCAGACTCCAGATCCGAAGGCTTAAGTCTTTCCGATGCGGCTCTTCTTCTTTTTCGCATCAAAGAAAATATCCTTCAAGCATGGGAATCACAATGCCGTGAGAAGGTGCTTGTAGAGAAACTTCAAAGCCATCCTGCCCTTCTTAATGAAATTCCAAAATTTATAGATCAACTGATTTTAACCATACGCCCTGACTTCAAAACCGACTACGAAGCAAATTCCAAAGCAAGTTCCAAAGCAAGTTCCAAAGTCGCTCGTGATCATGGCGAAGAGCGATCAGCTTTGAGTGCTTACACTCTCGATCAAGTTATTCATGAGTATCAAATACTTAGAACTACTTTAATAGAATTCCTAGAAGCAGAAGCGCCTTTGAGTACAGAGGTCAGCAAACTTATGCACGAATTTATAGATCAGGGTATTCGAAAAGCCGCTGCAAGATACTACGAGATTGAACTCAAAAATGAAAAAAATCAGCGGCAAGATATCGAGCGCAATCGCCAAGAACTTTTTGCGTTTTTCATGCAAGCTCCCATTGCAATCTGCGTCCTTGATGGCCCCGAACATACCTTCACTTTGTCCAACCCACATTACGACAAGCTTGTGGAACGGAAAGTCGTTGGGAGAAGAGTACGCGACGCCTTTACCGAAGCAGAAGCTGGTCCCTTTTTCCAAATTCTCGACCGCGTTTTCCTGACGGGCGAACCCTATATCGGTAAAGAGACATCCGTTCCACTTATTGATGTGGGGGGGGAAGTTCGTGAACGGTTTATCGATTTTGGTTATCATCCGATACGAAATTCTGAAAATATAATCACTTCTATTTTGGCATTTCTCATCGATGTGACTGATCAGGTTCTTGCTCGAAAAAATCTTGAAAATAGCGAAGTTCGCCTTTTGCAAAGTCAGGAAATGCTTGAGAACATGAAGCAAATCGCAGAAAATGACCGTGCAAAGCTTGCCGCCTTATTTGCGCAAACTCCAGGCGCGATTGCCGTGTTTGAAGGACCTGATCATATATTTACGATGGCGAATCCGGCCTACCTGTCTCAATTTTTTGGAGGACGACAGGATCTTATCGGCAGATCGGTCCGCGCGGCTGTTCCTGAAGCAGTCGAGCAGGGTTTTGAAAAATTGCTGAACAATGTTTACCAAACCGGAGAACCCTATATCGGCACTGAAACGCCAATTGATCTTCTTCAACCGGATGGAAAACTTAAGAAGTTTCACCTTAATTTGGTTTATCAGCCCTTACGTGATACCTCAGGAAAAATATTTGGAATAGTGGCAGTAATAACCGACGTAACTGATCAGGTCGCCGGACGCATGCAACTTGAGGTTGCAAAGAGCGATGCTGAGAAAGCGAACCAAACCAAGTCATCGTTTCTTGCCAATATGTCTCACGAAATACGAACGCCACTAGGTGCCATCCTTGGGTTCACTGATCTTCTTAAAGATAGGGACTTGTCCTACGAAGAGCGGAGCCAATTTCTTGATACGATTTCTCGAAATGGCAAAGCATTAACAAAGATCATTGATGACATTCTTGATCTCGCAAAAGTTGAATCTGGTAAACTCGATGTGGAAAATTTGGACTTTTCACTTTTTGATTTGATCGATGATGTCATGGATGTTTTTCGCGAACGCACTCGTTCTAAAAATATATTCCTTCGTGCCCATATCAATAAAGAAACACCCGACAGAGTCTTTTCAGATCCAACTCGTATTCGACAGATTTTGATCAATGTGATCGGCAACGCCGTGAAGTTCACAGCAAATGGTGGCGTCACGATAGAGGTTAGCGCCAATGAAAACATCGGCGAAAAAACTGTATTTCGAATTTTGGTGAAAGATACTGGTGTCGGTTTAACCAATGAACAGAAAGAACGTCTCTTTCAGCCCTTCATGCAGGCAGACAACAGCACAACTAGAAAATACGGCGGAACGGGTTTAGGCCTAGCCTTATCTAAACGCCTGGCCGGCGCACTCGGCGGGGATATTTTTGTCGAAGCTGCCAATATATTCGAAGCTGGTTGTACTTTTGGCTTCACCTTCGTCACAACCCTTCCGAAGAAAGTCGCGACTGAAGTTAAAATTAAAAATGAGACTCTAAAAAATGAGGGGGAAAACATTCAGGTCCTTTCAGGCATTCGTGTGCTGTTAGCTGATGATTCCTCTGACAATCAAGCTCTTGTGCGGTTGTTGCTCACAAAACAGGGTGCGATAGTTGATACTGCAAAAAATGGAATTGAGGCATTTAAGATGGGAATGAACGGCAACTTTGACCTTGTTTTAATGGACATCCAAATGCCAGAGATGGATGGTTATGAAGCGACTCGAGCACTTCGCGAAGCGGGGTTTAAGAAACCAATTGTCGCGCTAACTGCACACGCAATGGCGGAAGAGCGCGCACGCACACTTGCGGCTGGATGCAATGGGCATTTGACAAAACCGTTAAACCGAACTGAACTTATTGAAACTATCGTACGATTAACGAGTTATAACAAAAGAAAACCTGAACCGCGAAAAGACAATTAGTTGTCTTGATGATTTACATCTTCAACAGCAAAAGTGATGCCCCACCGAGTTCAACCCTACCATAGAGCCCTGAGAGCACCCTCTCAGGACTGCCGTTTGAGCAGTGGAACTCGTAGAACAAAGAGCTGACATGAAAACGGAGTGCTCCCCTCAAGCGAGTTTACGCGTTCGTTCCCCTTACTAATTCCCCGAACAAGCTCGACCTTCTCCTAGTTCTATATAGAAACAGCCTGCGAAATTACCCCAAATGCCTCTAGCAAAAGTCCAATTTAAAAGAGGCGAAAGCTGAATTTTAGCAAAATGGCAGCTTAATCCTTTAGGGTGAAATCAACTTCGAGTCTTGCATCTATGAAATAAATTTTAACTAATTTCAATTTAGGCACCGTTTCAGACGTTTTCACAGAAGGGCCCTCTCTCCAGGAG
>JBBKWD010000011.1:0-5171 GCA_037968775.1 Bdellovibrio sp.
GAGTTTCTTCTCTAAGAGATTCTTTCTTATTCTTCTTTAGCTTCTATGAAATTCTTTTGTCTTTAGAGTGCACGAAGCTTTTTTGTTTTTACAGCTGATCTCGGGCGCAAGCTATTCTAACCATCCGTGGCGGCCTTCCTGATGAGCATCGTGCTCATCAGGGGATGTAATCTTTTAGTTCTCGGTAAACCCAAAGTACCTTTCCAAGAGCGCCACGATGGCTCTCTTGCAGCCAGCACATGGACGAACTCAAATTTGTCACAGCTGAATTCAGCACAATCCCCCTCTCCAAAACAAAAACAGCCCAAAGTCCAGTTTTCACTATGATATAAAAATTAGATCATTATATCCTTAACATGATCTAATTTTATGATAATATTTACTCATGACTTTAGACCAACTTCAGGTATTAAAAACGATCGTAAAATCAGGCAGCTTCCGTGCCGCTTCTCTGGAATTAACCCGCGCGCAAAGTGCTGTGAGCTATGCCATTGGATCTTTAGAAACTGAATTGGGATTTAAGCTTTTTAGTCGCGATCAGTACCGTCCACAGCTTTCTCCACAGGGCCGAGCCTTTTTACTGAAAGCAGACGAGTTGATTGCGCAGTACAGTGATCTGACAGAGATCGCCAAATTTTTAAAAAGAGGACATGAACCGATCATCCGTCTGGCCGTCAGCGCGTTGTGGCCCCTCCCGTTATTGGTCAACGCACTGAAGGAACTCAACTCTCAATTTCCCCAGACGGAGATCCAAATTTTTCAACCAATCGAAGGCGTCGAGAACCTCTTGGAGTCAGGTCAAGTCGATTTTTCATTAGGCTTTGATTTGTCGCCGAACTCAAAGTTCACAAACAAAGAAGTTTTGCCACTCAATATGGTGACCGTCGTTGCGCGACAACATCCATTGGCGAAATTAAAAGTTAAAACCGAAGCCGCCTACACCAAAGAGTTTTCGCAAGTTCGCCTACGCACTGACGCCACACCAAAATCTTCCCCGAAAAAGACTGCGCCTTCCAATATGATGAGCGTTCAGGATTATGCCACCCTCAAGGCGCTCGTGATGGAAGGCCTGGGCTGGGGGCGACTGCCTGAACATTTTGTTGCCAACGAAATCAAGCAGAAACATCTCGTGACCCTCCCTTCCAAAACAGAAAAGTTACGAATGTCTATTGCGCGTCACTCGCAGATGGATATGGGCCCCTGCGGTAAATTCCTCTGGAGCCACTTTTCACATAGACAAAATCCCAAGGGAAAATAAAATCCAAGGTATCAGCTTTCGCGAGGGACTCACTATGAAGCAGTATCACGATCTCATCAAATTCGTTCTTGAAAATGGCACTAAAAAAGAAGACCGCACAGGTACCGGAACGATTTCCGTATTTGGTTATCAAATGCGCTACAACCTTCAAGATGGATTTCCCCTGCTCACTACTAAAAAGCTGCACACCCGCTCTATTTTTCATGAGCTCTTATGGTTCCTTCAAGGTGATACCAACATTAAGTACCTTCAGGACAACAAGGTCACAATTTGGGATGAGTGGGCGGATGAACACGGCGACCTCGGGCCGGTCTATGGCAAACAATGGCGTTCATGGGAAACTTCCGACGGTCGCACCGTGGATCAAATTTCTAAAGTTGTCGAGCAAATCAAAAATAATCCTGACTCTCGCCGCTTGATAGTTGTGGCTTTCAATCCCGGCGATGTCGATAAAATGGCTTTACCTCCTTGCCATGCTTTTTTTCAGTTCTATGTGGCAAACGGAAAACTTTCTTGCCAGCTCTATCAGCGCAGCGCCGATATCTTTTTGGGAGTTCCCTTCAATATCGCGAGCTACGCCCTCTTGGTGCATATGGTGGCTCAAGTTTGCAACTTGGAAGTCGGCGACTTTGTTCACACCTTGGGTGACGCCCATATCTACAGCAATCACATGGAACAAGCTCAGTTGCTTATGACTCGTGATTTCCGCCCACTTCCGCAATTAAAACTCAACCCCGATGTTAAAAATCTTTTAGATTTTAAATACGAAGATATCGAAGTTGTCGGCTATGACCCGCATCCGGCCATCAAAGCTCCGGTTGCAGTATGATTCTGTCACAGATCCTGGCATGTTCAGAAAATCGCGTGATTGGCACCCAAGGGGCCTTGCCTTGGGATATTCCAGAAGATATGCAGTTTTTTAAAGACACTACCAAGGGTCATATCATGATCATGGGCCGCAAGACTTTTGACTCATTCAATGGTCGAGCCCTGCCCCATCGTTCGCATATTGTGATCACCCGCGACCCTAGCAAACACAGCTTTCCTTCGACCGAAAAGAGCCCCGTAGCATTCGTGGCGAGCCTCGAGGATGCCATTGCCTTGGCCGAGACTCAAACCACCCAATGGGGAGAGGAAGTCTTCATCATCGGCGGAGGAGAAATCTATAAGCAGTCCCTCGCAAAGACCCATAAAATTTACCTCACCCTGATCCATCGCGAGTTTCCGGGCGACACTTATTATCCAGAAATTGACGAAAAGGTTTTCACTCTCTCAGACCGTCGAGATGTCCCATCGCCCATTCCGTTTTCATTTCTGACCTACTTGCGGAAGTAGCGTCTAGAATTGAATCTCATTTTGAGAATCGCGATAAATTCTCTCAGACATTTCTGATTTTATCCCGAGAATAGTATTATGACTGCAAAACGCTTCCATACAAACGAGTTCGCCCATGTTGAGGTCTATGGCCATGTGGGCATCCTGAACGCGGCTCTGCGGAATCTCTCGATCTCTGGGGCTTTTCTCGAGATCTCAAAAGGGGACTATGTCCCTCAAAAGGGCGACCTGCTGAATTTGACAGTCAAACTGAGCACTCTTAAAAAATCACACAATGTCGCAGCTGAAGTCATTTGGACCCAAGGTCTCGGACTCGGCATTACTTTTATCAGCAAAGACGATATCCTTGAAAGAATGATGGCCAAAACTACAAGCGTCTAATACGATGTCCTGGTCATGAAACTTCAATCACACTTCAACCTCAGTCACTTAAATACCTTAGGACTTCGTTCTGAGGCCGAGCTGTATGTTGAGATTGAATCCAAAATTGATCTCGAAACTCTGTTGGCAGACAAATCCTTACTGAAGCAAACTTGGAATATTTTAGGGGGAGGCAGCAACTTAGTCCTTCCGCCAAAAGTTCAAGGCCTTACCTTGAGAGTTGCCAACCTTGGAAAAGAACTTGCGAGCGAAGACTCCAACTATTGGTTTGTGAAATCTCAAGCCGGGGAAAACTGGCATGAGTTCGTGCAGTGGACACTGGCGCAAGGATATGGAGGCCTGGAAAACCTAAGCCTCATTCCTGGAACTGTCGGCGCCTCCCCTATTCAAAATATTGGTGCCTATGGCGTAGAGGTCAAAGACAGCTTGTGGGAAGTCACTGCTATTGATTTGCGCGATGGCTCGCAAAAAGTTTTTAGCAATTCACAATGCCAATTTACTTATCGCGATAGCTACTTTAAACGCGAAGGCGCTGGCAAATACCTCATTTGGGATGTTACTTTCCGACTGCCAAAACAAATCTCCCTGCATCTGGAGTACGGCGACGTCAAAAAAGCGGTCGAACGCTTGGGGCTTAAATTAGCACCACAGGACGTGGCCCAAGCTGTGATTGATATTCGTCAAAGCAAACTGCCCGATCCAAAAGTGATTGGCAATGCGGGAAGCTTTTTTAAAAACCCCATCGTGTCGCAACAACAACGCGAAGATCTTTTGAAGAAATATCCCGATCTCGTCAGCTTCCCCTATCAAACAATGGAATTTAAATTGGCCGCCGGTTGGCTGATTGATCGCGCTGGCTGGAAAGGTCGAAAGCTCGGCCCTGTCGGTATGTTTGAAAAGCAGGCCCTGGTTCTTGTGAATCACGGCGGTGCCAATGCTGATGACGTTTGGAAGTTGGCACAACAAGTTCGCCAAGACGTTAAAGACCTTTTCCAAGTGGACATCGAGCCCGAACCGATTCGCTGGACTTAGCTTCTATTCTTTCCTGTAAAAAATCTAAAACAAACCCAGACCAAGGGCGAGCCGCGAGGCTTTTGACCTGTACGCCTGAAATTGAATCATAGCAAAATAGAGTCCTGACTGAACTTTGGTCTGCGCCCAAGGAGGGGCTCCCTATGAAAATCACACGAATCTTAGGACTCACACTGCTGTCTGCAGCTTTTGCGACCATGGCCTTTGCGCACGAAGCTGAGACGGGCGAAACGCAATATTGGATGAAGGTAAAAGCCGAAAATAAATTTGAACGAAGCTTAGTAACTGATACGGGCGCCTCTATCGAAGTTGTGCGCGAAGATTTTGTTGTCGCTATCGGCAACGAAGAAGAAAAGGCAGCTCTGGAAGACCTGGGCATCATGGATGTTAGCTTTCCTTTGACGGAAGCTAATGACTTCCCTGCAAAAGATGCGGCCTTTCACAATTATGATGAAATGACTACGAAGTTGCGCACACTTGTCGCCGCCCACTCGCAAATTTCCACAATGACATCTATTGGAAAGACCCATGAAGGCCATGATATTTGGGCCATTCGAGTTTCGGGTCAACTTGCTGTTGCTGACCAATTGCCGGCTGCTATTTTTATGGGCGGCCATCATGCTCGCGAACATCTCTCGATCGAATTGCCGATCTATTATGTTGAATACTTATTAACTGAATATGCAAAAGGCAATCCGCGCATTCAACGTCTTGTGAACGGCCGGGACATACATATCATTCCTATGGTGAATCCTGATGGCGCAGAGTACGACATTTCAACTGGCAGCTACAAAACTTGGAGAAAAAATAGAACACGCAATTCCAATGGCACTTTCGGAGTGGATTTGAATCGCAACTATGGTTTTGGTTGGGGCGGCGGTGGCGCCAGCACCAGCCCTAGCAGTGACACCTTCCGGGGAACTTCTGCTTTTAGTGAAATTGAAACACAGTCTGTAAAAAACTATGTTGAGGCCCATACAAACATCACGACACTTCTTTCTTTTCATACCTTTTCGCAATTGATTCTGTACCCGTGGGGTCATGTCTACGAATCCATTTCCAACGCGCGTGATCTTCAAGTTCACAAAACGATGGCCGTAAAAATGGCGACTTGGAATGGCTATGAACCACAGCAGTCCTCAGAGCTCTACATCGCCAGCGGCGA
>JBBKWD010000012.1:0-3867 GCA_037968775.1 Bdellovibrio sp.
AACCGATTGGCGCACTTTGTGGTCAAATCTCATGACTTTCCAAAGGTGCGGGGCTAAATCCTAGCTCATGCAAATGACTGAGCCTTTTTATTTATACACACTCCGAGAATCGCTTTCGAGCCGTCAGAGCAAGAACCCGGCTTATTCATTACGCTCCTTTGCGAAAGACCTTGAAATTGATTCTTCGAACTTAAGTGCTATTTTACAAAATAAGCGAGGGCTCCCGCATAGGCGCGCGGGCTTGGTGGCGAAGCGATTAAAACTTGCTCCGAAAGAATCGACGTTATTTGTGGCCAGCACTTTGCGGAAGCAGATGGCGCTTGATTCTATTCGAGTTGCTACGGACATGAAAAATTATCTTCTTGATGACAAGTACTATAAAGTTATCTCGGAGTGGGAATACTACGCGTTTCTGCAATTATTAAAAGTGCGTGGTTTTAAAGCGGATACAGAGTGGTTGGCAGATCGCTTGGGTATCAAAGAATCACGAGTTCGTCTGGTCGTTCGTCATCTTCTGGATTTAGGCTTTATTATAGAAGATAGAAAAAAGGGCTACTTACGTGCAACACCTTCTTTAGAGACCTCCGATGGCGTTGAATCTCAAGCGTTGCAAGCGTCTCATAAAGACTCTTTGGAAATCGCGAAGAGTAAATTGGAATCGGTGCCCCTAGAGCTGCGTGACTTTAGTTCTGTCACGATGTCCATAAGCACCGAAAAAATTCCGCAAGCGAAGGCTATCGTCCGCGAGTTTCAGGAAAAACTTCACGCTCTTCTAAGCACGGGCACCCAAGACGAAGTTTATCAATTTAACTGTCAGTTATTTCCGTTAACAAAAGGAACAGACCTATGAAAAACCTTATTTTCTTGTCAGTAGTCCTAGTATCACAAATTTCAATCGCGCAGATTGACCGAAAGGGAAATGGCGGAAATGTTGTCGTTTGCAAAGATTCGGGCGGCAATATCACATCTGTTGAAACCCTTGATCTCTATGAAGGGCGAGCGATCTACAATCTGAGCTATAAAGAAGACCCAACTCCGGCGCTCCAGCAAGCTCTTCGATACACAGACCAAATTTCAAAATATCTTGGCAGTCCTGTATCGGCAAAAAATCTTTCAGAAGACGTGAAGGACCTTTATCAAAACCTCCACTTTCTACCTAAAGGTACTGGCCTCAAACCAATTGACGATATTGGAAATTTTATCATTCCTAAGAGTTGCCAAATTGTGCAAACGATAAACTATCGGGAATGGAAAAAAATCTTTGTTGATTCTGATATCTGGAATCTTTTGTCAGAGACCCAGAAAACAGCACTTTTGCTTCACGAAGCTATCTATGCGTTCTACCGAGAAGGATTTTCTGGCGTTGTGCAAGAAACGACCTCAGTCAGAACTAGACATGCTGTTGCTGCGCTCATGTCGGGCGCGCGGGTTCAGTCCGTGGATAAACCTGTCAACTTGGGTGGCAACTCCTACCTTCATTGCCGAACGGAAGCACCTGTGACTGAATTCTTCTATTATCAAGATCAAAGCAATCAATCAGTGGTTCAATTTCGATTTTTCGCAGATCACATCGTACTGACTCGAACATGGATCACCTCGATGGATCACAAAGTAGTTACTGGAGAGTTCAACTCTCCTCTTGAAGATGGGGTTCGTATGCAAGTGAGCTTTGAAGCTCCAACTTCCGGATCTGTGTATTACCTTTCAAATCCATCTTTGAATCCTGGAAAGTTTACGTGCGACACTCTTTCAATAAAGCAGCAGACCCATTAACTGGAGAAATCATGATAAAAATTATAATATTATTTTTGGTTTCTATACTTTCCTTCGCTGAATCTAATGCAGACGCGACTTCCTCTTCGATATACTCAAGTGAAGCTACTAAAGAGTTATTAGTAGCCTTGCAAAAAAAAGATTATACTTCAGTGGTGACTGCTTTGGCGAACAAAGCAGACCCAACAGTTGATCCGAGTAAGTTTGAAGATTGTAGGCCCATAATGGGCTTACAATGCGCCCAATCGGTGGCATTTTACGCTGTTTATGACTATGTTGAGGTAGAAACACTGAGACGACTTGTCGCTTATGATATCCCATTAGATCGTCCCAGTTATTTTGCTTTTGGACTTTCTGCCTTATGGTTAAATCCACTCGAATTTTTGGCTTGGGGTCCTGCATCTCAAGGCAGTGCGGATGATCGAATCCAAGTTTTATTAGAGGCAAAGGCACCTGCGGGAAAAGCGCTGGACTATGCCCTAACAAAACAACCATGGAGCACTATAGAATTATTTTTAGCCCACAAAGTAAAACTTTTTAATACACGTTGTTGCGATGTGAACGACCCTTTAAGTTATTTGCAAGATAGATACTGGGAGAAGAATCTAACGCCAGAACAGGTGTTTAAGTTTTTAGATGCTGCGGTCGACTCGAGCGATCTCTATGATTTGTTTGATAACACTGTTAGACATCCGCGAGACTTTGATCTGGGAATAAAGCTTCTGGATTATATATTTAGTCGTGACACAAAATATTACACATCTGTAACCTGTCATCACGTTCTTAACGTACTTAATTTGTATGATCAAAGATGGGCTCTCTATTTAGTAAAAAAAGGAAAATTGGACTTAACTTGCTCTGCCGACAGGCGAATGAGTAGATCTATCGGAACCGTGACTGCTGAAAGCGAAAACACGAGTCTTTTAGATTTGCTTTTGGAACAGGTAACCTATCTGCCTGATGATACGATTATTGGATTTTTGTCATCGCCAACAGATTATACTAAGAATTTGTTGTTAAAACTAAAGTCGCGAATTAATTTATCAAAAACATTCTTCGACGATTACATCGACTACTTAGACGTTACCGGTACTTTTAGAACCCTCAAGGATCCTAAAGAATTTAGCCAGCAGCTTCAAATTTTGAATCTCCTGGATGTGCAAATTCCCGAACATGCTTTATCTAAACTATTTCTTCGTAGTCAGCAAATTCGCTGCTCTGGCGGGTGTGCGGATTATTTTCAGCAATATGTTGATATCATCAAATTAAATTCAAGCTTCAATATTGGACGACAAAAGGTCAGGCAGCGAGCCCTTTCTTCTTATGTTAAAACCTGTGACTTTGATAAGAAAGGCGTCGCCGCGGATTGTATTCAAGGAGTTAGGTACTTCTTATCTTTAGGACTTAATTTGGATCTTGAAGATGAATACAGAGGGCTGTTTGGGGCTCTTTCTGCTCTGCGCACTTTTAAGGAGACCGCTTCTTTAATCGAAATGTTATCAAATATTTATCAGGTAAAATTGACCTCGGCGGATGTAGATATTCTTAAAAGTAGCATTCAATGGAACAGAGGCGACGTTGCTCAAGTGGCAATGAGGCATGGATTAAGTCCTAATGAAAGAATCTTTATTTTTCCAAAAAAGCCATTACAGAAGCCGAATACTGAAATAGATGTGGCAATGATTTTTCATGCAATTAATGAAAACCAACCTTCAATGGTACGTTTACTTTTAGAGGCCGGCGCTGATGGGAAAAAAGTCATGGCGAATTTGACTCCTTACCAATTTGCTCAGACCCAGCTTGACAGTGGAAATGAGATCTTCACAATTCTAAAACTATTTGGAATTGATAAGTAAGATGGATCTATATTTGCCAGAGGAAAAATTGACGCCTAGATGGTGGCTTAGCTGCCGTAGCTAATCGAAAGAATCTTTCGGTTCCACTGACGAGCAGGCCAATGTTATCGAGGGATCGCCGAGTCGCTCATAGCAAACTTGATAGGCGAATCCGTGTGAGACGCTATGATTGCGACTTACGGTTGAAAGGTCTTTGTAGCTGGTACAGGCCTTGGCAATAGCGGTTCTAAATCTTTGG
>JBBKWD010000013.1:0-36748 GCA_037968775.1 Bdellovibrio sp.
GTGTTATTCAGTCGATTAAAGCCTTTCTTTTTATTGTTAAAATCACTCCTCATGAAGACTGGCGTCAATCCTCCTATATGGTTTCTCAAGCAAATGAATCTGCCTTGAAACTTCTGGGAGTCCCACCACAGCTCCTTCACCAGGTGGATCTGAAGACCCATATCTTTGGACCGATGGAATTTAAAAACTATTCTTGGTTGCTGCAGACTCGCCACAGTATCGAAGCGGAAATCTCTGGACAAGACGGAAAACGCACGCCCGTCTTGATGAATTGGGCGGCTCTTCCGAATCGCTCCGGCTCAGATTTGATTTTTGTATTTGCTTGCACGGATATTACGGAGAGGATCACTGCCGAACAGGCCTTGATCGAAGCACGAGAGCAAGCCGTTAAGGCATCCCAAGCAAAGTCTGAATTTTTGGCACGGATGAGTCATGAAATTCGCACTCCGCTCAATGCCATTTTAGGAATCACCGACATCTTAGGTGAATCAAATCTCAACGAGGACCAGGCTCAACTTGTCCAAGTTTGCGCTAATGCAGGCGAGAATCTTCTCTCGCTTATCAATGACATTCTGGATATTTCAAAAATCGAAGCACGCGAAGTTCATCTGGAAAAAATTTCTTTCGATCTTGAAGCCACAATAGTAAACATTTGTGACATTCTTAAACAGAAGGCACTCGAAAAAAATCTTGGTTTCCGTTTGGAGTTCAATCTCGAGTCCCGTGAATCCTTAATGATCGTCGGTGATCCCACACGCCTGCGACAAATTCTTTTCAATCTTATCGGCAATGCGATCAAATTTACACAAACAGGAGAAATCAGAGTCTATGTTGATTTCGAATCCACAGAACACCACAACATTCGCTTTCGTATTAAAGATACAGGAACTGGAATTCCAAAGGAAAAACAACATTTGCTCTTCCAAAACTTTGTGCAAGCCGACAGCTCAATTACACGAAAATTTGGTGGTAGTGGTTTAGGACTGACCATTTCAAAGAACCTTGTGGAACTCATGGGGGGGCAAATCTGGTTTGAGAGCGAAGAAGCCTACGGCAGCAATTTCTATTTCACCCTTCCTTACTTCCCTGCCGAAATAGATGCTACGGCTCCAACAGTGAAGTACGTGGCACCCAAACCTGCCCTGAAGGAAAAAGGGGGCTCCATTGAACGCAATGCGCGAATTCTGGTCGTCGACGACACCGAAGACAATCGCTTCTTACTACTCACATATCTAAAAAAGTATCCATTTGATATCGTGCAGGCCGAAAATGGAAAAGAAGCCGTAGATAAAGTAGCAGCCGAACCCTTTGATTTAATCTTGATGGATATACAAATGCCCATCATGGACGGCTACGCAGCTACACGGAAAATTCGCCAACTTGAAGCCGAAAAAGGAATCAAACCGATTCCGATCATCGCCGTCAGCGCCAACGCGATGATCGAAGACATAAAAAAATCACTCGACGCCGGCTGCACAGAGCACGTGACAAAGCCCATCAAAAAAAGCGTCTTATTAGAGATGATCCAACGGTATACAATTTAAAAAATTGAAACCAAACACAGCAACGCCCCGGCCGAAAATCGTGCTGACTACATAATTTTACTGAGAAAGGCCTTCGTGCGTTCCGCCTTTGATTCGTAGAATATTTCTTTTGGTGTGCCTCGCTCTACGATTTGGCCTTCGTCCATAAAAAAAACTCGGTCGCTGACGCGTTCTGCAAATCCCATCTCGTGGGTAACTATGACCATCGTACGACCACTGTGGGCCAAGGACTTAATAACATCTAGAACTTCTCCGACCATTTCAGGATCCAACGCGGAAGTCGGCTCATCGAACAATAAAACCTTTGGGTTCATGGCCAAGGCCCGCGCAATGGCCACTCGCTGTTGTTGCCCTCCTGACAACTCATGGGGATAAGCATCCGCCTTGTCGGCCAAACCAACTCGCTCTAGCAACTCTCGTCCCAATTTTTCGCTTTCAGATTTAGATAGCGATTTGATCTGCTCTGGCGCCAAACAAATATTCCGCAGCGCTGTCATATGGGGAAAAAGATTGAAACGTTGAAAGACCATTCCCACATGAGTTCGCAACTCATCCAAGTTGACCTTCGGACTGTGAACCTCAAAACCATCCACTTCAATGCGACCGTTATCTGCCTTTTCCAAAGCATTCATGCAACGCAGAAAGGTGCTTTTCCCGGAACCGGATGGACCAATGATACAAATGACTTCGTTATCCTGAATGTCAGCACTGACTTGTGTCAGCACTTGCTTCGATCCAAAAAATTTATCAAGTTTTTCAATTTTAATCATAAAGGCTTGTACTTTCTTTCCAGGAAGTTCACGCCATAGGTTAGGGCCAAAGTAATTAACAGATAAACAAATGAAATAAACAAATAAGGTTCCCAATAGCGCGCATAAGCACCGGCGGCCGTTCGGGCTGCATAGGCCAACTCTGCCAAACCAATGGCCGAAACCAAAGATGAATCCTTTAACAAAGTGATCGCTTCATTCCCTAATGGTGGCAGCATCCGACGAAAAGCCTGAGGAACAATAATGTTTTTCATCGTCTGGTAATAGCTCATCCCTAAAGATCGCGAAGCTTCAAATTGCCCACGATCGATGGACTGAATTCCCGCTCTGAATATTTCAGCGATATAGGCGGCTGCATTTAAGCTCAAAGCCAAAGCGCCAGAAATAAAAGCCCCGTATTCTCGCTTTAAATAGAGTGCGACATCGCCTTGTATGAGCAACCCTTCGCTCGGGTGAATGAGTAAAGGGACAATCGCAAAATGAATCAGCAATATTTGAACGAATAAGGGCGTTCCTCGAACAAAGGTGACATATAAAGTAGAAGGCCAGCGAATAAAAAGTAAAACGGGCCAACGCCAAGGTCCGTGTTCCACTTGCGAAACCTTACCCAACCCCAATAGCAATCCCAACACGGTTCCAACACCTATTCCAATAGCTGTCAGTTCAAGTGTTGTCCATAGTCCCTGCAGAAAAAGGGGCCAATATTCAACTATGATATCCGTGCGAAACCAGCTGAACATTTCTAGTCTTTCTTAGTAGCGCCAAAAAAGGACTCATAGATTTTATCATAGGTTCCATCGGCCTTGATTTCAGCTAATCCCTTGTTGATCTTGCCTAAAAGTTCGGAATTTCCTTTTTTTACGGCGATGCCGTAATATTCTTTGGCTAAACTTGAATCCGAAATGACTTTAAACTCTTGGGCATTGTTTGCTAAAAAATTATTCACCACTCCGTTATCCGCTACCACAGCGTCGACTCCTCCATTTTGCAGTTCTTGGATAGCTAAAGGCGTTCCTTCAAAACGTTTGACGTTGGGATTGGTTTTACCCAAAAGGCGGCTAGCCACATCATCGCCCGTAGTTCCAGTCTGAACGCCGACTTTTAGTTTTTTAAGATCTGCTAGTTTTGTGACGGTGGACTTTTTTCCGACAGCAATCAATTGCACTGCTTCAAAGTAAGGATCAGAGAAATCCATGTCTTTCTTGCGGGCTTCATTGATGGTGATGGCAGAAATCAAAATATCTCGATCCCCTGAAGCCAATTGCGTAAACAGACCTTCCCAAGGAGTGTTAATGAAGCGCAGCTCAAGCCCCACTTTTGCGGCTATAGCTTTTAAGACCTCAATATCAAATCCAGAAATCGATTGATCAGGATTCTCAACCTCAAAGGGGGCATAAGCCGCATCGGTTCCCACTAGAAGTTCATTTTTTCTCGCCGCGTCCGATTTTGAATCCGTTTTTTTTGTGCAGGCATTTGTGACAAGAATCGCTAATACCAAAATACCGAGCTTGAATAATTTCACAGAGAACCTCCCACAAAGTTGCAATCATCTAAATTAGATGCAAACTTCTGGAAAAGATCAAATGACTTCTTCGTGAGTGATGCGACCGTTCTCGATATAACTGACTTTATTTGCTAAGGCCTTCACGTCTTCGCGGTCATGGGTTACTAAAAGAGTCGGGATATTCTCCGTCTTTATCAAGTTGAGCACCCATTTACGGCTCTCGGACCGCAGATGAGGGTCCAAGGCGGAAAAGGGCTCATCCAAAAGTAAAACCCTTGGCTCGCCTATGATTGCTCGCGCCAAAGCGGTTCTTTGTTTTTCGCCACCCGAGAGCAAGGCTGCGGGGCGATCTTGGAAGGAATTCATATCTAAAACTTGTATAAGCTCTTTTAGTCTCTTGTCAGTGCGGTCATTTGGCACTTTTCGCGCTCGAGCCGCGAACAATATATTCTCGCGAGCGCTCATATGCGGAAAAAGATCAAAACTTTGAAAGACGACCCCTAAGCGACGATCCGGCGCCTTTAGCTTCGCCAAGTCTTCATCTTTGTGGGTCCAGGAAAAAGAAGGACATTTTTCTAATCCCAAAAGCACGCGAAATATAGAAGTTTTCCCAGAACCCGAAGGGCCGCACAAGGCCGTTGTCCCTTGATCCAAAATTTCCCAAGCGGGAATATCTAAATTGAAGTCACCGTAATCATGACGCAAGTTTTCGACTAAGGACACGGCTGCCTCCTGCAAAAATAAGAAAACATACAACACCTGTCACAACAACCAACGAGCTTAGGACAATAGCCTGATGCAAACGATAGCTCGACATCAAGGTTTCTGTTGTCATCGCCAAAGTGACATCTCGGTGAGCCAATATTCTCGACACAGCGAAATCGCCACAAGCCCAAACCGACGCTAGTCCCGACAGCAAACCCGCTCGCGTTAAAAGCTGAGGCAGTAAAACCTCTCGGAAGCACTGCCAAGAGCTCGCGCCCATCGTATAGGCCACGGTGACTTGGGGTTCTAGCTTTTGTAATTCACTATCCCAACCCATGCGGAAAAGGCTGGTGATACTTAAAAGAACTAAGGCCAAAGGAATTTTTAAGAATGGATAAAGACCTTCGTTGGGACCCATGATCAAAAGACAAAAACACGCTAAGGCCGTGGAAGGAGCAACATAACCGCTTAAAAACCTTCCAAACCATTTTTTGGGCGAAACAAAAGCAATGAGCATCAGAATAAAAAAGCAACACAGTCCGGTAGTCAATCCAATGGCTAAGCTTCCCAAGAAGTTCCAAGCCAGCGCCGACTGCAAGTCATACAAGGTCGAAATCATCGGCAGTCCTTCAATGAACCCTTGTACATAACCAATGAGGTAGACGGCCGAGACCCCCAAGATCAAGACAATCCCTGAATAGCCTTTCAAAAGACTTAAGTTACTTGGTCGCGCATTCCAAGCCGACTGCCCGCGCCCGGCAACCAGAGACAAAGAAAAAATAAACAGCGACTGAACAAAGGCAATTAAAACGGCCCCGCCCCAATCATTAGAAAGCCGGATCTTTTCATAGATCAAAACTTCCAAGGTCGTGCCCCGTCCGCCACCGACAATCAAAGGTACGGCAAAACTTCCAAAACAAACAACGAACACAAAAAGACCCAACAAGAACAGATCCTTTTTTAGATAAGGAAAAAGTCCTTTGGTATAAAATAACCAACGTGAAGCTCCTTCAACATAAGCTAACTCCGCTAAGGTTCCCACTTTGCTTTCAAAGATTCCCACCAACAAGATAGCGGTTAATCCAAAATTCATCAGTGTGTGGATGATAATAATTCCTGATAAACCCATCGGAAATGGATCGATGGCATTTAGAATAGATAACAAAATAAATAAGGGCGGCAGAAAATTCGGCAACAGACAGAGAATTTCTAGAAATGGGCGGCTCCAAGCATAGCGAGTCCCCGAAATACCGATAAGCCCGGTTGCAGCCCAAAACCCTAAAACTAAAGAAAGAACTGCTGAAAAAAATGACTGAATAAAACTATTCTTAAAGGCCCACCAGAATTCGCCCATATCGGGAAGACCGACAATACGAAATTGATAGATTAAGAATACGAACGGAAAAACTAGAAATAGAACCAAGCTGCCACGCAGAAGCTGCCTCAAGCTCAATTGAGCTCACTTCTGCGCACTTCCGTCCAACGCTTCAACAAACGATCGACTTCCGCTGCAGGCATAACTTCCATCTTCAAGATGGATTTAAATTCAGTCGCAGCACTCTCAAAAGGTGTTCCTTCAAGAACGCCTCGCATAACCGGAAGCATATAGTTTTTTGTCATGATAATTTTCTGACCTTCGGGCGACAACATCAAGTTGATGAACTGTTCCGCCAAGTCACAATGGCGACAAAATTCAGGAATCCCAACAAATTCAAATTGCGCAGGTAAGGCCTCATCAAACTTAATCGCCTTATAGTCTGTGCGTTTTTCTTCGACTTCATGATACAGCGGCGAAGTCACATAAGAATACACCAATCGCGCCTGCTTATTCGTAAACAATCCATAGGCAGCCGACCAAGTAGGCGAAAAACTATGGACTTGCCCCATCAGTTTTTGCAAATACTTGAACCCTTCTTCTTCGCCTTTGCTTTTAATCACCCAATACAAAAATTGCATTCCAGGCGAACTAGTGCGCGGATCTTGAAGAGCGATCTTTTTATTTAATTCCACACTTAACAAATCATCCAAGCTCTGAGGAACTTTTTCGATCTCGCCTTTTCTCATGACAAAAGTAAGGACTCCCCAGTCATAAGGGATAAAATGCGAATTAGCTAAAGCAGGCTTAACAGGCTCGTACACATCCAAATTCCCAACGCTGAGTTGGCGCCAAGAATGTTCCTCCTGGGCCTTCGACAAATCAAATTGATCTAACCCCACAACCAGATCAGCACCCAAGCTTTCACCTTCGATTTTAAGTCGCTGAAGTAAAATACCCGAGTCGCTGCCCTCAATAAACTCCACCTTGCACTGGCAGGTCTTTTCAAATTGTTCTTTCAAAATAGGACCAGGACCGAAACGTCCCGTGAAGGACGCATAGCCAAAAACCCTTAAGACAGGAACTGCACTGGCCACTTGCCCCTGCTGATTCTTATTTAAGACTGCTAAAAATAAACCTAGAAAAACGGCCGCGACAAAAAAAATAAAATGTTTCATCTACCACCAAATTCCACGACGGCGCTTAAAGAAATAATAGTCAAAGCCCAAGCAACGACCCGCTCCGACCCACGCTAAAACAAAATGAATTGCTAAAAACGTTTTATACAGATCTTCTGAGTTCGGACCTGAAATAAAGAGCATCACAAAACAAAGCAATACGCCCAACAAAGCAACGGGACGCACGACATAACCTAAAATATAAGAAATCGCGACGGCAAATTCCAAACCTAAAATGATAAAGGCCACTGTTTGCCAATTAGGAATCATCTGGCTGCTGGCAAATATTTTAAACCAACTCGGCGCATGACTGGCTGGTAACCACTCTGCCATTTGATCGGCAATGCGCGGACGCGACAGAAAATCTCCTCTGAACTTCACCAGGGCCTGTTCCAAATAGTAATAGCCTAAGAAAATTCTTAAGAAAGAAATGGGAAGTAAATGACCGACGTATTTGACGCTCTCAAAAAATGCTACAAACATGGACCTATTGTGACCTAGACACCCTTCTTTGGGCAAGTCTCCTCAAGAAAGCAATGACTGCACGCAGGTTTTCTCGCCTTACAGACAGCTCGACCATGGGAAATCAGATAATGCGATATTATGATCCACTCATCCTGAGGAATAAGCTCATTGAGTTGCCGCTCTAATATGACAGCATTCGTGCCCTTGACCCACCCAAGTCGGTTGGCCACTCGAGTCACATGGGTATCAACGACCACGCCGCTGGCGATTCCAAAGGCATTTCCCAATACTACATTCGCGGTCTTTCGACCCACGCCGCCAAGCTCGACTAAAGCCTCGAGCTGAGCTGGGACCTTGCCCTGATGCTTTTCAACGAGGGTTTGAGCACAGGCTTTCAAATTTTTGGCTTTGTTTTTATAGAATCCCGTCGAATGGATGATTTTCTCGAGATCGGTCACATCCGCTTTGGCCATGGCCCGAGGGGTTGGATACTTTTTAAATAACCCCGGAGTGACCATATTCACACGTTCATCGGTGCATTGGGCCGACAGGCTGGTTGCAACCACAAGCTCGAATGGATTGGTAAAATTAAGGGCGCAATGAGCGTCCGGATAATAGCGTTTAAAGAGCCTAATTGTCTGCTGAATGAAGTTTTGCAAGGCGACTTTTTTAGAAATTTTCGTCGCCGTTTTTTTGACTGTTTTTGCTTTTTTCAGAGGGACTTTAGACATCACCATCAGTGCCGATAGCCTCTACGGGGCAACCGTCAATGGCCTCTTTAACCAAAGCTTCTTCTTCCGGAGATTGCGGTTGTTGAGAAACGAAGGCATGGCCGTCGTCTTCGTGCATAGAGAAGTTCTTTGGAGCCGTCAGCACACAGGCATCACAGGCAATACAAGATTGGTCGACAAAGACCTTTCCTGGTAGGTTTTCGCTCCATTTTTGACTTTTATCTGCCATATCGAACTCCTTCGTACCGTTGAACGCCCTTAATATATGCCTTTTCGGGCCCTTGTCAAACTTAGGTCCCGACTTGGGTCGCAATTTTCAAAGTCGAGTGTGTTGATTGCTGGGGGCTGGCCCGATTTCCAGCTAAACTAATAGAATATTGAAGGAGGGTTCATGGAAGGACCACGTTCACCCAGCGAAGCTGAGCTTCCACAGGTATTAGATTTTCTGGATAAAAGATTGCGTACGGACACGGCTTGGTCGATTGCGGCGGAATATCCGACAGCCCTCACCTCTCACAATATTCACAACATGAGAATTATTGCCGATGACGAGCGTGTTTTGTCCCATGCCGTTTTCAAGCCCTTAGTTATTAAATCTCCGCATGTGATTTTCAAAGTGGGCGCTATTGGCTCAGTGGTCACAGATGATGGTCACAGAGGCCAAGGCTTAAGCACACAGATCATCAATGATTGTTTGAAAACAGCAAATGAACAATCCTGCGATGTCGCCATCCTTTGGACGGATCTTTTTGATTTCTACCGGCGCATGGGCTTTGCTCTTGCCGGCAGTGAAATCAGCTTTGTCATCGAAGATAAATTTGATGTGACCCCAACAAATTTGCGGTTTTCAACTGATTCTAAGGTTTCTCCGGATGCGATCTATCGTTTATACGCCAGTCACACCGTGAACTCTGTGCGAACGATCGAAGAAACTCGTAAATTCTTGGCTATTCCTCAAACAAAGGTCTACACCGCTTGGGAAGCCAATGGCCAACTCGCAGCCTATGCCGTTGAAGGCAAGGGAGTGGACCTCGGTGGTTATATCCACGAATGGGGTGGTTCGGTTTCAAAACTCATGGCGCTGTTAAGCTTTATTCGTTCTGAAAAAAATCAGCCCTTTACGATCATTTGCCCTCGACACGCGCAGAACTTAGTCACTCAACTTGAGGCAAAGCCGACCACAAAAAACAGTGGCTATTTGGGAATGATCAAGTTGATCCACTTCGATCAACTTGCGGCAAAAATCAAACGTGCTTTCCGCGCGGAAGGTGTCGCCGATATCATTTTAGAAAAACACGATGCTCACTATCTTTTTGGAGTCGGCGCAGAGCTTCTGACTCTGAAAGAAGAAGCCGATGTCGTCAATCTGCTCTTTGGACCTATCGACTATCGTTCACTTGATTTTTTCAAAGAGGAAACGGTGCAAAAGCTTGAAAAAGTTTTGCCTTTACCACTTTGGATTTGGGGCTGGGATTCAATATGACAAAACTCTTAAAGCTCGGTGCCCTTTTCGTTTGCGCCACTGCGCTGACCTCTTGTCTAAGCAATGAAACAAATAAGGTTTCTGAACACCGCGCCTCCTTCACTGAGGTGGGGACGGCGATGGCTGAGATCTTTAATGCCGATCCCTTAGCCATGAGAAAGGGTGACTTTCTTTTTACAGAGACTGAGCAAACACTGGATACTCAAGCACCTCGCCTCTACCTGCAAGAAGGCGTCACGATCATCGACAAGACCAAAGAAATGGTCACTCCAACGACTCGTCGATGGAACTATGCTTTTGCCTATCAGACAAAACTCTATTCAGGCAATACACCTCAAGCTTCGACTCGCGAAGCCTCCCGATATGCCGAAGAGGACCTCCTCTGTAGCGGTGCCAATCCCGATGCGGACTGCCCGGCTACGGCGACGGCTTCCGTCATGAATCAATTGCGCCAAACATCGGCCTCTATTCGTCCCCTGGCAACAGTCAAAAATCTGGACATGAAGACTTTTGCTGATGATTTACAAATGAGCCTTGGCGTTGAAAAGGCCTACTCGTTAATACAACAATGTGCCAAGCCCGATGGTTTAGATAAATACTGTCAGGAGCAGTTTAAAGCCGAAAGCTGTGATCTCTATTGTTCAAATCTGAAAGTGTGGGAGGAAACTCGCACTCCTCCAGATTTAATTAAAGACCAAGAAAATTGCGGTGGATTGCCAGACTGTAAACTCAAAGTGAAGATCATTAAATTTGACAGCATTTTTGAGGTCAAAACACCTTCGGCAATTGAAAAGCAAAAGATCTCTTACCATATTGCATTGAGTCCGGACCTCCCGTATCTGTCGAAGCTGGTGGAACTTTGTCAGCGAGGCTTGATTCAAATCGATTCTAGCAAATTGTTAGTTACAATCTGCAGCAAAGTTAAAAACTTTGAGCGCGGCCCCACACCTTAAAAAGCCCGGCGTTGCCTCGGATAAAAACCTCCTGTAGAGTCAAAACTCCCAGGAGGTTTCCATGAAAAAAATTGCAGTCATTCTGTCCGGCTGTGGCTACAAAGATGGTTCTGAAATCACCGAATCTGTGAGCCTTTTGATCGCCTTAAACAAAGCTGGCGCCGAAGTTTCCTGCTTTGCCCCTGATATCGAAATTCCCGTTATCGATCATATTACCGGCGAAGTTCAACCCGAAAAAAGACGGCTCTTAGTAGAAACAGGTCGCATTGCGCGAGGCCATGTTCAAGAGCTCGCCCAATTGAAAACAAAAGATTTTGATGCCTTGGTTTTTCCAGGAGGCTTCGGTGCCGCCAAAAATCTATGCAACTGGGTTGAAAAAGGTTCCCAGTGTCAGGTCTTGCCCGATGTGGCCCGCCTCATCACAGAGTTCCATGCTGAAAGCAAACCCATCGGTGCTATTTGCATCGCGCCTGTTTTGATCGCTAAAGTCTTAGGTCAACACAAAGTCACTTTGACCATCGGCGATGATGCGGAAACGGCCGCTGAACTTGAAAAAACGGGTGCCATCCACGAACCTTGCCCCGTGGATGACTATATTTCTGATCGCGAAAATAAAATCGTGAGCACGCCGGCTTATATGTTTGACGATGCTCGCCCGGATAAAGTTTTTGAAGGAATCTTCGGCCTGGCTCACGAAATAGTTGAGTGGGCTTAATCGATACAACCGACTGGAATTAGAATATGAAAAAAATTGTCGCACTCATTTTTGGCGGAAAATCAGCAGAACACGAAGTCTCTTTGCGCTCGGCAAAAAATATTGCTGATGCTTTGGATAAAGAGCTTTTCACACCGATCTTAGTTGGTATTAGTGCCGAAGGCAGTTGGTATCGCTTTGAAGACAGCTCAATTTTCTCCCAATTCACAAAAATTTCGGATAAAAATCTGCCCGCCCAGGCAGAGCCGGTCACATTGATGAGTCTTTTAGGACAGCCCGTACTTTACTCATTAAAAGACCAATCAAAATTGCCGATTGATTGCGCCTTCCCTATTCTGCACGGAACGATGGGCGAAGACGGCACTATTCAAGGCCTCTTCAAGATGGTCCAAGTTCCATTTGTTGGCTGTGGCGTTTGGTCGTCTGCCGCTGGAATGGATAAAGAAATCATGAAGCGCCTTTTGGTGAACGCGCAAATTCCAACGGCTCGTTATGTATTACTGACCCCTGACCAGCAGTGGTCCTTTGAAGAGATAGCAAACAAGCTGGGCAGTCCATTTTTTATTAAGCCTGCCAACGCGGGTTCTTCGGTGGGTGTGCATAAAGTTAAAACGGCGGCTGACTTTCCAAAACAACTGGCAGACGCCTTTCAGTTTGATACCAAAATCTTGGCTGAAGAATACATTCAAGGGCGCGAGTTAGAGTGCTCTGTGATGGGCCACAACGGCTCACCAAAGGTTTCATTGCCGGGTGAAGTGATTCCTCAGCATGAGTTTTATTCCTACGAAGCCAAATACGTCGACGACAACGGGGCCTTGATTCAAATCCCTGCTAAAATGACTGAAAATGAAATTCAGAAACTTCAGAGCATTGCCAAAAAGACTTATCAAGTGATGGGCTGTGATGGACTGACACGGGTAGATTTCTTTTTACGCAATAATGGCGAGTTCTATATTAACGAGATCAATACCATTCCTGGCTTCACGAAAATTTCGATGTATCCCAAAATGTGGGAAGCTTCGGGGGTAAGTTACACGAGCTTGATTACGGAGCTATTCACTTTGGCTTTTGAAAAATTTGAAGCTGAGCAGAAGATTAAGACGAGTTATTTGGAGTAGGGTTTGGGAGGGTACTTTTTCGGATAGTATCAGTTCTATTTTCCTCAATTCAGCAGTAACAATTGTGCGAACTTCCTCCATCCATGGAAGGCTTTTCGTCCGCCCGTCCTGGGCGGCCGAGAATGTCAGCTTTTTTAATACCCGCAAACCCTATACCTCGAGCTGATGGCCAAGGATGGCCAGCAGCAAGGCCACCACGGATGGTTAGACTCTCTCCATCACCGAGAGCAGCTGTCTTCAGCAAAGCCCCTCCACACAAAAACCCCGACCAAAGCCTGTGAACAGATCTTGCATTGGCTATTCAATGCTCATGGATGAGCAAACGATAAACGATGTAGACGACTTCTCAAGGATGAGGATTGATGGAACAGAATAAGATCCAGTATTTTGAAAATGCGGCGAACCCACAACACCGCGAGTTTATAATTTCCCAAAACAATTGCGTACTTTGCGGCACGGTCCTGGAGCTCAAACATATCACCGAGAGTGGTGCGGGCGAGATCAAAGAAGAAGCCTTTTGCACTCAGTGTGATGTCAAAACTCGGGCACGAACGCATATTTTGAACTAGATTTTGTCATAGAACCGACGGGTGTGTCGTCACAGTCTTGACGTTATTGTCAAACGCCCGTCAATTTTTTAACATCCGAATAAAAGGATGAATCCCAAGCCATTTCCAGATTTCCAAAGCTTGATTGCTTGTGACCAAAGATGGATTTCTCGGCACCCGTCATCCAAGAGTTTTCCCAGACTTGGGCGCACTCCAATTTTGGACCGAACTTTTGGACTTTTTCAACTGGACCCCAAACCACCGCTCCCTGAGCCAAATAAGAAGTATTCGCCCACTTGGCCATTTCGTGGGAATACTTCACAGGAGTGACCAAGAGCATCGGCCCACGGACCTCATCTTGCTGAAGTACCGAGCAATTCGTGACATCCACAAGAATCGTCGGCTGATGAAAGAACCCCTGGTCTGTTGGTGCACCACCAAAAAGAACTTTGCCGTGTTCGGATTTCGCTAAACTGATTTTTTCAGCCATGCCCGCAACCGCATCTTTTGAAATCAAAGGACGCCACAGGGATTCATCATCTGCCGATGTCGCTGGTTTTAGCGTGCTCATAAACCCAATCAAGCATTCAGTGAAGGCCGGCAACATGGATTCTAAAACGAACAAGCGCGAGATATTCCAACACATTTGTGCCTGCCCCATAAGGAAGGCTCGCATGATCTCGGGCATTTTTTTTTTCACATCTGTATCTGCTAAAATCATGGCGCCGTTTTTAGAAGCGCCCCCGAGCTGCAACTTTTTAAAATGCGGAAGTCCGGCTTTTGCCACACTCTCCATCATGTTTTGTGACCCGGCCGCTGTGACGGCACGAATTCCGGGGTGCCCAGCCAGCATCGCTCCCAATTCTGCATCACCATTAAGAATGGTCACCACCCCTGCAGGAAGTTGAATCTCTTGAAAAATTTCACCTAAAATATGCGTTGTTACTGGGGACTGTTCTGAAACTTTTAGAACGACGGCATTGCCTGCAGCCAAGGCCGGAGCCAAACGCTCAATCACCATTTTCAGCGACAGGCACCAAGGAGTGATAATACCGACAATTCCAGTTGCACGCAGATCTTCGCGCATCGGCTGCTTTTGCAGATCTTGCGCAATCAAACGCAGAGTCCGAATCGCAGGCAGCACCGAATTTTGTAAAACAAAACTTTTCGATAGCCCCTGATGTTCACCCTCTTGAGTGGCCACTGTTTCTGCTTTGGCCTCTAAGGCGTTTGAAAATTTTAATAAATATTCAGAACGCTTTTCTAATGAAAGTGCTTCAAATAGCGGTTGGGCTTTTTTTGCTGCCTGTAAACCCACAATCAGATCTATCGGTTCAGACTTTACAACTTGCGCCAAGGGCAAGCCCGTATAGGGAGAATATTTAACAAAGAACTCGTTGCCTTGTGAAAGACAGAATTCTCCTGCAATAAAATTTTTAATTTGAGCGTCTGACATGCCCTCAACTTACTCTGCAGGCCATTATTGATCAAGAATCGATTTCGGTCCTGGTTGGGAAAATCATCAAAATAATTTTGATCCTTCGGACGCCCAGAAGAAGGTACACAGTTATCGTTCAAACTGGAGGAAGTAGATCTCAATATTCTAAAAAAGGGAATTTCGAAAATTTGAAGAATAGCTGCTCGAATATACGAGTTTTCAGGCATTGAATTTCTAGTAAGTTGACCGACTTTGCCGCGGATCTCAAAAGTGGCAACTTGGCGCAGAAGTTGAAATACCGTTCCTCTATGAATAATCTCTCCGTCAGAAATGCTATAGTGGCCTTAGAACTGTCTAATATTGTGACAGTTGTGTGTCGTTTTTTGCTTTCTTGTTTTATTGCCGCGCCAGCTTTCGCCGGCGAGCTGGGTAGTCTTAAGGGTTATACTCAAAAAGATATTCTAGAGTTCGTGAGCGATCAGAGCGAGTTTTCAAAAAATAACATTCAAATCTCGAAACCCTCCCACTCAATCCCCTCAAAAGAAATGGTAAATCAAAATGATGTATTTGATGGATTTAAGCGGGCGGCAAAGAAATTTGAGTTGAAATCTCTGAATATGACAAATGGAGGAATGGATGGCGGCGGTGGCGATTCGAGATCTCAGGAGTTCTTTAAGATTGGAAATGACCTTTTGAGAGATATGGAAAGTAAGAAGCAAAGCCTTGTTGATGTTGAAGCTCTCAAAATAGCTCTCAGCCTTATCGAGGTTGAGTTTACCGATAAAGAACTCATCCTGGATGGCCGCCTCAAAGAGGCCATAAATTATCCTCGCGAATATAGAATTATCGTGAGCTCGAGCGCATGGAAAAATATTGCGACTATTCAGAAGAAATCGGCTCTTATTCTTCATGAGTTGCTGGGAATAGTTGGTGCTAACGATCAGGGATATATATATTCATCGGCAGTCCTAGGGCAAACTGATCTCAAATACGTTCATGATTTTTCAAAGGTAGAGGCTCTTCCTGGAAGCTATCTCGATAGTTATGACAGAGTGGCGGCTCAATTGGCGGGACTTTGGAACAAGAACTCTAGAGATCCATTAATTAGGGAGTTTTCGATCGAGACTATTAAGACTTTCTATGGTTTCTCGTCGGTCAAAATTAAAAGCAATGATTTTGGATCGACTCAAACCGCTTACTATTTGGCCACTCACCTTCGAGATTTAGCTCCTTACAATCCAAATCTCGAGGCTTTCTTAAGAGTCGGCGATAACTTTCCTATCTATGCCACTCAGGAAACAAAAAAGTTCGGAATCAATCGTCCAAAGTCTCTGCACTTAGTGATAGGGAAAAATGAGAAGCATGCTTATGAGTACTTCAGTAGTGAGGCCAATATCATAGACAAAATCACCGGTAATAAAATTCCTGAGTTCGGATGTCGTATTCGCCTTCCAAGGATAGCCGAGGTGTCTTATCATGGCGCGGGAATTCTTAAGCAGTTTTTCTCTCTTGCCGTGAATTGTGGTGGTACCTATTACGAAGTGGATACCAACATCCCCATCTACTAAAGTTAAAAACGAAACCAATCCATATTTAAGCAATACATTTTTTCTGAAGGCGAATCTTTGACGATCTCACTGATCTCTTTAATGAGTTGAGTTATTTTTTCTCGAATAAGTGGGGCATCTTTTTCACTAATAGACATAGGCCCGGTGAAGGAGAGATCTTCCGCTCCCATACGACAGTAGTTGTCGAAAGACCGTAGTCGCCAATTCATATGATGTTTGGATATCATTGGGGATTCCGCTGGCAAATGTGTTCTCTGTGGACCCATCACAATTTTTTCCCCCTGCTGTTCGCAAAGGCGATGCTCTAGTAAAAAAGAAATAATCTTTTCAAGTTCTTGCGGGGACAGGTTGAAATACTTAGTCAAATCTGTCCGGTGTTGAAGCGCCTCAATAGAGGTGGCCATGCGAATACCACTGTAAATCCAATGAGAATAAAAAGTGGTTTGCGCTTTCTCATCCAATACTTTCTCATTATTTAGCCTTAGCGAAAGCTTTTTTGATTCCTCTTTAATTTGAAAAAGCTGGCCACGAACATAGTCTCGTAATTTTTGACTACCGGCCCGTTCATAGTCCACCAATAACAAAAAGTGGCGGCTCTCTAGGGGGTTCAACTTCCAGTATTCGCAAAGCTCCAGCGACTGATCCTGATTGAGGTTTTTTGGCCCCTTAATAACCTGGCTAAGATAAGTCGTATGAAGTCGCAGTGACTTGGCGATTTTCTGATATTCACCACGCCCTCCTTTCGGGAGACTTTGAACTTTCTTTTGAATAAATTCACGATAGTCGTTGAAGTCAAAAATGTTCATATGCTCTATATCGGCTTTAGAAGTAAAAACTTTACTAAAAAGTAAACTGTAAGCACCTATTTTTACTATAAAAATCTTTAAATATTACCAATAAATCAATTATAACAAGGTGCGCAACCTTAGACCGATTTTACCTGAATAGGAGATTTTATGAAAACAACGATACTTGCAATGAGCTTTCTTTTAGCTTCCTTAAATGCTTTTGCCGCGGAAGCTTCCTCAACCCTGAATTGTAAGTCAAATGGCAACAGACTCTCTCTCAAAGGCTCCTTTAATGAAGATGGCGTCCTGACGTCCACCGTGCGTGTCTCTTATGACCAGGCATCATACACAGTGGAAAACATAAGGTACGCCCCTAGTGAAACTCCAGGCGCCTTCTACCTAGTAGAAGATGAAGCCGCCGCTCTTGCAAAAGATGAAGGGATATACTTTGTCCCAAGCTCTTTTTATGCCCCAGCAAAAGGAAGCCCAGAGAAATTCCGTCGCTATTTTTATCTTTGGCTGCCTACGTTAGATGAGAAAGGAGAAAAAAGTCCAATTCTCATTCGCGGAACACTGTCGTGTGAGTAGAAACCAAAATATCAATCAAGGAGAATCTTTTATGACGAAAATTATAGGTGCATTGATCACGCTAATATCAATCAACACATTAGCGACGGAAAAAATTGTAAGAGCTCCAGCAGCTATTGTTGGCACATCCGAAATTGCCATCCAAGGCAGATACAGTTGGATTAAAATTAATGGTGAGCCCGCTGAAGCACTTTACAACGCGCTTACGATACCCGCGAAAAACAATCAAGGAGAAGCGGGTCCCGAAATATTTTTTAAGAATGGTAAATCATACAGATGCATTTATAATCGAGTGCCTAATGATTATAGTTGTGATTTTTCGATTACAAGTCCCAAAAATGGAAAAATTAACTAGCATTAACACCTCAAAACAAGCGGAAGCTAGGAGAAAAACTCCTAGCTTCCTATATTCTCTATTCAATTTGTCTATAATATTTTCTTACGACTTTGGAACGTGCCGAAAATCAAAATTTCAATAAGAGCATTTGCCAGCATACTTCTGCTTCACGAACACTAGCAGAAAAACTACCTAGTAAAGATTTTGATTTCGGTACTGCATTAAGTGCGCAGCCAAAGAGTTTGCTGGCAAAACCTCGTCTGCAACACCCAATTCGATGGCCTTTTGAGGGCCATAAGGAAACTGAGCTTCATCTGGATTTTGCACTACCGAAGCGCCCCCCAGACTTTGCACTGCCGTCAGGCCGTCGACTCCGTCGGAGCCGAACCCGCCCAACAGAACAGCATAAACGCCTTTTCCAAAACTCTCCGCAGCTGACTGAAACAGCACGTTACTAGATGGCAATTGCGAAGCCACTGGAGGTCCCTTAAAAATCTTCAATTGAGGCCCTTGAGCGGTGGCAACGATTTTCCCATGATGTTCTGCCGGAACAAAATAAACATGTCCCATTCTCAAAAAATCACCGTCTTTGCCGACACATGGGGTGACCTTCGCGCCGACTTTTGTTTTTGCAACATAGGCCGTCGCAAAATTCGCCACCGTGCTGCAAGAAACCACCACAGGAGGCGTATCAGCCGCAAGCCCTTTGATAAATGTTTCTAAAGAATTTGCCGAACCCGCATTTCCACCGACGACGACCACCTTGAGCTCTGCTGCGCGACGTTTAGTACTCACATTCACTGTGGACTTAAACTCCACAACTGGCGGCGCCTCTTTCATTTTCTTAATCACATTCACCGATGCCGCCGCACGAACTTTATCGATGAGCAGACTTGCGAGATCCTTTAAAACGGCCGGATCAAACTGCGAAGGTTTGTGAACAAATTCGATAGCCCCTAACTCGAGGGATTTTAAGGCCGCCTCCCCGTTACTTGCAAGGGAGGACACCATCACCACCGGAATCGGCAGATGCTTCATTATTTTTTCCAGAAACATCACACCCGACATTTTGGGCATCTCAATATCCAAAGTCATCACATCAGGCTTTTTTAGCATTATCAGCTCTCTAGCCTGATAGGCATCCGCCGCAGCCCCGACTACCTCTAAGCCATTTTTTGTGAAGATATTCGTAAAAAGAGTTCGTACCGTGGCGGAGTCATCAACAATTAGCACTTTCACATTTTTTGCGACGCTTAAAGGCCTAAATCCCGAAACGTCGACCACTTTATTAGCGCCCGAATGATTTGAAACATTGTGCAATATTGCAAAATTGGCCGTGTTGAGTTTTATCGTCCGAGCGGACTCCCCAGCCACATTCTTTTCTAGAATGGGAATTCCCAACTCTTTCAACATTCGTTCGGCAATTTCTATATTTCTTTTCCCAATACCTTCACCCAATTGGGAAACGCTGATCACGTTGGCCCCACCATAAATTTTTGCCTGCAGCTTATTGCGTTGCGCCCCCAGCTTTACACACTCATCAATAAGGGTTGGAATCGCAAAAGATCCATAACGAGAGTTTCCAGTTTCATTGGGAAAGGGCTCTGCCAGAAGATAGTGATTCAAACCGCCGATACCTGTGGTAGGATCATGAATTGCTACGGCAATACACGAACCTAGCAAGGTTGAAATCACCGTTTCCTCTTTAAATGCTGCCAATTTTCCCGGATACAAATAATGCGTATTCACTTATGCCACCAATTTTTCTATGTCGAGGACCATAAAGCTGTGATTATCTCTTATAAAAAAGCTTTTAATAAAAGGTGCCGAAATCATTTTCGACTGACCTTCGATTGACTGCAGATCCTTCTCAGCCACACTGACCAACTGATCTGTTTCACTGACCTGCAACGAAAAACGGGCTCCATTAAATTCACAAATGACATAATAACAAAAGCCATCACCAATTTCTTGAAATCCATGGGACTGCAGATTCAAAACCGGCAGGGCCTCACCGCGAAACGGCACGACACCAAGAAAATGAGATTGAGGCTCTGGTAACGGAGACAAGGTCAGCGGTCCACTTATCTCTAAAACACTTTGCACAGGAACCACAAAATCTTGATTTCCTGTGCGGCAGTGCAAATACAAGGATTCTCTTTTCCCGCTGGAGAAAACTGTAAATTGATGGGCCAAGTCACTGCTGTCTGGCTTTCCAGAAACAAGAGCTTCTAGATAGGACTTGAGAAGCTGCAGGGCCGAAAGAACATCTTGGGCTTCTTGAAAATTTTCGGAAGATCCACCATATGCAGAAAACCACTCCGCTAAATGAATAAATTCGTTGGTCTTGGCATCGACATACCAAGATTCTGCTTGCTCTTGAATTTCAGACTGCACACGACGCCACGTCGTCTCGTCAATTAAGTCCGTGTTCTTTTGGGCTTCTGCCAAAACACTTTGTAAAAAATAAGTTTTTAGTTCCGCTGTAAAATCATCACCAAAGAAATCACTCATGCCGCCCTCTCCTCAGACTTCGGGGCTTGCGCCAATAGGGCCAGCAACTGCTCCGGCTCGACCACATAAGTTACCTTTTCATCTGCTAAAACTGAAATGCCTTTAAATCCCTTAACGGACTTGACGATACTGCCAAAAGGTTTCACGACCAGATCGGTTTGCCCGTCTACTTTATCGACAAGCAAAGCGATATTGCCACGCTTTGTCTTCATCACGACAGCTGAACATTTTTGCACTTCATCGTCGGTCACCAAAACTTCATTTTGGACAATTTCTTGATAATTCAAAAATGGCACCGTGAGTTCATTGAACTGACAAAAACGCAAACGATTGACTAAAGTCGATTGCAGATTGTCACAAGAAGAAATATACGCCACCGATTTGAGCGGGACAGCAATTTGAAAATCCTTCCAACGGCACAGCAATGCTTGTTCCACTAGAATGTGCTGAGGCACTGGCACATCTAACATGAAGCTACTGCCTTTTCCTAACTCCGTTTCTATCCTAATTTTACCACCGTACTTTTCAACCGTGGTAAGAACCACATCCATACCCACACCACGACCCGACATTGTCGTTACTTTTTCTTTCGTCGAAAATCCAGGTTGTAATATAAATTTGTAAATCTCGTCATCTGTTAAAATAGAGGCGTCTTCTGCCGTGATAAGCGCATTTTTAATTGCGCGAGCTAAGATTCGCTCCTTATTCAACCCTTTTCCGTCATCTTTATAAATCAGATGGACTATCCCCTGCTCTTCGGAGACATCGATCGAGATAGTTCCAACAGAGGGTTTTCCTTGAACAGTTCGCTCGAACTGATCCTCCATACCGTGGTCAATCGAGTTGCGCACCATATGAACTAAGGCATCGTAAAGGTCTTTGCCTAAACCCTTATCAATAAAGGAATCAAATCCTTGAGAAGAAAATTGCACGGACTTATTCAGCTCTGTTGCTGTTTGACGAATAAGTATTGGAAGTCCTTGAAAACACTCTTCCACTTTCTCTTTTCGAATTGTTTGAACTTGAGTTTGAAACTGATCACATATTTTGTTCAAGTTTTGAGTAAAGTCACCCTGGCGACGCTCGTACAACTCTGGTTCCAACCTAAAGTCGACTGTCTGACTCATCATTTGGAAATAGTTCTTTAGAACTAGGAGTTCCCCTGAAAGATGCAACATTTCGTTCATCTGTTTCGTCGACATCCAAACACCATCGTCTTCCGACGACAGGGCCTGCGTATTAGCCACGACGCGAAGTTTCGGTTTTTTGGAGAGCGGAGCCTCGTCCGAAAATTCAAACCCTCCATAACGGGTAATCAGCTCAATCGCCTCACTCAGCTCCTCAGGAAACAAATCTCTTTTTTCCCTCAAGTTTTTTGCCAAGATTTTCAAAATGCGCGAACTTTGTAAAAAGAGGTCTATGCATTCTTTGTTAACAGATCTTTGTTCAACCTTGATTCTATTAAGCAAGGCCTCAAACTCATGTGCTACCGACCCCAACAATTGCCCACCGGGCACAGCCCCGACCGCTCCTTTGATCGTGTGTACACGCCGAAAGAGAATATTGATTTGTTCTTTGTCATCGGGCTGATCTTCAAGCTTTAAGATGAAACCATCTAAATTATCCAAAACCTCTTTTGATTCCTCAAAAAAGACTTGGGACACCAGCTCGATTTCATCGAAATCAATAGCCAGGATAGCATCCTCATCTAGCTCCAATTTTATTTTATTTTCATCGGACATTTAAGTAATCCACGGCCTTTCACAATATTCATAATTTATATCGGATTTTCAGCGACTTAAGCTTAGATAGAAAATCGATTACGAGGAATTATTTGAAAAAGGAAGAGCCCGCTCTTTAGCGGGCTCTTGATAGATTCGGTTCGAATCTTAGACTAAGGTCCTGGGGTCTCTAAGAAACCTCCACCTCCGCCTTGGTTATGTCACATCTGCACATACCATCACCTCCTTTCCTGCCCCAATAGCAGCTTGAATTGATTTTACTCCAAGGCTAATGACCGCAGGTATTCTTTGAATCCAAATCTCGCGGTGAACAACTCAAAATGAGATTTTACAGAGATAGCATCAAATCGAGGCGACTTGTTATTTCGACTAAAGATGTTTTAAAATTTCGGCCTGGACCTGCTTCATCTCGGCCTCTGAGCGACGTTGAGCTCTTTTGAAGTCTAGATCAGGAATCGACCATGCTGGAATAAGATGCAAATGATAGTGAGGCACTTCAAAGCCTGCCACAATTTGCCCCACGCGCGGCGCACCCGATGCTTTTAGAATTGCCTTCCCGATTCTTTGCGAAACTTGGTGAAGGTGCGCATAGGTCTCGGGCGGAACTTCCGTCCAATGATTAATTTCTTCTTTTGAAATCACTAAGGTGTGCCCCAAACTCACCTGATCCAAGGCCAAAAAAGACAAAACTGTTTCATCTTCATAAATTTTATAGCAGGGAAATTCACCAGTAATAATTTTTGTAAAAACAGATGCCATGGCGTCTCCTCAAGTATAGGTGTCTTCAGTATGCGACACCGTAACGCAACCATCAAGCCATGACTCTGCTGCGCCATATCGCCCCTAAAGCGGACGCAGGTAACTCCAGATTCGAATATTTTGCTTATAGGTGTCGTCAGCAAACCGCAACACTCGGTCGGAACTCAGCTGAGACGTCATATTCACAAAATAGACGGGAATGGTTTGGGTCAGTCGAATTTTGGTGTCTTTCGCCATGACTTCCCCTGGTTTTGCGACAGTAGCTTCAATCGCCTGCCGATCCCATTCGGTTCCTTGCAAAAGATACTCTGCCAGATCCAAAGGCTTTTCGACCCGCACACATCCGGAGCTGAGTTGTCTGTTGTATTCAGCAAAGAGCCCGCGTGCGTTGGTATCGTGCATGTAGATTGAATACGAATTCGTCAGCATGAACTTTACAATGCCCAGGGCATTCTGGGTGTGCGGTTTTTGGCGGATATAGATATCGATGTCGTCCCGATCCTCAATGGACCACCAATCAATCGTCGAGGGGTCAATTTTGCGAGTGAACTGCTTATTCCAAACTTCATAGTTATGAGAGTCGAAATAGGCATTGATCTGCCAGCGATTCAGTTTTTTTATTTCCTCAACTTTGTCTTCTATAAATATTGTGGGCGGCACCACCCAGAAGGGATTCAGAATCACATAGGAAACTTTGTCCCGCATCATCGGCGTCATCCGCTGGGGGCGCCCATTAATCGTGCGGAAATTCATCGAGCGATGATTCTCTGTACGATCCGTCAAAACAAACTGAGAGAAGGCCAAATTCACAAAAATATAGCGGTCCTCGAAGGTTTGCGGGAACCAACGAATTTTTTCCATATCCGCCTGCACTTGGCGCAGGCGCTGTTCGCAGGACGTATTCAAATATTTCCATGTCCTGCCATTCTTTGAAATCTTACCATCGGGCTTCCATCGCAAAGTTGCTTGAATGTCATTAACAGCCTTAAGCGTGTCCTGATCGAAAACGTCGTTCGGATTCGAAAACTGATATCCGTACTGTGACATTCGAACTTTAAGTTGCACAATGGCCGGATTTTTACTGCCGAGCTTCAACTCCTTTTTTATCGGTTCCACGTCTCCCCACATGCCACTTTGACAAAGAGAATGAACATATTTGAGCGACTCCCGCAAAGACCTGTACCACATATTATTCGGCACCAAGGCCTCCATGAGAGCTTTCGGCTCTTTGTTATTCGCCAGAGCTAAGACGCGAAGGTCTTTTACTGGAATAAACTTTCTTTGCGCAATTTTAAAGTCGACCCCCAGATTTTGGGGCTCAATTCCACCAATGGAAACATCTCGCAAAAGGCGATAAAAAGACTCGCTGGCTTGTTTGCGAAGATCCGAATTGGAGCCCGGATTTTCAATAAACGAGGCCTCCATCTCAGCGGTCCAATACACTTTTGATTGCAGACCGTGAGTCATAACTCCCAATGTTGCCGTGCGAATTCCATCCACCGGCAGCTCATCCATCACTAAAAGATATTCAGATTTTAAATCTTCCTTAGCAGCCCCTGCGGAGAACGACAAGCTCAACACCGTTACCAATGAGAAGAACCACTGATTCCACGACATAACAACCCTCCCGTATTCAGATTCTGCTTCTAGTCTGTTCCTAAAAACTCTGAATGAAGAGAGTCCAACTGGTCTTGGGACCCCAAATATATCAAAATCAAAATTGCAATCTGTGTACGAACAAAAAAGGGGAGGCATCTTGCCTCCCCTTTTCAATTAAAAATAGAATTACTTTATTTTTAGCCTAGCGTTGTTCAACAGCTTTCCAAGTTAAGCCTTCTTTACCTGCCCATTTTCCACGGGGGCGATAGATACGGTTGTTAGCGTATTGTTCAAATGCATGCGCACACCAGCCGGAAATTCTTGAGGCTGCAAAGATCGGTGTGAACAAATCTGTTGGAATTCCCATAGAGAAATACACCGTTGCAGAATAGAAATCCACGTTCGGCATCAAACCTTTTTCTTTGTACATAGTATCGTCAATCAATGTCGACATTTCGTACATGTGGTGCATACCCGCTTTTTCAGTCAATTTATCAGACATACCACGCAAGATACGCGCACGAGGATCGCCGTTTTTGTAAACACGGTGACCAATGCCCATCACTTTTTCTTTTGCTGCCAAAGCGTCTTTCACAAACTGTTGAGCTTTTTCCATGTTGCCGATTTGTTGCAACATCAAAATCACTTGTTCGTTCGCACCACCGTGCAAAGGACCTTTCAAGGCACCAATTGCCGAAACAACTGCAGAGTGCAGATCACTCAAAGAAGAAGCCGTTACACGCGTCGCAAAAGCTGAACAATTTAACTCGTGATCTGCGTGAAGAATCAAGCAAGTATCCATAACCTTCACGTGTTCTGCGTTCGGCTCTTTGCCACCACCCAACATGTACATCATATTCCAAGCAACAGACTTATCTGCTTTTGGGGCCACAGGTTCTTGACCTTTACGGATGGCATCGAATGCACAAAGTAAAGAAGTCATCTGCGCTGTTAAACGAAGTGCCTTACGAGCATTGGCCTCTGGAGAGTTATCATTTGCATCCACGTCCCAATGAGCAGTTAAAGAAACCGCTGAACGCAACCAAGCCATCGGATGAACCTTTGTTGGAATGCCTTTCAAAACTTTGATGAGCTCAGGGCTCAAAGCCATTTCCTTATGCAGATCAGCCGTAAAAGCTGTCAATTCTGCTTTGTTCGGCAAACGGTCATTCCACAACAAGAAGGTCACTTCTTCGAAAGTTGAATTTGCTGCCAAATCATCGATCGTGTAACCACGGAAATTTAAAAAGTCTCCAACGATAAATGAAACTTTAGTGGTACAGGCTACAATGCCTTCTAGGCCTTTATCTAAGGCGCCCTCATAAATATTAACTTCTGCCATTGTCGTATCCTTTCATGCGGAGTAGTAAATCTTTTTACTCATAACAATTTCTAACAACCAAGTCCAGCTTGCAGCCATCCATTCTCACTCTTAGCATCTGAGTTGAGAATTTCGATTCGCTTACTTAGCAAGTTTTATCACACGATCTTTGACCTCAGTCACAATCAGAGTTTGATCTCTGATCGGCTCGAGGCGACCCGTGTATTTCTCATTCGAAAAAAGAATTTCATTGCGCAGTTCATGTACACCTTGTTTCGGCGCACGCCCGATAGCCTCTGAAATTCCATGACCGCCCCAGTTCACTCCTAAGGTATTCTGCGAATTTTTGAGTCCCTCTGTCGCAAAAACCAATCGATCCCGAGGGTTCAGCTGAATGACCCGACTTTGAGGCTCCGTGTTAAACTCTTTGCTCAAAGCTGGTGCGGTCGGCAAAAGTTCTTGCAAAGTTTCTTGGCCATAGGCCTGACAAAACCCATCTATATTTCCAACCGAACAATATTGAAGCTCGTAACTGCGTCGATCCACAATGCCGTAAAATAAACTGGCACGATCTTCATTAGCAATTGTCGGTACAATTTCTTTCACTAAGAGAGCCACCACTTTATGAGCCTCAAGGCCCCGCCGAGCTTCGATCTGCGAAGAGATCTTAATAATCACGCCTAACAACAACGACGACAAAGTATAACCTGACGCGCTGGAGATCAAAATTCCGAACTTCAGTTTATCTTCGTGCTCAAAAATATCAAAATAGTCCCCGCCGGAACGAGTGCCCGCGAGAAACTTTGTGCTGAAATCAAAACCTTGTACGTTTGGCAAGGTCGTTGGCGACAAAAACTTTTGCAACGACTGGGCCATCTTCAACTCTTGGCTGACTTGATGAATAAGTTTTTCAACTGCAGAATTGGCTTTGGTAAGTTCTAAACGATAACGATGAAGCTCGGCCTCTTTCACGGCCAGTTCGTGCTCTAAATCAGAAATTCGTTCTTTGAGTTCCTTTGACATAACTCAAAGATTCTCGGTTCCTCGAATGAAAAGCAACCTTTTACGGCTCAGTCCTGGACGAAGCTTTGCAAGGAGTCTTCCTCAGCCTTAAGTCGAGCTTTTAAACTTTCAGGGATCTGCCCCTCTTTCACCGAACTCAAGCCCTGGCGGTGATATTTAATTTCACTCAAACGCTTATGCACTCGGCCACGCAACCACTCCAACATGGAAACCGAAATAAACTCTTGTCGTATCCAAGTCTTTGAGAAGTATTTCACTTCCTGAATCTCATTCATCGCGACTCGACCTGCGAAATGTCCCCAGACCATTTGAGAAATAAACTGAACCGCTAGCATCACCAAACTCAAGCTCACGAATAACAAAATCTTTTCGCGAAAAACATCTACGTCTCCGGAAAATCCAATGCCCCCACTGCCACGCAAAAAACCTGCGAGCATCAGTCCTGCAAATACACCCGAGACAGACACCAGGGCCAGCGGGGTACTCAAACGTCGACACTCTTGATTCAGCCCACGTGATCTCCACCAGAATAACAGCATTTGCCCAGTTCGCTCTCCCGCGAAGAGGGCTAAGGCCCCGTTTACAGAGATGACATTGGCAACCAACAAACACAAAGCCAAGGTCACGGACCAAAATTCAATGCCAACAAAGACGTTCAACAAAATTCCACACAGACACAGCAGTATTACGGACATAAAGCGACCATCGGCTAAAAAGAACGCCAATTCACTTGTTCCCAAATAACTCAGCAACACCGATGAACTGCGCAAAGCCACATCGCCTGCGATAAGAAATAAACCCACAAATAAAAGCAAACGCAAATAGGACGCCGACTTCGTACCCTTCACAAACGGAACAAAGGAAAGAGCTCCCAATCCAGAAAACAACAAACCATTAAAATTCAAATACAAAGATGCCAGCAGCAAACTCCACCAAGCACCCAGGGGACTAAGACACATCAACAAAACAGCCGATCTAACTCCAACGACACGAAGATTCGCCGCACCCATTCCAGCATAGAGAGATTTTTCTGGCGATGCCTCGCCCAGCACAACCGAAGCAGCTCGAATAACTTGACTGACCAAAGAGCCTTCAAGGCCTTTATCCAATAGTGTCTTTTGCAGAGGTGCAAAAATCGAAGACACCTGTTTTTGCGACTCAGAAAGCGCAAATAACAATAAGGCCCAACTACCCAACCACATAAGTATCATAGCGAACCACCTTTCCTTCAAAAGCATGCGCCACCCCAGGCAAAAGTTCTTCTGCCTTCAAGGGGCGCTTCACAACCACTCGGCGCACCGGCCAGGTTAAAGCCGCTTTCAAAACTTCGCTCGCATCACTATCATCACCCACGAGATCGCGAAAGACCACCATCTCTTGTTTTGGCAAAGCCGTCTTGTTTTTTTTGTGCGGATACATCGGGTCAAAATAGATAGCATCAACGGTGATACTATTTTTCCGTTCTTTTAAAAAACTCAAACCATCGGAACAAATAAGGGAATAGTTTTGCAATTCGGGTTTATGGGTTTTCGCGAAGGCCTCTTTCAGCAATAAATACAACGCCGGTGACCGCTCCACACCCGTGACTTGAAAACCCAACTGCGACAGAAATACACTATCGACGCCCAAACCCACGGATAAATCCAAAACTCGCCGCACGCCTTTTGCAACACCCAATGCTTTGGCAATCATTTCGTTTTTGCCCCGATGACCACGGCGTTGATAGTCGAGATGGTTCTTGTCAAAATCAATTTCAAGCTTTCGCCCCTCTTGATCTTTGAGTAAAAGACCGGCCTCTGAAACACAAAGGTGAAAGAAAAAGTCTCGAAGATTTTCAGGATTAATCGGCGCATTTAAAAAATCTGCACACTCTCGCGCCTTATCGGGGACTCCGTCGGCAAGGATGCAGAAATTCTTTACCACGACAGATACCACAGACACTCAAACACCCAGAGACCGACTGCGATCAGATAGAGAGCGTAACCTCGGCGAAATACCGCCACCATTTCACTACCCGCTGGGCTCGAGAGTTTTTTCATTTGGCCAATGAAACTCAATGAAACGAAAGCCAAACCCAACGTCAGATAGAAGCCCCAGTAAATACCTGCATAGACATAGTGGTAAGCTAAATTAAAAACCATGAACAAAAACCACCAGCCGGCCAACAAGCGGCGCGACCGATCAAAGCCCAACCAGTTCACTGTGTTCGAGAATCCCGCCTGACTGCTTGGTAAAATATTTCGGAAATTACGCAAGTGAACGACAAAAAGAACCAGCCAACCCCAAACGCAACCGATCCAAAAACTTTCTTCGTCAAACCCAGCGCCCATTGACAGCTGATAACCCACAGTGAGCAATGGACCAAACATCACAAATAAAAGGACTTCACCAAAGCGGCGATACTTAAAAGAACTCTGCTTCCTAAACTGCGCCAATATCCCAACAATGGCCGCCGGCAAAATAACGGCTCCCAACCATGGATAAACAACCATCAATGGAATGGCAAAACCAAAGGCCAAGATTAAAAAAAACGTCGAAAGTTTTTTAATTGTGATTGCCCGCACCCATCCATTTTGAATCGCCCGACTGCCACTGCGCTCAAGAATTCGATCGACGCCCTTCATGTGATCCATAAAATCGTTGCGCAGATTAACGGCGACAAAAGCACAAAAAACGCCCCATGTGGCCATAAGGGTCGCCATCGGATCCACTAATGATTCATCACTAATATTTTTTGATAAGACCAGAAACAGTGGCACCAGGACTAGCAAAAAACTGCGCACTTTAAAAGTTTGTAACAGCACTGAACCCCAAGCACTCAGCTCGATCTCTTTAAGCGGAACAATTTTGAAGGTCACGGTTTCTGCAGAGGAATTCACGTTCAAAGTCGTGATCGGCAATGCCCTTTTATCTTTTGCAAAGGTTCCCAAAAGGTAAGACTCAAAGTCCGGAGAGTTTTTAGTCAGAGTCACGTACTCGATCACGAGGGCTTCCTTCTCCAGTACAAGATCTCTGTTAAAGGTCGCAACTGATCAATGAGTTTTTCTTCACCCGGCTTTAAATACGTTTTCAAACGCTCCAGGTGATGATCATACTGAGCTATTAGGCCTTTATTCATTTCATCAAAGGCAGCAAGCTTCAAATCAAATTCTGCTTTGCCTCCGATACCTTGGTAAAAATCTTCCAGATTTTTACTTTTGACGATTTTGTCTATGTCCTGGCGGCTTTCGCCATGACAAACATAAGCTCCAAAAGAATTCAAGTAACCCGATTTCAGATCACCTAAGATTGCTTTGCCTTCTTCGTTGCGCACATCATAGTCCAAAAGATCATCACTGCGTTGAAACAACTGTCCAAGCAAAGTGCCCATCTCTTCAAGCGTTTGATGCAGCTCTGGAGCATAACGTTCTTGCGCAATAAACGGCGCGCGGATACACCACTTAAACAAGCTGGCTGTTTTTAAATTATGAATGCGATCCAACTGATCTAAGGTGACAAAGAAATCACCCACAACCGAATCTTGCAGCCACTCGCCTTCCAATAAATCCGAAATCACCTCAGCCGTGTATTGAACTAACTTGATATTGCCATGGCCGGAAAGATTCACCATGACTCGGGCCAAAAGATAGTCCCCGGCCAACACGGCGTATTCGGGATTAAACTTCAGCCAAGCAGCAGGTTTTCCTCGACGCAAACTAGAACGATCAATCAAATCGTCATGCAGCAGGGAGGCGTTGTGAATAAACTCAATTGTTTGAGCCAACAAATGCTCTGCTTTGCCATCAAGTTCTAAATGTGTGGCCATCATGCGAATGAGTTTAGCTCGGAATCCCTTGCCTCCTGAAAAGAGGTCGTCATAAAGCTTATTCAGCTTTGGTAAATAGGCCGGAAAATCCCGAGAATCATAAACTTTGAGATCAATAACATTGCGCGACAAACTGAGCTCCTCAATTGAGCCAACAATCGCGATTTATCTGCTTGCTGTCAAGGGCTCTGACATCTTAAAGTCCGTTTTCACGACGTAAAAACGACCCTCAAAATGGCAGTGCAAGCTGTTAAAAAGGTGATGATGGAAGACTTCAAATTTACAGGCAAAGAATGGTGGCGAGAAGGAGTTCGTTTCGAGTGCACAGGTTCTGGCAAATGCTGCACCTCCCACGGAGAATTCGGCTTTGTTTATTTGAATCTCGAAGACCGCCAACGCTTTGCAAAGCATTTGAAAATTTCCACTTCTGCATTTACGCGTCGATATTGTGAAAAAACCGGCGGCATCTGGCATCTGAAAGAAGACCCTAAAAATACCGATTGCATGTTTCTTAAGGGCAAAGCTTGTGGCATTTACGAGGCCCGACCGACCCAATGCCGAACGTGGCCGTTTTGGCCAGAAGTGATGAGTGCTAAAAGCTGGGCCAAGGATGTCAAAGCCTTTTGCCCTGGTGTTGGCAAAGGCCCCGTTATATCCGCCACGAAAATCGAAGGCCAAATTCGCGAACAACTTGAAAGCGAAAAGGGCTGGGGAAAATAATTATTCCAGGTATCGTGACTGCAGATCCGCTCGCTTTTCCGGAGTCAGGCCAAATTCGGTTGCAAAATAGCGTTCAAAATTTCCGTAACGCTTTTCAATTTCACTTAAAGCTGAATCCAAAAAGCTTTCACTGACACCCATGACGTAGTGAAAAGTTTCAGCTGATTTCGCAGATAGCTTGCTTTCAATTTTTTCAAAAATGGCGGTGCGATAAGGGTGCAAAGTTTCTTGCGTCACTAAGTAGTCCTCAAGGACAGCCTCTTTGGTCGCACCCAAACTCAGAAGAAGCAATGCGGAACCGACTCCCGTCCGATCTTTCCCCACTGCACAATGATGAACAAGCGCCCCTTGCTGCAAATTCTCAGTCCTATGAAAAAGTGCCCTGTAGGCCACATTTGAAAAAGGCAACTGACTATAAAGACTTTCCATAAAGTTACGAGGCATAGCCTCTAAAACTTTATTTGAAAAAAACTCATCGCCCACATTGTTGCTCGAATGGGAAGGTGGATTCGCCGGAACACACTCATAGTGAACTCCAGCCCACAAAACATCTTTGTCACCTTGGGATTCTTTCAGATCTCGGTAATCTATTATGTGATGGATAGAGAGAGCCTCGAGTTGCCGACAATCCTCTGCCGTTAAACCAGACAAAGAGCCGGAGCGATAGAAGTGACCCTGCTTTAAGCGACGACCATCGTGAGTTGCCGAGCCACCCATGTCTCGGAAATTAATGCCACCCTGCAACTTCATTCACTCTCCTTTGGAAAACCAAATGTTAGCATGAAATACAACGGCACTCCACCTATCTGCGAAATTATTCTGGACGATTTTAGGCCTGCCTGGCCTTTAGATTGTGAAAGCCGAATTGCTATTCACTATTAGGTCTTCTTTAAAATGATTTCCGTGATTTCACAGTAGGTCCCCATGCGCAGACTAGGCCCCCAGTAACCCGTTCCTTGGTTCACATACAGTTTTAATTTATCAATTTGATAAAGACCCTTTGCATACTTCTGAAAAAATCCAATTAAAAAATTCCAAGGAAAAAACTGTCCCCCATGCGTATGCCCCGAAAGCTGTAAGTGAAATCCACTCTTGCTCGCCTCATCCGCATAAGAAGGTTGATGTGCCAGCAAGATACGGAAGCTGCCAGGAAGCAGTTGAAGAGAAAACTTCCGAAAGTCCGGCGCTTCCAAATTAAAAGCTCGCGCAGCTGGGTCCGGGATGCCCGAAATTTGCAATCGCTGGTGATCTTTTTCCAGCGTTGCTGTTTCATTTATTAGAGTCTTAAATCCAATGGATCTAAAGGCCGCCAGTGCCTGGTCCACTTGCCAATAATACTCATGATTTCCGGGCACATAAAAGCTGCCCAACGGCGCCTGAAGACTTTTTAGCAATTCAAATTCAGAAAGGTGGCGAATGGCCAGACTATCTAAAATGTCTCCGGTATAAACGATCGCATCTGCTTTGACTTTCGCCGCCACTGTAACCAGTTTTTCCACAAAGCTTACGGGCATGCTGGAGCTGATATGCAAGTCAGTGATGTGCAAAATTTTGGTGCCGTCCCAAGCCTGCGGCAACTCATCGAACTTCAGCGTAACGGACTTTAATTGCGGTCCCACTCGAACGACAATCGTTCCTATAATAATTAGTAAAAACGGAATGACTAAAAAAAGGCCCAGGACATTAGCCCCATAGAGGCTATCCAAATTCAGCCATTCCGGAGCTGAGCTCCACGCAAAGTTTATAATGAAAGCCAAGAGATCCCTCAGGATCACCAGTGTAAGTAAAAAATTGAGATAACCAATCGCGAAGTGTCCCGCCGCAAAAAGACTGTCATGCCAGGGCTTATGATTATGTCGATCTTCGGACCAAGCCAAGAGAGGCAAAGAGAGAAATAAAGAAAATACCAAACCTAAGAAGCCAATGACACCCAAATTTGCCAACAACGACAGGTCTGTAAATCTCAGCAGTTGATGGCACACATAAAAGAAAACTGCGAAAATAACTGCCATGAAAAATACCCGAATCAATCCCACTCAATACTCCGATGCAATCCAGATCACAGGCCTCAAATCCATCATCAAAGGCCGTTCAACCTCAATAGCCTTTTGCTTTGGACCTTAAAAATTCAAGTAATTCTTGGCGATCTTTTTCCGGGTGTAAAATAAAAGTCTCGGTTTTTCCAGTCGTTGACGCATAGGTCACCGCTTGAAAATTATCTTCACAAACATCCAAACAACTGCTGGTGACAACTCTCACCTTGGAAAGGTCGCCGCCCTCTTTCAGGCTCTTCTTTAAAAATGCTTTTAGATTGTCACCGGAGTTACCTTCTTCTTTCAGCATAGATCCCGAAATTGACTTGTGACATTTGGTACAAACTAAAAGGATGCCTTCATCCCAGGGATTCTTTTCTTTTTTCATCACGACCGCCTTTAGGACCCTAGCTTACACAAGTTCTTAAGAGGCTGCCAAAGGATCTTTCCTAATTCACTGCGAGGAATTTCTTTTACCAGGTGAATCTGTCGAACCTTTTCAAATGGCAATACTCGATGGGCATAGTCCTGTGCTATTCTTTCAGATGTTACAGATGAAAGTGTGCTGACCAAATGAACTTCGTGCCCCAATCGCTCTGAGGGAACGTCCAGCAATGTGACTTGCAACAGCGCCTCGGGCTTCACGGCACGCACCGATTCCTCCAGCATTCCTCTGAGACGGGCCATATTCGTGCCTTCGCCCCCGATTTTGACATAGTCGTTGCTTCGCCCCTCAATCAAAAGACTGGTGCCATTTACCTGCCCGCGATCTTCAGTCGTGAACCATCCATTTACTTGGGGACTCCAGATACACTCTTGATTATCTTTCAATTGGGCATAACAGCTAAATAATGAATTCGCTTGAATTTCAATAAAGCCCTCTGTGTTCGCGCGCGCTTTTGCATGAGACAATAAAGTAATTTCGGGAAACCCGGTGGAGTTCAACGATTCCAATGTTGCCGTGGCAATCTGCGAGCCAGCTTCCGTCATGCCATAGCTTGGCAAGACGGGCCATCCCAGATCTCTAGCTCTTTTATACAAAGTTCGATCCATGGCGCCGCCTCCGACAATGATTGCTCGCATATCCGAAGGGCTGCGAAATCCTTGCCGTACTATATCGAATACTTGCGTGGGGACTAACGCCGAAAGTGTGCTGCCTTGATCGTTGATCATTTTATAAAAATGGCCTGGCTCCCATTTACCATGCCGTAAACCATTTTGAACAGATGCACCGACAAGGCTCGCCCGAATATCAATTCCTAAACCACCGACATGAAATGCCGGAAGTACTTGAGCCCAACGGTCCTTTGAGTTTGAATTCAAAAAAGCATTCACCGCCTGGGCAGAGGCCTTCAGTGCGGACTTTGACAAGGCCACAATTTTTGTCTCTGAAATATCATTTGTAGTGGAACCAGAGGTTGCGATCCACACATGCCCCTGCAGTCCTTGAGACTCCTGGGCTTTTTCGGCCAAGGCTGTTAGCTTTTGAAGTTCAGCTTGCGGCCATCGAGGATTTAAAAGAATTCGATTTTCTAAAGAGTCTAAATCCAGAAGTTCTAGAGTGCTTGCCATTCCAAACCTTCCAATAGTTTGTCAAAGCCAACCCCCGTGCCTTTGACCCGCAATAGATAGGGTCCTTGCGTGGTGAGCTCTGCAGAAAAAATATCCATGTGATACAGCCGATGAGTCAGACACCCAGCCTCTAAGATCATTTCGCCGTGTTCTTTTTTTAGCTCCATCGCAAGCCCGGCCGCATGACTGGCACCCACCGGATGATCCATGGAACTTGTGATGGTCATTTTCAAGTTCCATTTTTTGCAATAGGCCACGGCCACATCTACATCCGTGCGAGCAGGCTTAACGACAAGGACATCAAAGGGCGGCTTCTTCAAATATTTCCACGGCACTTTTCTCATTTGATTATCAACGGCAATCTTCACAAGAGTTTGCGCTTCACTCCAGCTCTTTTCGTCAAATGGAAAGGGATCCTCGACATAGTCAATTAAGGCGCGGACGGAAGGACTTAAGTTTGAAATAAATTTTTCAAATACTTGCCAGCTGGACACGGCATTAAAATCCAGACGGATACGAAGGTTCGCTGCCGCCAGGTGGTTTAAAAAATCGGCTTCATTGACAAGGTCAGACCCCACCTTCAACTTGACGCTAGAAAAACCTTCATTGCAAATTTCATCGATCATTCCAGGTTGCAGAATCTGCGACCGAATGATCGTGAAATTATTTTTAATAGGAACGCCCTCAAAAAACATATTCAGTTTTTCAGAGCGCAACTTTGCATCTCGACGAGCCAGCCAAATACTTTGTTCCACGATAGCACTGACTCGTCCCTTTTTTAAGTCCGCCAGGTGATCCTTTAAGGGGGCATCACCCAATTCTGGCCACGGATGAAGATCTGCGTACCCTGTTAAGCCATCCGGCCAAGTCACCTTCAGCAGCACTCCCTCTCGCACCGCTGCGCCGGTAAGGGCATTCAAGGGTGCATTGGGAATAAGAGTGTAGGGGCTAATGAAAAATTTAACCAATTGAAAACCCTAGCGCCAAGAGAAGTCCAAAGACTAGATGCAAGCCGGCAGATTGGCCCAAAAATTTATTGTAGGCAGAGCTAGGCTCAGTTCTAAAGACGTTCTTCGTCACTTTCGCTGCCAGCGGAAGTGCGATCAAAGAAATAAGAGCCGCAATTTTGAAGCCCTCAAACCACCAGTACAAATTCAAAATAAAAGGCAAAAAGCAAAGCACGGCAATTTCAATTCTTGAAAACTTTTTTCCGAAACGCACGGCGAGGGTTTTTTTGTGAACCAGGACGTCGGTTTCCCGGTCACGCAAATTGTTGATCGCTATCAACACAGTCGCATGCAATCCGATTTGCAAGCCCAAGACAAAGGCTTCGATCATCCACTCGCCGGTGTTCAGAAATACAATTCCCATCACGGCCAGCAGACCAAAAAATAAAATCACGAATAAGTCACCCAGGCCCAAATAGGCCAAGGGGAACGGACCCGCCGTGTATGCATAACCCATCAAGACCGAAGCGATGCCGATTGCAACGATCACCATGCCACCCTTTAAGACCAGAGGGATTCCGCACAGAATTGCCAATATAAAAAAGAAAGTTCCCAGGGCCATAACTTGATTGCCGGTCAAAATCCCCGCTTGGGTGATGCGCTGAGGACCGATGCGTTTTTCCGTATCCGCGCCTTTTTTGAAATCCACGGCATCATTTACGAAATTGGTCCCGATCTGAATAAAAAACGAGGCCATCAAGGCGTAAAATAGAACGGACCCATCCCAAGAAAGACCGATGGCCCTCACAAGGGCCGTGCCCGCCACACAGGGAACAAGGGCTGCAGTCAGGGTTTTGGGACGAAATGCTAACAGAATGCTCTTAATTTGGCTTCGAATTTGGCTCATCCGCGCAGCATACAACTTTTTTCGCGTGACCAAAAGGAATTCTAAAGGCAAAACCGGG
>JBBKWD010000014.1:0-6958 GCA_037968775.1 Bdellovibrio sp.
GTAATGAAACTGCTCAAAAGGTTCTACTTTATATCGTAAACTATGAAGAGGGTACTCCCTCGGGAATAGCACGCGCCTTTTCCCTCGCTAAAAACACTGTTTATAATCAACTGGTGCGCCTGGAATCCGGCGGTATTCTTGTCGCTCGGAAAGTTGGCAATCAGCGAATGTTCTCTCTCAACCCCCGCCTGCTAGTCAAAAATGAATTGGAGGAGTTATTAAGAAAGATCTTAATGAACTTACCCGAGAAGGAATTTAACAAATACTTTGCTGAGAGGCGCCGCCCGAGAAGAACTGGTAAAGAACTATGAAAGATCTCGATCTCACCCAACTTGCACTTCTCATATACGAAACGCTGAAAGCACATGGAATCACCGCTGTGCTTACTGGCGGTAGCGCCGTCACCGTGTACACTAAAAACAAATACCAATCTCGCGATCTGGATTTCATCTCCCCCGACGACCACAAAAAAATTACTGCGGCCATGAAAACCTTAGGGTTCCCTGTCACAGCTGCACGAAGACACGCGCCCCTACTCCACCGTCACCGACTTCGCCAAATTCCTAGGCTGATCCACATCAAAACCCAAATTATTCGCCAAGTGGTAAGACATCAACTGCAACGGAATCACAGTCAAAATCGAATTCGTCGTCCAATGCGACTTCGGCATCGCAATATAGAACTCACTGATCTCGCGCAATTTTTCATTCTCACCCGTGCCGATAGAAATAATTTTTCCACCACGCGCACGCGCCTCTTCCAAATTGCTGATCGTCTTGTCATACAAGTGATCCGTCGGCGCCACCATGACGATCGCCATGCGCTCGTCTATCAGGGCCAAAGGACCATGCTTCATTTCACCAGCGGCATAACCTTCGGCATGCATATAGGCGAGCTCTTTTAACTTAAGAGCCCCTTCCATCGCAATTGGATAGCTTGTGCCTCGGCCCATATAAAGGAATCCGCGGTACAACTTCAATTTTGCGGCGGCTTCTTCGAAATACTTATCAAAAGCCAAAACACCTTCCATTTGGCTTGGCACTGCGACCAAGGAAGTCACAAGTTCTTTTTCCTGCGCCGGAGTAATCGCCCCACGAGTGCGCGCCATGGCAATAGCCACGCAATCTAAAACGGCCATCGTGCTCGTAAAGGCCTTTGTAGAAGCCACGCCAATTTCAGGACCCGAGTTCATATACAAGTGACCATGAGCTTCACGATCAATAGTTGAACTGCGCACGTTGCAAATACTCAAAGTCGTTGCGCCCAATTCTTTTGCCAAGCGAATTGCTGCCAAGGTGTCAGCAGTCTCTCCGCTTTGAGAAATCGTCATGACCAAACTGTTTTTTGGAATAACAGGATTGCGATACCGGAACTCACTGGCAATATCGACTTCCACAGGAACTTTTGCCAGCTGTTCAATCAAGTACTTCCCGACCATGCCCGCGTAAAAACTTGTTCCGCAAGCGACGATAAAGACACGATCAATACTTGTGAAAACTTCTTGAGTCTTTGCCCAGTCCTGTTCGATGTTCAGCTCTTCCAGTTTTTGAACTAGCTGGCCACCGAAGCCGACTTTTTTAAGTGCGACCGAAAAAGTTTCGGGATTCACATGCGGCTCAATGGCGGCTGCGACGGCACGAGGCTGCTCATAAATTTCTTTAAGCATGTAGTGAGCAAAGCCCTGCTTTTCCACCATCTCTGGATTCCAGTCTAACTCGACGACCTTTTTTTCGATCGGAAAGCCATTGGCAGAGAAAAACTTCACTTCCGTCCCGCGAATGTCGACGATTTCACGGTCTTCCAAATAAACAAATTGCTTCGTGTATTGGATCAGGGCCTGAACGTCGCTGGCGACATAGGTTTCATCTTTACCTAAACCGACCACCAAAGGCGGACCATCTTTAAAGGCCACCAAGTGATCGGGTTCGTTGTCCCACATAGCTAAAATAGAGAAAGCTCCACGAAGCTTCCCTAAAACACGCTCGACAGCTTGAAATAGATTTTCTGTTGTCTCGACTTCCTTAGCAATCAGATGGGCCACAAGCTCAGAGTCGGTATCCGACATAATTTCAGAACCTGCAGCGACAAGCTCTTCACGGATCTCAAGGTAATTTTCGATAATGCCGTTATGAACAATGCTAACACCCGCCACTTGATGGGGATGAGCATTTCGCTCAGATGGTTTTCCGTGTGTCGCCCACCGAGTGTGACCGATACCGATATGACCATCAAAGGTTTCATTTACAAGTTTATCTTCGAGAGCTTTGAGTTTCCCCTGGGCGCGCACGCGCTTAGTTTTGCCGTGATCCATGATGGCGACACCGGCACTGTCATAACCGCGATACTCAAGTTTTTGCAATCCACTGATAATAACATCTTTAGGATTTTTAGGACCTAGATAGCCAACGATTCCACACATAAACTATTCCTTTTCACCCTCAGGTGGCTCCGCTATATCATTCTCTATATCATTCTCTTTATCATTCACCGTGTAATTTTCTTTGATCATTTGACGTCCCCGAGCCACTGCCAAAGCATTGCTTGGAACATCTTTCGTTATTGTCGAGCCCGAACCGATCACAGCATCATCGCCCACCACAATAGGGGCCACAAATTGAGTGTCACTGCCAACAAAAACTCGGTTGCCTATTTTGGTCTTATACTTCTTGCGATCTGCCGCATAATTACAAGTTATAGTTCCGCAACCTATGTTTACTTCTTCACCAATCTCCGCATCGCCAAGATAAGTTAAATGGCCGGCCTTAGATTTTTTCCCAAACTTCACTTTTTTCATTTCAACGAAGTTACCGACATGGGCTTCTTCGCCAATTTCTGTGTCGGGGCGAAGGCGCGCGTAAGGGCCGACAGAAGCTTTCTTGTGTACTTGCGAGTCCTCAAGATAAGATCCGCCACGAATTTGCACACTGTCTGCGACTTCTGAATCTGAAATAAAGACATTGGATTCAATCACCGTGAAAGAGCCAATGCGGGATCGTCCGCGAATAAAGACATTTGGATAAATCACGCTCCCTGCGCCGATTTCCACGGATTCTTCCACATAAGTGGTCCGAGGGTCGATCAAGAGAACGCCTTCTTCCATCAACTGCAAGGCCTTGCGCTTGAATAACAAGCGGGTCGCGTTCGCCAGCTCCACTTGAGTATTCACGCCGACGGCCACCTTAGGTGTGGAAGTGATGGCGCGCACACGGCACTTGTCTTCGATACACAAAGAAATCAAATCGGTGATGTAGTATTCTTTTTTTGAATTATTGTTTTTAATTTTCGGCAGATATTCGGCCAGTATCTCGGCTTTCACAATGTAAATACCCGTGTTGACTTCATTGATTTTCAAAGTGTCAGCAGAGGCGTCTTTGGCTTCAACGATTGCTACCAATTCGCCGCTTTGTCTGACGATGCGACCGAATTCGCCAGGATTTTTTAAAACGGCGGTAACGACGGCAAGGTCACACTTTCCATCGCGGAAAATTCTTACGAATTCCTTAATGTCAGCGGCTTCGATCAATGGATGATCGCCATTCATAATCACAATGTCGCCTTCGATAGATTCGGGCTTCGCACATTTAACTGCGTGGGCGGTTCCCAGTTGTTCGTCTTGGGCGAAACAGGTGACGCCCATCGGTTCGACAACTTGGCGAACCAAGGTCTGGCCGTGGCCGACGATCACACGCACTTCTTGGGCACCGGCTCTTTTAGAGGCCAGGATCACTTTTTCAATCATGGGGCGACCTGCCACTGGGTGCAAAACCTTCGGAAGGGGGGACTTCATGCGTGTCCCTTTGCCTGCCGCTAGGGCTATGACCGTCAATTTTTTTTGCGCGTCGGTCTTTGAGTCGGTATTGCCGACGGTCTTTGCATTTTTTTGCTCGTCATTTTGCGACATTAAAAACTTCCTTCTAATCTCTTTTCTTCTCTGAAAAAAGCAGGCTTAATTATCTCATGCAAGGAAATATTTATCACCAATCTTCTTGGGCGCAAACCAGTCTTGGAACAAAACTCCCGCTGTATAAAAAATCACACAGCCTGAGGCAGTTTTCTGAGCAACCATTGCTTTTTATTGGCGGCGTTCATGGCGATGAACCCGAGGGTGTTCACCTGGCCGAAGAGTTCTTGCACTGGCTGCAGTCCGAAGAACAAAAGCACAGCGAAAAAATTCGCCCGTGGATTCTGATTCCTTGCCTGAACCCAGACGGGTACTCCCAAAACCAACGCACCAATGCCAATGGAGTCGACCTCAATCGCAACTTTCCTTGCCGTGATTGGAGTCCGGAAGCTAAGGCGCCTCGATACTATCCTGGACCTTCGCCTGGGAGTGAGCCCGAAGTTCAAGCTTTGGTAAAACTCATTGAGGACGAAAAGCCACAGCTTATAGTACACTTTCATTCGTGGGAGCCCTGCATCGTATATACCGGAAGCCCCGGTAAACAGGCGGCAGAAATTCTGGCCTCCGACACTGGGTATGAGACGCGTGAGGACATTGGCTACCCGACACCGGGCAGCTTAGGGCAATATGGCTGGATTGAGAAAAAAACTCCTGTGATTTGTATTGAAGAACAGGAGCATATCGATCTCAATAAGGTGTGGCCTCATTTCCGTCAGGGCCTTGAACAGCTTCTGACTCAAAAAGGATCTTAAATGACCCACCACCAATATCAGTCGCTGGCATTTGATCTCGATGACACCTTGCTGGATACATCCGGAATTTTGGTTCCCGTCGCGGCGACTCGTGCCTGCCAGGCGATGTTAGATGCCGGTGTTCGTTGCACCATGGATCAATGCTTGGACATGCGCGCTGAACTTGCGCCCGCTTTTTCTCATACCGAAATTTTCACAAAAATTGCTGATCGCTTTGGCACAAACACCAAGGGAAAAGCCATCCACGATGCCCTTGATTGCTTTTATAATCCCGAAGTTCCAGCAAGCCTTCCTTTGCTACCAGGTGCGCTGGAAAATTTGGAAGCTTTGCAAAAAAAGTACGCCCTTTATCTGGTCACAGTCGGGGCCCAGGAAACTCAGCTAAAAAAAATACGAGCTCTGGGAGTTGAAAAGTACTTTAAAAAACTTTTTGTCCTAAACGGATTTATTGGCGAGAAGAAAGAACTCGCCTTTCAAGAAATTATTAAAACGGAAAAACATCCGGCTGATCAGCTTTTGAGTATCGGCAACCGACTTTCGAGCGAAATTCGTGACGGCAAACGGGCTGGCGCGAATACTTGCTATTTTGCTTTCGGCGAACATGTCGGCGAAAAAGCCGAATACCCCGAAGATCACCCTGATTACACAATCACCGCTCATAAGGATCTCATCAAAACATGCGGTCTTTAAAGGCAAGCTTTCTGCTTATAGGCCCCTGGGAAGATCGCTTACAAGAGCTCGGCGCCCATATCGCTTCGGACTTGTCCCAAGCCTGGCACTGGATTCAGGATTCCCACTATGATGTGATTGCCCTGTCAGTCACTTTGATTCTGGGAAAAAAGTTTGATGATTTTTACAATCAAATTCGCGAAACATCGCCTGCGACACAATTTATTGCCGTTGTACCGACTGATTTTTCTGCGCATCAAATGGCCCGCCTGCACGAGGACTATTCTTTTTTTCGGGTGATGACGAACTTCAATGACGCTGATCTAGAGACTCATCTTTTTTCAGCCCTCGAAGAAGCCAATCAACGCAAACAAGATGAAAATTTGGCCCTTTTAATTCGCGAGCAAACGGCACAGCTCAAACGTCTGCAAATTGAGCTTGAAGAACGAGTTCAAAGACGAACGCGGTATCTAACAGAGGCGCGGCGGAAACTCTTTTTAACAAATTCCCGTATTGAAGGCTTTAAGCAAGCCCTCATGGCCGTGCACCAAGCCAACTCCGTTTCTGAAATTGAGCAGCTCTTGAATGACTCTTTGGCTGCGACTGTTCAAACCTCATGGATTCGGGTGTTCTTTCATCCGCAAGATGAACTTTTTGCCAAACAAGTGTCCACTCAATTGAGCTTCACTGAATTTCAAGTGCCGTTATTCAGCCAACATGAACGAGTCGGCTCGATATTTTTCTTAAGACCCCCCGAGCACCCCTTCAACCGCGAAGAAAGTGATTTCTTGCACCGTGTGGGTGAGGCCGTTGCCCTGGCCTTGGATCGCATTCAAAAACTAAAGGAATCCGATGCCCTCAAAGAACAGTGGGAAGCGACTTTCAACTCGATGTCGGACCCTGTTGTCTTGATTGACAATAACTACGATATCATTCAGTGGAACAAGGCCTTGGATGCCCGCTTAAAAGGCCCGCAAAAGGACATGACCTCTAGAAAATGTTATAAAATTCTTTATGACCGTGAAACCCCGTGCCCTAGCTGCAATCGCGGCAATAACTTCCGCGTGCAGTCCTCAGACAGCGAACCGCGCAGCTATGAGGTCTTCAGTCAAAGCTTGGTGATTGATTCGGATAAGCCTTCGGTCTTTGTAAATCTTTATCACGATATCACAGAGCAAATTAAGATGGAGCGACAAATTCTGGAGTCCGCAAAAATGGCAGAGCTTGGTACGATTGGCTCTTCGATTGCCCATGAATTAAATAATCCCCTGGGCGGAATTCTGTCTTTCACGCAGTTGATAAAAATGGATATGAAACCCGAACATCCTTTGTTTGCAGATGTTGCAGAAATGGAAGCCGGTGTTCAGCGCTGTAAAGAGATCGTGCAAAATCTTTTAGGCTTCACTCGCACGCCGACCTCCGATGCTCATGGTGATGTCAGCCTTAAAGATGTCTGCGTGCGCGCTCTAAAAATTGTGGAGCTGCAAACAAAATCACAAGGCATAGATGTGCGTCTGCATTTCCCCGGTGAGGAAGTTCTTGTAAAAGGACATCTGAATCTTTTGGCCCAAGCCTTGAAGAACGTTTTACAAAATGCGATTGATCATATGAGTGAAAAAACTCGTCAGATAAAGGG
>JBBKWD010000015.1:0-18757 GCA_037968775.1 Bdellovibrio sp.
TGAACCACAAATACGCCCTCCAATGGCTGTATCAAAAGGAGACTGACGCATAGGGGTCCCACTTTTTCTAGAAAGACCGGCGTCGAAATGCCTGACGTTATTTCTGTCTAGCCAAAATCGGCAGAACTCAGATCTTGTCTCAACTTGAGACGTTCAAATTCACCTCAACGCACCTCACTCGGTACACCTCTTGCATTTACAAATTTATGGATTTCTTTGCATCTATAAATTGGTGAGAGTTTATGAATCGACTGCTTTTGTTTTCGTTACAAATTTTATTCTATACCGTTTCGGCGTTTGCCGGAGAAGCCACATTCGGGCCGGAGTTTAATTTTACCAATGAAAGACTGATCAAAGCAGGAAGGGCTGCCGGGCAAGGGGTTGTCGACACCAAAGCCAATATCGCAGCACAAAAGCAATTCGTGGACGAAGTGGAACGCCGTTGTTCGGGTTGCGTGATTAAAAAACAAAAAGATAAATTTGGTCTAGAAGCTTTCAAAGTTCGAACTCCGGAAGGTTGGAGTTTTGCGATTACTTTGGACCCATGGGTAGTGGAGGTCATCGCAGACGGAATGACCTCTAAAGAAATTGCGGTGCGGGCTCCTCGCATACAGTATTTAATATTTGATGCGGCCAGGGCCATCAATCTTGCTCCTCAAGAGCACGGTGGACATATTCACATTGGAATCAGCTCCGGATTTTCTCGTGACCCTCTCCAGATACGAAACTTTGTGGTAGATTGGGCGAACTATTCAAAAGTGATGGCAGAGGCTTTCTATTTTAGCATTCACAATGCCGCCCCGATGGAAATGATTCAAATTTCAGAAAACGAAACGGTGAAAGATCGCTTTATTCAGTTTATTGAGTCTTGGGACAAAGAGTTTCGGGAACAATCCAGTTTCTTGTGGTTTTCTCGAACAGAGGATCTTATTAAGAAATTTTCTCAAGGAATGATTGATCAAGTTTACGTCAAATCTTATGCGGATTGGGACCCGCCGCATAAGTACCAGAACATTAATTTGAGTCATATCAAGGGATTTCCACGCGAGGAACAAACTATCGAGTTGCGTGCCGTGCGTGAGTTTCAATCAGCCGAACACTATGCGGAATTCACAAGAGTCTTGCAGGGGAGAATCGACTATCTTTCTCGGATTAAAAGTTTGCTGCCGGTTGTGCGGTCGAATCGACGTGTTAGACCTGCACACAAAATTTTTGATGACTACATTTACAAATCAAACGGAAGTCTCGATTACAATCGGGACATGTCAAGCTTTGACAAATTTCAGTTTCCTATAGAAATCTCCTGCGAATCCGTCTTTTAGAGGAAGGGACGAAAGCGTTAAGGTTGCCTTTCCCACTATCTGCTGGCGCAGGTAGATTGTCGGCATTTTGCGAAAAGTTTGCTTAAGAGAGTTTTCCTTTCTGCAGCCAAAGAACATTCGCCGCGATATAGAGGCTAATGAGCGCTGCGAAAAAACACCAGACGGAGGTTGTTGTTTCTTGATTAATGATTTGAGCAACACCCCAACTCCCAAGCACCACATAGCGGGCTGTCCTCACTGTCCTTAGGCTTGAAATAAAAAAGGGCAACATCGTGGGTGCGAAATAGAGAACAATCTCGATATTCGGCGACCAGTATCTTTTAAAATCACGAATTGAATACGCCATGCAGTGCCCATCGACGTAGGCTTTGACGGACGCGGTGTATAACATCCAGCCAGCGAGCAACGAGACCCCGATGCCCATCATAGCAAGAACCTTCAAAATTCTTTTTCGTTTCTCATTTGGTTCAATATGATAGAAGGACCACGGCAGCCAACTCGGCCAGATGACATTTGCGAATGTTAAAAATAGGAGCGTCGCAAAATGATGTAAAGAACTCAAACTCTCTTGACCCATCATCTGCCAAACGAATCCCTCGGAAGCCTGTTGAATACCAAACAAAAGAGGAATGGCCGCAACCATGCGTAAAGGCTTTGCGCGATTCCCCAGAGTCGTTGCAGTGCCGGTTGTAATAAGTAGTGCCGCCGAAACGTAACTCGCAGTCGCCGAGAAACACATAGCTTGCCTCCTTATTTAATAAAGCTGTTACATCTGGCAGAGGGCAATGAGTTCAGCGCAAGACCGCTAAAAGACAATGCAATGGCACCTTGGCTTCGATTCAGAGAGTTCCAAATTGTGTCCTGATGCCAAGTGGGACTGCATGTGGAAAAAATCAGTTCTCGTGCGCAAGACACATTGAATTTCCTTTTTAAGTCGCTTCTCTGTGTCGCACGGTAGAAAGCAGCAGAATTTATCCGCTCTATGTGGGATGGAGTAGAGTCATCTGAGGGGTGAGTCATTTTGTCGAATGAGGTATTATTACATTTCTATATGGTAAGGGGATAAACAGAGGAGAATTGATATAAGCTCCTCTTTGGCAAGTGCGAATGGATGCGTAGGTACGTACTTCAGCCAGAAAAGAGTGGCTTATGCTTCATGATTTTTTACTAGAGAACGAAAAAGAAATTCTAGCTTTGACCGAGAAAAATTCTCTTTTGTTAGCAGGTGTTCGTCAAAGTTCGGATCAGTTAAAAAAGGGACTACCCATTTTCTATCGACAGTTGGTAACTGTGCTCCGGACGGCCTCCTTAAAGTATCCGCAAACTAACCAAAAAGACGATGTAGCTATGGCTGAGGCGGCCCAAAGAAGTGACGAGCCCGGTGTCGCGCAGGCGTCGGCATACCCCGACGACGCCCAGGTCGCAGAGTCTGCAGGTGCCCACGGAGTCGAACTGCTGAGGCTCGGGTATACGCTGTCACATGTGGTGCATGCTTACGGAGCTATTTGTCAGGCGATAACAGAGATCGCGAACACCAAAGAAGTCCAGATCACCGCACGCGAGTTTCGTGATTTCAACCGCTGCTTAGATGTCGCAATCGCTGGCGCCGTCACTGAGTTTCAGTCTCTCTGGAGCTCTCAGAGAGAAAATCAAGAAGTGAAGCATATAGGTTTTTTGGCGCATGAACTGCGAAATGCTCTGGGGACAGTGACAATGTCTCTGGATTTGATTCGTGGTGGGACTGTGGGATTTAATGGCAGTGTAGGCAAGGTCCTCGATCGAGGATTGAAAAATATTGAACTTCTGATCGATCGCTCCTTAACCGAGGTCAGAATGAGGATCGCCCCCGAAGTGCAGGCGGTTGACGTTCCGTTACTTCAACTCGTAGATCAGGTAATTGTGACTGCCGAAATCGAGGCGCGAGCTCGAAAACAAATTATCGAAATCCAAGTTGATCCAAACTTGGTCGTAGAGGTGGACCAACAACTTATTCACTCTGCCGTTTCAAATCTTATCCAGAATGCTATTAAATACACCCGTGTTGGAGGTCGAATTCAAGTGCGCGGGAAAGCCGTCGGCAGTGAGGCGATTATTGAAGTCGAAGATGAGTGTGGCGGACTTTCGAATGAAGCTGTTGATCTTTTTAAGCCGTTTGAACAGCAGAATGAAAATCGAAAAGGCTTGGGCCTAGGCCTCACGATTGCTCAGAACGCCATCCGTTTAAATAAGGGAGCGATTGATGTGCGAAATCTCCCTGGCAAAGGCTGTGTTTTCAAAATCACCGTGCCTCTCAGGGCAACAGATAACAGCAGCTCCTCGAATGCGGCGTTGTCGCGCTAGCGAACAGATTACCGTTTTAACCGATACCGGCGTAGGCCTGACTTGGGACGTTCCCGCGAATTGGAGTAATGCCAAAAACTCCGTCGAGCTTATTGGCGGAGGTGGCGGTGGTCCGAACGGCGATGGAAGCAATGGCCGTGGTGGCGGTGCTCGTAATGGAACCGGAGCGACCGGAGGCCAAGGGATCATCGTGATTCGCTACACACCCTAGAATTTTTTTTAGATTTCACCCGGCGGTCTGCACTCGTTGACAGTCTTAAGCAAGGAATCAACTTGACCGGATTTAATTTCGACGTCATGGAAAGGGGTATCGCCTACGGATACGCGAATTTGTCGAGTACCCCAAGTGTTACAGAGACGAACATTCCTAAGAACAATTTTTTGAACCTGCGAGTCTTCTAAAAAGTGTTCGATCAACAACTGATTTGAATCTAGCTCAAATCGATAATTATCAAAAAAGAAAATGTGACCCCGTTTGTAGATGCCAGCGACGTGGGTTTGAAGTTGTGACGAGGACTTTGTAAATGTAAAAGTAGTTCCCTGCACTCTTCCTTCAAAGCCGATAATGTTTCCGTACCTTGGAAGTTTCTCTGATAAATCGAAGCCTCGATTTTTTAAGGTGATCGCACAGATTTCTTCCTGGGAATTCATGCGAAGAGCTTTTAGCGTTCCCGACTCGTGAAAGGAAAGTTGTGCGAGGTGATAGCCGTTATTAGTTTCAAGACAGTCTTTGAAGAGGGGAGAAATGAATGTAGAGGCGATAGCATCAAAACCTCTGATAGTCACTAGGGATGGCTGATCACTATTGAACTTATACTCGAGAAGTGATCGAACCCACATTTGAGTTTGTAAATCATAAAATCCTAAAGAAACTTTATGAGGACCAAAATCAGCACCTTGAAAATGAAGCTCCTGAAGATCTAAAAGATATTTCTTTAAAGAGACCGAGAGAAACTCTTGAGAGTGGATCCATGCGTTTAAATAACGGGATCTTTCCGAAGTGAGATGTTGATTCTCCACTTGGACAGCTTCGCGATAGATGAGTTCGTGTAATATCAGTGCCGCTTTATCAGAAACCGACAGCCGATTCCAGAGAGGTTCAAAAACCGTATAGCGCTCCGGTGTGATGATATTGGGGTTTCTCTGGTAGACCGCAATAACAAGCTCACAGCCTTCGGGCACCTCGCCAAATCCGATGTCTGGGAGCGGGTGAATAGGATCTTGCGTAAAACGAGCTTCCGCAAAGAAGCTTTTGAACCATTCGCGATAGATGGCCGCTCGCGTGGGATTTAAGCGATCAACTTTTGAAATTAAGTAGTCGACGCGATCTTCAAGACTATCTGAATTTTTTGGATCCAATGACATGCGTCCACTATAGCGGCTCTCGAGCTCATGAAGATCAAATGTTTTTAAAGCACGATCACACTTTAGAACAAACCCGCCATTGCCCTTATCCCACCAGTTGCCATTGGCTCGAGTAGATTGGGAACATAAAATAAGTGCAGTTAAGACAAGTAAGATGTGCTTCATGGTCTCACCTTTGAAAACGGAAAAAGTTGAATATTTAAAGCCATGACTTCGTTGGTATCACCCTTCGAATATCTTTTAGCCATCTTAAGGCGAAACTCCTCGATATGTTTTCGGGCTTCGGGAAGGTTCTGTATATTCATTGGAAAAGTTACGGATGTAACGTCTCTATTTTCAGGCGGGACATAGGGAAGGTCCGTGGTGACTTTGCGAAGGATGTCTTGATGGGATCGGAGAATAAAGTCACTGGGTATCTTACTGGCCCGAGCCTTTATTGGCCCTCTTGCTGGACGAATTCCTTGCTGACTCATGTCGATAATGCCGATGCGAGCAAGCCGCTCCAAAGAGGACTGTATCACCTCGACGGGCAATTGAAGTCGTTCGGCCATCCACTTTGGATCGGACTTAAAATCTTGAGTCGTCAAGAGTGACATAACGGCGGCGTGATACCACTCAACGACGAGGGCAATTTCATCATCAGTTAGAATTTTCCCGACGGACTTTCGTTCAACTTTGTCCTGCTCCAGAAGATGAAAAAAGTAGTTGGTTTCGGCGGCGTCCAGGGCAAGCTTACTGGCGATTGCTTTAGCGGCTCTGAAGGAAATATCGCGCTGCCCGCTAAAATATTGACTGAGGCGCCCAGAATTGATCTCTAAAAGTGAGGCAAACGCTCTCTTAGAGTACCGTGGGTTTTTGAGGCTGCGAGAGTGATACTGAGTGAGTAAGTATTCCGAAGCTCTGGACATTGCAATGTTCTAAGGAAGCCTTAGAACACAGTCAAAGAAATTCAATATAATATCGCATTTTACCAAAAAACAAGGGAGCGCTTCCGTTGTTTTAATGTAAAAAACGGAAGCACTCTATTTTTTTAAAGGAGGTCTATTTTTTGATTGGCACCGAGACGACAAGCGTGACGTTGTCTTCAACTCCGACTCCCATATAGTTCACATCTTCGATCTTAAAGTCAGCGATGTTGAGAATGAATTTAGCATTCAGCATATTTCCGTCAACTTTGTAGGTGCCGGAGATATCCTTTTCAATACCGCGAATTTTAATTTTACCGGTGCCCTTGCCGCCTTTTCCTTTTGCGGAAATAAGCACAGCATCTGGAAATTTAGAGGTTTCCAAATATTTCTGTGTATGTTCGTCACGAAGTTTTACGCCGGTTTTTAGGCCCTTCAAGCTGACAACAATATTTTGCGCCGTGACTTCATCGCCATTTAAAATCGCATTGCCTTTCACATCCGAAGTTTTTGCCTTGAAGTCACCCATCGGATTGAGTGTGACATCGATAGTAACTTCACTTGCAAAGACGTTGGAAGTGAACAGAACCATAGAACCGATCAGTATCATTTTTTTCATTGAGCCCCCAGTAGGTTGTAGTGATTTATAAGTCTAACTAACTTTTGACAATATTGAAGACCGGTTTGACGGACCCAAAAACGAAAACTCGTGAAATCGCTTCCAGAAAAATAGTCTCCCCTTGGAAGCGATCGCTGGTGGCCCACGCTTGACCCAATAGAAGACGGAATGTCTCATGTTTAGTATATGAAAAGTGTTATCAAAAACATCAAGCTCAACATAAAATTAATTGCGATCCTATTTCTATTTATGGGGGTATCCCCCTCTGCGAATGCCTATCCTGACTTCATTGGATACGGTTATTCGTCCTGCATTACCTGCCATTACAACAGTTTAGGAAGTGGTGCCTTGAATGATTATGGTCGGGCACTTTTCGCAACAGAAGTGACCGCGAGAGATATTTTTCCGGCAAGCAAGTCCGAAGAAGAAGTCGCGGCTATGTCGGGATTTCTGGGTACGACGCAACTTCCTTGGTGGTTTCGAACCGGAATTAAATATAGGGGCCTTTGGCTCAAAACCGGGCTGACATCTGATAACTCCGTCGAAAGATTTATCAACATGCAGGGTGACGTAAATCTCAATGTTTTTTTTAATAAGAAACAAGATATCGGTTTGATTACGACGGCGTCTTACGCGGGCAAAGAGTTCTATTACGACAAACAATATCAATGGTATATGAAAGAGTTCTATCTTCGTTGGAAAGCTCTTAAGACACTTTGGATTTATATCGGTCAGTTGGAAAAAGCCTATGGTCTACGCATGATCGATCACACGGCTGTGAATCGAAGTCCTTTGACTTTGGGACAGTTCGATCAATCTATAGGGATCATCACTCATTTTACCTATCCGGATTGGGACATTGCTCTAAATGCTTTCGTGGGAAACACACAGGAAAAAGACGAAGTAAAGCAGAAGGGTTTTTCTGGGACCGGAGAATACCAGGTCTTTGAAAAGTTCAAGATTGGCGGCTCAATTCTCAGTTCAGAGAGTGACATTAAAAAGTACAATTTAATGGCGTTTACGACGCGCATAGGAGTGCGGGAGGGATCAGCATTCTTGGGTGAGGTGGGGATTAAAGAACTTACCGATAAGACGTCTAATGCCGAGGCGAAATTGGGAACTTATGCCTTGATTCAGGCGATGGTGCATTTACGACGAGGTTATAATCTTCTGTCCACTGTCGAACAGTCACGAGAGGACATCAATAAGTCTTCCCGTGAATACAGCAGATGGAGCATTGGCGGTTTGCTCTTTCTTTTACCCAGAACAGAACTGCGTATGATGTTGGTGAACGGAAAGGGATTGGATGAGACGACAAGCATAGAAGATTCCTGGTCCTTCCAAGGTCAATTCCATGTTTCATATTAGAAGGGGTCAATAACGTGAAATATCTTTTGATTGTTTTTTTTGTATTTTCGACAGTAAAGACTTGGGCCGACGAAAATGCAAAGCCAGTCTTAAAGCAAAAGGTGACCTCTATTGCCAGTTGGGGAGCCGGCTTCTCAACCATACAATGGAGCGAGGTCTTGAAAATCGAGCAAGCGGGGCTAGCCACGACAAGTACTGCCAACTACAATGGGGTGCTGCTTTCCGTTCAGCGGGATGTCTATTACTATTCTTGGGGCTGGAGCCTTTCAGGGGTGCTGGGCTTTGGCGGAGCCAACGGCGGCAGTTCGGCGGGATACTATCAAAAGCAGGTGCCTTTTACTCTTGCGGGGCTGACGAGTCGTCTGTTTTATCGAGCCTCTGGAAGACTGAGTGTTGGAGCCAGTGCTCAAGCTTTATATAAAAAAGCGAAGTGGCCGACTGAAAACGGGGATACCGTCGAGAGCGGGGCGGATATGAATTTGATGGGAATGTTTGATATGAGTCTGCCGATTTTTAGTCGTTGGGACCTCTATCAAGGAATTGGCCCTGTCGGAGAAAACTCAGCAGCCTTTTGGCGAATCGGAGTGGTTTACCGATATTAAGTTAGGAAAATAAACTCAGGCGATGAATTCAGCTGGTAAATTTAGATATGAAATTAAGATAGATTCAGCTATGAAGTTAATCAGCTCAGTGAGTCAGACCCGTGAAGCAGCCGAATTAAGAAGACAAGTTCTTAACTTCGTCAACGACGTACAAAACGGTCAATAATCTTGGTGCCAAAAAGATCACTCAACACATTGATCGCTGTGATCGGGGCATCCCAAAAGCGGTCTACTAATAAATAAATACCAATCAACTCAAGCGGAATTCCCAACATCTGCAACAAGGCCCCCATCATGACAAGGCCTCCACCTGGAATACCAGCGGTCCCCGCAGATGAAAGCATCACAAAAACGAAAACCAAAATTTGCTGTGACAAGCTAAAGTCGATCCCTGCAATTTGCCCTAGAAACAGAACAACTAAGACCTGATAAAGAGCCGAACCATCCATATTCAGAGTGGCGCCCAGAGGTAAAACAAAACCAGTGGTTTTAGGGCTTACCGATTCACGCTCTTCTAAAACTTTTGTAGAGACCGGTAAGGTCGCAGAGCTTGAGGCCGTCGCTAAAGCCACGATAAGGGCTTCTTTAACATTGAGCATAAATCGAAAGGGATGGAATCCACCGGCAAAAAATCCCAGCAGTGGCAACGAAATGAAGACATGAATGAATGACGCTGAGGCAATGGCGGCGAAGAGCCAGCCTAAGCCTTGCAAGCTGCTTGCGTCCGTTTTTGCTACGACCGCAGCGACTAAGGACAGGACCCCGAGCGGGGCTACATAAAGAACCCCCTGGATGACAGCCATGATCAGGTCGTGCCCTGCATCCGACAAGTCGATTAATAGATCTCGTTTTTTGTTTTCCAACCGAATGCAGGCCACCCCCAAAAGAAGAGCGAACACGACGATTTGAATGATTTCCCCATTGGCTAAAGCCTTAATGGGATTGGCAGGAAAAAATCCCAATACAATTTGCGAAAATGAAGCTGAGGCCAACTTAGAGGAATCGTAAGTGGCAAATCCCCCCGGCATTACAGCGGTTGAAGGCAACAAATTCGCAGCCAAAAGACCTGCCAAACTAGCAAGAGCGCTGGAAGCTAAAAAATAGATAAACGTTTTAAGGCCAATGCTAGAAAGTTCTCCTTGCTTGGCTTGCTTTGCCACGGCCAAAAAAACCGAGACTAGGATCAAGGGGATGATCATCATCTTTAAAAGGGTTAAAAACATGTCACCAAAAAATCCAATTTGAATCGAAAACTCAGGGGCCGTGAGGCCGAGAGCCAGGCCGACGAGGGCTGCAAAGAAAGTGAGGTTTTCAAGTTTCAAGAGGGACTGAATTTTAAAACTGTTTTTTTCAAGCATGAAGTTATTTTGGACAAGGCGGCAGGGCGAGTCTACAAATTTCTCCGGCTTCACCATTTTATGACAAGGAATTCTGAACAACACAACTGCTCTGACTCGGTAAAAGTGCCTCAGAAAGGCCGCAAAGGACACGGTCTGTAAAACCAGATTATCAAAAATAAAAGGCAATTTTATGAAACCCACGGCTTTAACGGCAGTGAGATTTTTATTTCTTAAAGGGCTTTTCGCAATGGCGAGGACGTGGTCGGCCAAGTGGATTTATAGATCACGGGGCGGTCCTTAAATACTAGAATTCCAAAGGTTGTGTAATGGATCAACCTCTGCGCCCATTCAACAGGGTCATTGTTGGCGCTCCAACGCAGCCACACCACCGTTTGCTGAGGCGAGTTTCGCAAGCGGGCAACAAGGACCGTGCTAGTATCTTTGATTTCGAAGCTTTGGTTTTCTATTTTAAGAACTCCTTGTGACAACTCGAACTTTTGGTCTTGCAGTTGCAGTTTCATAAAGTCCGCAAAGGCTGTGTCATCTCCAACCAGAATCAAAGCACCCTCTGTCGCAGGTTGGACCAGTTCGTTGGCATTGTGCAAAGTGTTTTTACCCTCTAAGACCTGGGCCCATTTCTGGGTGAACAGAGCGGCAGCTGCATTGCTCGTGTCATAATAGAAGTGCAAGGAAGGATCGCCAAAGACCGATGAAAGGGTTGCAGGTCGTTCTTCTGTATAGAGTCGTCTAAATACATGGAACTCAGGATCAACAGAAATTTCCACAGGGCGTGATTTACTGACAAAAGAGTAAACTTGAGAAGTGGAATTCAAACGGGCGATTTGCTTTTGGGTTTCCCCATTTTCAAGTTTCCAGATGACAGGAATGGTGAGGTCGTAGGCTTGCGCCTGTTTCTGTTGTAAAAGGTAAGTGGTGCTGTAGGAGCCATCATGCCAATGCATGATGCGAACATCAGAGAGAGCTAAATCTGGTGCTCCTTTTGTTTGCAACCATTGGCTGAAAAAAACTTCGAGATCCTGATTTGCGAGAGCCTCAAAGCTCTTTTGAATATCTTGAAAAGATGCTTTCTTAAAAATATTTTTGCGATAGAAGTCCTGCAGGGCTTTGCGGAAAACATCTTTTCCTAAGCGAAATTCCAGCATATGGAAGAACATCATCGACTTACTATAGCCGACCGCTTGGGAGCTCGAGTTGTGGCGGCCTTTGAATTGTGACAAGGGAAAGTCTTTTTCGGGAGATCTGGCAACAAAATCATTATAGGCAATCAAAGAGTTTAAACGGTAATTAGAATCTCGTCCTAATTTTTCCTGTTGCCAATAGTCTGACATATAAGTGGTCAGGCCTTCGCTCCAGTTTCCATTGTCATAGTCGACATAGACGCTATTGCCCCACCAATTATGCAGAACTTCATGCGGTAATGAGGAGGTCAGAATAAACGGGAAGCGAATAACTTGAGGGCCGAGTAGGGTAAATGAAGGCATGCCATAGCCTGTCTCCCAAAAGTTTTCGACAACGGCGAATTGGGAATATGGGTAGGCGCCAATTTCAGCAGAATAGTGATCTAGATATTCAGGCAGCACATCTAAAAAACTCTGCGCCAACTGTGGCTCGGACTTGCGCAGAAGCACTTGCAGTTTTTTTCCACTGGGCACTGATTTTTCATAGACCGAAAAAGGTCCGGCAATCAAATAGATGTCTTCTTGCGGGTAGATCTCGACAAATTGCGAAAGGCGCTGACCGCCTTGAATTTCCGTACGAGTCATTTGCCCTTGTACGAAACTCTGCCACACATCGGGCACCTTCACGGTCACATCAAATCTCAATTGCTGATTCGGAAAAACAGGATACCAATAAGACTGCCCAAAAAGAGTCGCCCCTTCTGCTGAAACCAAACCACGGCTTTCATTGTCGACAACAGGGTCATGAATGACACCGACATAGGATAAAGTGACTTGATGATCCTCGTTGCCTAAGGTGAGCCCATACTCTGAGTAGATATCAGTCGGTCCTCCTGCGTGAAGGAGTTGAACCTTGTCTTGAGTTCCTTGGACTTGAAGCACTAAATCTTTGTGCAGAAGGAAACTCAATTTTTTGGCAGTGCCTTTGGGAAAGGTCAAGGTGTCTTGGGCTTTGATCATTTTCAGTCCCGGAAGGACTTCGACCTGGATCACATGAGAGTGTGTTTGGGCAGGAGCCGCTTGAGCAGCTACGATCAAAAAAAGCAAAATGCTAACAACGAACAGAAGCTTGTTTAAAGCTTGATCTCTATACATGTTTACCTCGGGGTCGGGCGGTTCTACGCCTGTTCGCTTGGGGAGGCAAAGATTTCTTGGATTTTATCCCATTTTTCACAGGGCGAGGCCTCAAGCAAAAGGTCTTTTTGGGTCCAAGGGTGTTGAAAACGCAATTGGTGCGCTTTCAGGCATAACCCCTCCACTCCTGTTTGCTCGCGGAAGAAGCGATTGTGGCGACTGTCGCCATGAGTAGAGTCGCCCAATAAAGGGTGGGTGATTCTATTCATGTGCCGGCGAATCTGGTGATAGCGACCGGTGTGTGGTTTAACTTCAACCAATGAATAGCGCGCTGTTGGAAAACGATTGCCGACAGGAACGGGAAAAGAAATCTTTCCTAGGCGCCTAAAAGACGTCGAGGCCTCTGCCAAATTTCCAGTCGAATCCAGTGCAAGGGGATGATCAATATGCCCGGCCTCTGGCGTCCACCCGCGAACCACAGCATGGTAGGTCTTGTAGGTCTGTCGCTCAGCAAAGAGCTGACACAATCGTGCTGCCGAAGAAGAGCTCAAGGCAAAAAGCAGAACGCCACTGGTGCCCGCATCCAGACGATGAACTGGGTAAACATGCTGTCCCAGTTGATTGCGGACTTCATACAGGCAAATTTTATCTCGTGGGACGCGAATGCTAGGGTCTTCAGGTGGATGCACATGAAAGCCCGAAGGCTTGTGAATAGCGACAAAATGTTCGTCCTGAAAGAGCATCTGCATAGTCCGGGGAAAGTAATGACTCCCATGTCTTTTTGCAAGCCTTTCACATGGATTTTGAGTTCATTGGCGGCTTCTCTGATTCTGATGGGGTAGAGAAGAGGAGGCTTGTTATGAAATCGAAAAAAGTGCTTTTTGTGCTGACCAGTCATGATCAGCTGGGGGACACCGGTCACAAAACGGGTGCATATTTGTCAGAAGTGACTCACCCTTATGATGAGGTCACGCGTGCGGGTTATGAAGTTCAGATGATCAGTCCCCATGGGGGCCAGCCGCCTCTAGATGGTGTGAAGATGGATGATCCCCTCAATGCCACTTGGATGAACGACGAAGAATTTCTCTCGAAACTGGAAAGCTCCCTCAGGCCTTGGCAGGTAAATAGCAAAGACTATTGCGCTATCTATTTTGCCGGGGGGCACGGAGCAATGTTCGATTTTCCGGAGAACTTGCAGCTTCAAAAATTGGCGTCAGAGATATTTGAAAACAATGGGGTTGTGGGGGCTGTTTGTCACGGTTCGGCAGGTCTGGTGAATGTTCGTTTGAGTCACGGCGGATATTTGGTGAGAGGTCACGAACTGTCTTGTTTTACGAATGAAGAAGAAGAAACCGTCGGTATGGAGAAGGCCGTGCCCTTCCTCTTGCAAAGTAAACTGATCGAGCGAGGAGCAAAGCATAGCCAATCACCAAAATTCGCAGTTCATGTTGTTAAGAGTGGACGCCTGGTGACAGGACAAAATCCCGCGTCGGCAGCTGGAGTCGGAAAGGGTATTGTTGAAGTATTAGAATTTATCGAAGCCGGTCGATTGGTACCAGAGCAGAACTGGTGTGAATGGAAAGAGCCCCGTTCCAAGAGGAACGAGGCTCAATATTGATGCTTTAAGATTTGAAACTATCTGTAAGTGATTCTGTAAAGATCAAACTGAGAGTGATCCGTGTGGCTTTCAATCGTGCAAGGAGTGCACTCATATTGTTGTGACTGATTACACTGAGGAGTCGATGCGCGCTCTCTTTCGCAAGCTTTGTGTGCCTCTGCCGTCTTTTTATGTTTGAAGTGGAAGGTTTGAACGAACTCACGAACCGGAGTTCTTGGAGCGGGACCATTTCCGCGACCAGGGCCTTCATTTCCACGTCCAGGGCCATTTCCATGGCCAGGACCATTGCCACGACCCGGTCCATTTCCACGACCACCATTTGAAATCAATTGGTGAACTTTGTAGATCGACTCATCAGAGTGCGCAACTTCCGAACAAGTTCCACACTGGTAGCTTCTTGTGTCATTACATCGAAAGTCAATAGCGCGAGCTCTTTTGCAGTTGTTAATAGCATCAGCTGTCTTTTTAGCAGTATAGCGAACTTCATCAACCAAAACCCACTCAGGAGCTTCCTCTGCTCTTTGCGCGACAACGCACTCTGCAAAGCGATTGCGGCCACTTCGGATACGATCTTCCAACTCACGCTCACAGCGGTAAGAGGCGTCAGAACAACGGTATTCTGTGAATGTTTGAATGACCTGGCCGTTATAGCTGCGCATTTCAACGACGCAAGTGTTTGAGGCAGAAGCGAAGCTGCTACACAGAGCAAGTCCAAGAGTTACAAGTAAACTTTTCATCATGGGAACCTCCAAAAAAGGGTTTTAATAAGTGAACCGATCTCAAGTCTAGCAAGTCGCGTGCCGTAAATCGTAAAATGGCGAATTTCATTTGTTAACTGACCAGCCTTTGTTAATCTAAATGAATCGGAGGCAGACCATGCTTAGAACTTTACGCCCTACTATCGGACTCTTAACATTGATTTTTAGCTTTGGATCTTTTGCTCAATTAAATATCCCGAGCGTGCTTGAAAACTACTCGGGTGCCCCCGACAAAGTGATCAAATTAAAGGAAGCAGCGGGAAATCTTTCAGGGGTTGTCTACAATTACGACAGCGATAGCTATTTTGTGATTCAAAATAACAGCTATAAAATCACAGAGTACGATCGTAACTTTTCCAAAGCATTACGAGTCATTAAGCTGACCAACTTGATGGACAAAGACACCGAAGACATTGCCTATCTTGGCAGCGACCAATTCGCTATCAATATGGAAAATAACGCTATTCTTATTTTTACCCTGAAGCCTGATCAAACCACGGTCGACCTATCTGTCGGGCGTGAGGACGTTCAGCTCCTGCAGCTGCCAAGCCCGCGCAAAGACAACAAGGGGATAGAAGGCCTTTGTTTCACAGCTCGTGGTGGCGAAGCAGGGGTCTTCTGGGCGGTGCAAGAAGCCAGTCCAAAACGTGTCTTTATGGTGCCACGTCCAACGGATATGAAAGACGTGAAAAGCTCGCGCGCTTTGAAGTTCTCAGAGCCTATTAATGCCGACAAGGTCTTTAAGCATGTGATGAGTGACCTTTCGGGCTGTCATTTTAATGATAAATTGGATCACCTTTTGGTGCTCAGCCATGAGTCTTCACGCGTGATGGAGCTAACTCGCACTGGAGTTGTCGTTCGCACGATGGATCTTTCTAAGGTGGCCTCTCAATACGAAGGTATCACGATTGGTGGAGACGGAGAGCTCGTCTTGGTCAGCGAGCCCGACACTGTTGTCATCTATAACGAAAAAAAGCAGCCTTAAGCTATACCATTTGAATTTTTCTTTAAGGGGCCCGTGAGTATTTTACTTAGAGGCCTCTTGCTTTAATGTCACTGGTATCATTTTGACCTCAAAGCGAGCGCCTTCCTGGTACTTGTAGTCTATGTTTCCCGAAAGATGAACTGAGTTGTCTTCAAAGTTATATGTCCAACCAATGTCTTTATTCATCGGAATCACTTGGGCCTTGTTCGCAGCCAACTGGGCCGGCGTTCCATAACGAACCCGAATTTGTAAAACATTGTTGTCGACCCGTGGAAGATACCCTAAGGGAATGACCTTTTCCAAGGTTTTCACTTTGATTTCATTTCCCATACGAGCCAGCTCGCTTCCAAAGTTCTTTGATACGATTTTCATGATATGTTTTTTACGAACCTGCTCGGGAGTTCCAGAGTCGCTATTGGTCACTTGAATCAATTGTTCCAAGCGGTCAGGTCCAAAGCCAGTACACTTGCCGTTGTTCACAGCCTTTTTGCCCACAAAATTAAAGCACTCTTTGTGGTAAGTGGGATGAACTCTTAAAGCCCAATCTTTATTTTGATCCGAGTCTGTTTTATCAACTAAAACGCCATAGATCGAAATTTTGTCGGAACGACGACCTTTAAAGTCTAAAAGAGTCGCAGCCATTTGTTCGGGACTGATGTTATTCGCAGATTCATCGGCATCCGTAATAAAAACCACAACTAAATGAGCATTAGGTCTAAAGAAATCTTCATTAGCAGAACCACGTCCAATATTTTCGATAGCCGCCTTAACTGGAGAAAAGAACTCTTCGTTCTCTGGACCGCCTTGAGAATAAGGAGCGACGCCAATCTCAAGTGTCGAGGCCAAAAGTTGACTGTTGTCTTGGCGAGAAACGAATCTCTTTTGAGACAATTGACCGCGCGAGTTTTTCACGTGGCGTAATTCGCCAAGGCCATAGGAATCTTTTTTGCCCTTAAGAAAACGCTCCGAACTGTCCCAAGTTGAAATTACACCGATATGATAGTCGATCATGCGGTTTTTAATGATTCCGGCTGTGAAAGAACCGATGTTCTTAACGAGGTTCTCTTGTGCCGACTTCATGCTATCTGAGTTGTCGATGACAAAAAGGATATCCAGCTGAGGATTGAAATCAATTTCTGATTGTCCACCATCGGCTGTGATCCAGGAAAACTCCTGCTCTGCTTGAGGAGCATATTGTGGAATATTAACGTTTTCAACAGGGAGCGAAGGCTCATAGCTCATTGAACCGGACTCAACTCCGCAAGCCGTCAGCAATAAAAAAGCTCCAAAATAAATGGCAGTGGCAAGGATATGGTTCACATTTTCCTCCGGATGTTTGAAGGACAGGCTTTTGCACTGACCTCATATTTATCCAATTCGTCGATCCAAGGACGACCATCATCCATAAAGACAAGGTCGTTATCAGTTGTTTGGCGGAAATTACCTTTGGCATAGGCTTCGTCAGAAATTTCGATATCCGAGTGCATGCGCTGAATGGCTTCAACTTCGACAAGATTGAGTTTTTGGATCAGCTTTTGACTGTCCTCGGTTTCCTGTTGTGCCAAAGTTTGAATACGCTTGGTCAACTGATTCAAACTGTGTTGTTGAATTTTCTCAAATGAAGCAGCAAGGCGGGCATTGAGTTTTGAATTGCCAGCCGTACTTAAAGCCTCAAGTCCGGATTGTGCTAAACGATTGCGAAACATCTGCGTTTGAACTTCACGGTCTTTGTGGAAAAGTTGCGGGAACAAAAGGGCTTCGTCACCGAGTTCTTTAAGCTGAACGGGGAAATGATTGGCTTTTTTGGCAACAATTTGAACTTTGTCAGAAGCATTTGCTTGAGACAGTTGTTGTACGGCTAGGATTCTGGATTTTTGCTTTTCTTTGAAGATGCCGTGAGTCTCAAAGACACCTTTGTAATCACAGATCTTTAGCTGTGAAAGGGATTGCAAGAAATAGCTTTCAGTTCCCACGGTGCCAGCAAAAGAAGGACTTAATAAAGTCTTAGACTGCGCCATCGCTTTTTCGGGATAACCCATGCGGAAGTAGGCCCAACCACGTTCTTCTACAGCAACCAACCACTGGTCAGAACCTTTTGGTATTTTGTTATAGAGTTCAATTGACTGTTCGTATTGACCTTTAGAAAAAAGCGATCGTGCCTTTTTCATTTTGGCTTTAGAATCACAGTCTACACAAGCAGGAACCGCTTTCACTAAGAGAGCGTCCATATCGACAAGTTTCTCAAGGCGTGAGTGGTCTTTTTTATCTAAAGAATTTTTAAAGTCTCTTTTCCAGTCAGAAACTGAAAAGCTAGTGGCGGCAAAGGCTGTTTTAAGGCTCAAGCCACTCACGCAGGCAAAGATAAAAAGAAAAAGCGGTATAAGACGAATCATAAAATAAATCCTAAACCGACAGTTCCCACGTAAGTGTCCAACTGACGAGCACCTGTTGCCGGAGCATCTTGGTAAGTTTGGTAACGAAGTTCAGCGCGAGCACTGATATGCTTTGAAATCCAAGCGCCTACACCGAGGCCACCTGTGTAAAGAGTAGAATCACCTTTAGATAAAGAGATTTGTCCACCACCGGCTAAGAAATAGATATCAAACTGAGTGACACCCAAATCAAGAAAACTGGTTTTTCCGTAAATAGGATACCAGTTTAAAACGGCCATGGTTGCACTTAACGGATAATCAATACTGACATAAGTTCCTTTTTCACCGTTAGCAACAGCATCGACGAAGCGATTGACTTGGCGCTCGCCCTCAGGAGTCAATGAATTGCTGTAGTCGATATAACGAGCTCCCACCGACCAACGGGGAGTGATGTGGTAGTCCAATGCTATGGATAAGCTTTGTGTTTTAAGATAAGCCTCGCCACCGAAAACGCCACCGTAGTTCGCGCCGAACTCTAAACGGTTGTGACGATCAATAATTCGCTCTTGCACGATGCGGCTGCGAGTCGATGACTTCATTCTTTGAGCCATGTCCACAAGCTCCGCATTTCCCCCCAGCTCATCAATTTCATTTGCAAGTGCGGCTTGAGTTTGCGCCTTGTGTGCCTTCTTTGTTGCGGAAGCCGCAAGAGAAGTGCTGACAGCGACTTGGGCAACGAGAGTGATAATGCAAAGGACTTTTAATGTTTTCATGGTCTCACCTCTGTCTCGGGAACTGAAGCAACCGGAGCAGCTTGAACGGGTTGAGTGTAGCGAATCTTAAGCTGTGTCAAAGTCTCTGGAGTTGCTAGTCCAAAGGGACTGTAGACC
>JBBKWD010000016.1:0-11427 GCA_037968775.1 Bdellovibrio sp.
ATCCGAGTCAGTGCCGTTGGTTTTAAGAGCAACATCGGCACAGGCGGACTTCGACGAGCTGAGTGATAACGACCAAGCTGAAGGCAAAGTTGCTATTTGAAGAAGAGTCAAAATCCAGAACCACATCATGTTTTACTTATCGGAGGAAAAGCCGGTGGATAAAGGAATTTGGCAACTTCTCGAAGCTAAGCGGACCTTTGATCTAGGTGCAGTTTGTCACCCAAAAGCGAAGTTTCTTCAGTTCGCCGATTATATGAACTATGCTGCTGGCTGAGGAGACCTTACACATGAACGCGGGAAAAACTCATTCTAAAACCGTAGGTTATATACTTTGGATATTTGGGTTTATGGGGGCTCACCGGTTCTATTTTGGTCGACCGGTGACGGGAACCATTTGGTTACTGACCTTTGGCCTGGCTGGAATTGGTTGGATCATTGATCTTTTTCTCATTCCGGGAATGGAAAGATCCGCAACGGTGTCCTATCGAAATGGGCGCGTTGATTTTAATCTTTGTTGGATTTTGTTAACGTTCCTGGGAATCTTTGGTGTTCATCGATTTTATCTTGGAAAAGTTTGGACAGGATTGCTGTATCTATTAACGGGCGGTCTTTTTGTTGTCGGTATTGTTTATGACTATTGGACATTGAACGAACAGATTTCAGAGGCCAATCGGGAAGCTAATTAGCTGAAAAAAGCACCTCGAAAGACAAACTAGTGGCGGCGTGAAAGAGTTGTTGCTACTGAAGTAAAGCTCACACGGATTGCCAGACTATTTGCTGCGACTTTTATATCGTGGCGCCTTTTTCAAAAGCTTTTGAATGGCGGCTAGCACGGTCGGCTCATAGCCAAAGATGTGGGCGACCTGATTCAAAGGCAACCACTCAACACCCTTATGGTAATCGCCGTCATTCACTTTTGGGGGCGGGGACCAAGGTTGATCTAAGACGCCTACGTAAAAAACCGTGTGGCAGCCGTGAACTTTTCCGTCCCATTGAAAATCGTATTTTTTCTCAATGGCCGTTTCTTCCATGACTGCAATTTTATAACCAGATTCCTCTAAACATTCACGAGCCGCAGCTTGTGGAGCAGATTCGCCGTCTTCAATTCCCCCTCCTGGCAAAAAGAAATAGGGGGCCTGGGAAGTGGGGTCTACGGCATGAAAACCTAAAATTTTGTTGTCATGAACAACGATGACAGAAGTTCTCTGACGATAAACCTTGTCTGCCTTTGCTGAGCGTATTTTTTCGCGCCGTCCAGAAAAAAACTCTGTCAGAATTTCGGAGCACTCTTTGGCCAATACACCGCGGGTGACAGTCACTTGGTGATTCAGGCGGGGATCGGACAAGACCTGGTATAAACTATCGACGGCGCCGGCTTTGGGATCCGAGGCTCCATAAACTAATCGTCCTAGGCGCGCTTGCTGAAGGGCGCCCGCGCACATAACACAGGGCTCGAGAGTGACATAGAGGGTGCAGTCGCTCAGTCGCCAGCGGCCAAGCTTTGTGGCGCCTCGGTGCACCGCTAAAAGTTCGGCGTGACCAATCGGAGTTTGTAAAGACTCGCGTTGATTTCGAGCTGAGGAAATGATGTCGCCATCAGGAGAAACAAGAACGGCTCCAACAGGAACTTCGCCGCAAGCTTGCGCTTTGCGGGCCAGCAGTAAGGCTTTTTCCATGAAGGCCGAGTCAGTCATTATTTTTCCTCAGCAACGCGTTCGCGCAATTTTACCGGGGCTCCGTTTTTCGGTTTACGCATTCGAATATTGAGTATTTCGACAAAGATCGAGAACGCCATCGCAAAATAAACATAACCTTTAGGAATATGCATTTCTAGCGACTCAACGATTAAAGTAAAGCCAATCATCAAAAGGAAACTCAATGCCAAAACTTTGATGGTCGGATGAGACTCGACAAAGTTGCTAATTGTTTTCGCCGATAAGATCATCACACCAGTTGACGCAATGACGGCAGCCACCATGATCGACAATTCGCTGACCATGCCGACTGCGGTAATTACGGAATCCAAAGAAAAGACGATATCTAAAAGCAGAATCTGAAAGATCACGGCGTTAAAGGAGTGAGCCACAGCATTCGACTGACTGCCGTCGACCCCTTCCAGTTTGTGATGTATTTCGAGCGTACTTTTCACAATCAAGAACAGACCACCTAAGAGCAATATCAAATCCCGCCCGGAAATTTCATGAGCAAAAACCGCAAACAGGGGCGCCGTCAGTCCGATGATCCAAGAAAGCGAGAATAACAGTATAATACGCGTGATAACTGCCAGTGACAGCCCCAACATGCGGGCCTTGTTTTGCTGATCAGCGGGTAGTTTTCCAGCTAAGATTGAAATAAAAATAATATTATCGATACCCAAAACAAGTTCGAGTGCGAACAAAGTTCCGAAGGCGATCCAAGTTTGTGGGTTTGAAAGCAATTCCATGTCGGTCCTTTATTGTGAAACTTTTGGGTAGATAAGATCGCGAGACAAAAATTGATCCATCCATTTACGCTTTTCTGTTTGTCCTGTCCACGTCACCTCCCAAAGATATTGGAAATTATCGGCATCAACGCGGTACTGGAAAAATGGATCTTGCGCCATTACATGAAAGGCCATGTGTTCGGCAAAGTCCTCCCAAGGGGAAACAGCAGCATAGGTTGTGTGGAAAGAGCTTCGTTGCAGTTGTTCATAGAAAGGCACCATGTCGGTAAGCTGCAAAGTTTTTTCGCAGCCGTAGAAACAAAGATTTTTCCAAAGCGGAAAGCTGTTTAAATTTTTAGGTGTAATGGCATTCTGCCAGCTGAGTTCGCCCCAAGATCCAGGTGCCGGCACTAGGTACTGGGCCATTTCTTGGTTCATTTTTCCACTGCAAGCAGCGCTATCCTCGCAGGCAAAATCATTGGCGCTATTTGCAAAATCCAAAATATGTCCAAACTCATGAGCGACAATGTAGAGCAGGGTCGAGTGATAGGTTTGAGTGGATAAGCGTACTTGAGGTCCTTCCGGTACAACCTTAAAGGGCTCTGATTTTATTCCAAAAGCCTTTTGCTCTTTCCAGCCAAAAACAGCGGAGGCCTTTTCGGATTTTTCCAAAAGGCTGCGGCGAATCCCCATAAAGGCGGCTCCTCCAGGTTCTGGTCCCATGGTGCCCGCATAGGCAAGGGATGCCAGTTCGTTTTCAACCAAGATAACTTCTATGGAGCAAAAAACTTTTTGAAGTTGTGGTGGCAAAAGATCATGAACAGCCTCCAGTGACTTATTGAACTGGTCGCTGCCAGGCAAGCAGGTGCGAACTTCGTCTGCGTGTTGAATCGGATTTACTAAACACAAAATTCCTTTAATGCGAGCTCGACAGTCCTCAGGGGGCTCCGAAACTGACGGATTTGCACTTGTTGAGAGGGTCGGATTGATGAAATTGACGAAGAGGGCTCTGCCGGGTTGATTGGGGAAAAAGTCCGAGGCCAGTGCGGTAGCGGGGGATGTTAAAAATAAAGCCAGTGATATTATATATATAGATCTCATGAGCCCTCACATTTTGAAGGTTTTCCCACATTTTGAGGGGGCAAGCCAGCGAGAAAAGAGCCCCCATTTCGGAAAATTGAAATAATTCACCGCATCAGGACCTCGAAGGTTGCCCCTTCCCTGCCTCTTTGTTATACACTCTCTTCCTCATAGACCACATTTGGAAGGCAGGTGATTGTCGTGGCAATGATCAAAATTCGTGACGGAGAAAGCTTTGAATCAGCATTCCGTAAATTCAAAAAGTCTTGTGAAAAAGCAGGTATTCTTTCTGAAGTTAAAAAACGCGAACACTTCGAAAAACCTTCCGTAAGACTTAAGAAAAAGTCTATCGCAGCTCGTAAGAGAGCTGTGAAAAAATCCAGAAAGAGCTGGGGCGAGTAATATCGTCGGGTTTCGAAACTGAATTTATTCAAGAGGCGGCTTAGGTCGCCTCTGTTCTTTGGAGGTCCCGTGGAAATCAGAGATAAAATTATGGCAGATGTGAAGTCAGCGATGATCGCAAAAGAATCATTGAGACTGACAACATTGCGCGGTCTGCAAGCTGCGATCAAAAATCGTGAAATTGAACTTCGTCCAGAAGCCATTTCAGCAGACGACGTCATGAGCGTAGTTAAAAAGCTCGTAAAGCAAAGAAAAGAATCCATCGATCAATTTAAGCAAGCGGCTCGTCAAGATTTGGTCGATCAAGAGGAAGCTGAATTGAAAGTTTTGGAAGTCTATTTGCCCGCACAAATGTCACGCGAACTTATTGAAGCCTTGGTAGCTGAAGTTGTGACTGCTTTGGGTGCAAAGACCGTTAAGGACATGGGTCCGGTGATGAAAGAAGTCATCGCACGTTCTGGCGGCGCAGCTGATAACAAAGTTGTGAGCGAATTGATTAAGGCGAAGCTAGCTTAATCGAAATTTGGGTCCTCATTTAATTTGATAAAGTAAATGTCCAAGCCAAAGGGAGACGAGTCTACTGAACCAAAGGACGACTCGCCTGCCGAAGCCAACCGCGAAAGAAGACGATGAGATTTTCGCAAGACTTTATTGAGAGAGTCCAAGAAGCAAGCAACCTGGTCGACATCATCTCTCAGTACACAGAATTAAAATCCAGTGGAAGTGGCCTTATGGGTCGCTGCCCATTCCCGGATCATGTCGAAAAAACGCCCAGCTTTTCGTTGTCAGAAATAAAACAGGTCTATCACTGTTTTGGCTGTCACAAGAGCGGCAATATTTTTTCTTTTCTGCGTGACTATCAAGGGATGAATTTTCCTGAAGCTGTTGAATACCTAGCAGATCGGGCCAGCATTCCTATGCCCGTGGTCGATAAGAATGATAATGCAGCCCAGGATCAAGCATCCGAAAAAAAGAAGTCGTTGTTAAAAGTAAACAAGCTCGCAGCTCTTTATTTTTCAGAACAACTTCATAAAGCTTCAAGTGACCATCCCGTAAAAAAGTACGTGGCCAGTCGCGGTTTGACTCAAGAAGTGATCGACACTTTTGGAATTGGTTATGCGCAGCCTGAGTGGGATTCGATGGTGCACCATCTTTCTCAAAGTCATGTCTCGATGTCTTTGGCTGAAGAGGCCCGACTGGTAAAGGCGCGCAAGGACTCCTCAGGGCATTTTGACTTGTTCCGCGATCGTTTGATGTTCCCGATTTTTTCTCCGATGGGGGAACCCATTGCTTTTGGTGGACGTTATTTAGAGAAAAAAGAAACCGAACCTAAATATTTAAATTCTCCAGAGACGCCGGTGTTTATAAAGGGCAAAGTTCTTTACGGACTTCACCAGACGGCAAGATATATTCGCAGTGAAGACGTGGCCCTCATAGTTGAGGGTTATATGGACTTGGTGTCTTTATACCAAGTCGGCATTCGACCCGTGGTTGCCACCATGGGCACGGCTTTGACGCCGGATCATGGAAAGCTGCTCAAGCGTTTAACAAAAAATGTGGTCGCTTTGTTTGATGGTGACTCTGCCGGAGTTGAAGCAGCAGAACGCAGCTTGCCGATTTTATTAGCCGCTGATTTATATCCAAAGGGTTTAACTTTACCGAACTCGATGGATCCAGACGACTATGTAAAAAAATACGGTGCCGAAGCGCTTAAAATTGAACTCGAGCGCGCACCGGATTTATTTGTCATGGTTCTGGGTAAATGGATGGAAGGTTATCGGGGTGAAGCTTCAGAAAAAGTGAAGCTTGCGGATAAGTTAAAACCTCTTTACCTGGCGATTCCTGATGTTCGTTTGCGAGAGCTCTATATGGCCGAAGCTGCCCAAAAGATGGGTGTGGCGCTGCCTTGGCTGCGTCAGGCTGTGGGAATACAGAGCAGTGGACCTGCTTACGCACAAATTAGACCCCCCGTGGCAAGAACTTTACCTCCTGAAAATAGTGCAGGCCCGAAGGTTGCTGAAGCTGCGTCCGCAGTGTCAGAGACTGCGAAAATTAGCCTCAAGGGAGCCTCCAAAGCGGAAGTATTGCTAATAGGGCTGACCCTCAAAAGTCGTGCCAGTTTCGAGTATTTTCAGAGTGAAAACATCTTCGAGAGTCTTGCCCATCCAGGTGTGAAAAAGATCATGGAAAAGGCGATGGATGTCTATAGACAAGATCTAAGTAAGTTTGATAAGTTGACCAGTCTTCTTGTATCGTACGTGGATCAGCCGGAACTCCTTTTTCAAAATGACTCTATGTCAGAGGGTGATCCTGGGTTCGATGAAGAGAAGGAAAGCAAGCACCTGCGTGATTGTTTTCGGCGGGTGAAAGAGAATTCTTTGCGGGATCAGGCAAAGAATTTGGCTAAAGATTTAAAAGGCGAATTAACTTCAGAAAAGTTGGAACAGATTATGAATATTCAGAGAAATAGAATGTCTCTGAATAAAGGTTAAAAGGCGGATAATTGATGAACCCGAACCAACCAAACAAGCAAGAAAAAGAGCCTTTAAAGGTGCTTTCGTTGCAAGAACAAGAAATCGCAATTAAGGAAGAAATCCTTAAATTCCTGAAGCTTGCGAAGGAAAAGGGTGCTCTTTCGATTGAAGAAATCAATGAGCTCCTGCCCCAAGAGTTTTTGGCTCCAACAGTCCTGGATTCCTTCATGCACGGCCTCGAAGTCGGTGGTGTAGTTATTTCAGACTTGTCTGAAAGTTCGAAAGGCGAAGAGGGCGAGGGCGGCTTCCTTGAGAGCCCGGATTCTGAAGATGAAGATGCTGATGAAGAAGAAAAAGCGGAAAGCGAAGACGTTAAGGGCAATGACCCTGTTCGCCTTTATTTGCGCAAAATGGGCAGCGTATCGCTCCTTACCCGTGAGGGAGAGGTCGAGATCGCTCGTCGTATTGAAAAAGGGGAGCGTGAGATCGTTCGTGCGATCTTGTTATCACCTCTTGGTACTTACGAAATCATCCAACTCGGAAAACGTTTGGATGAGGGGCGTATCAAGGTCAAAGCGATCTTCCGTGGCTTAGAAGACGAAGAGACTCAATACGATGAAAAAGAATACATCGATAAAATTCATGAATTGATCGGCATCGTTATGGAGTACCAAAAGGACTCTCACAACGCGTTCGAAGTTCTTCGTAGAGAAGAAACCAATACGCCTTCTCGTCAAGCGGCGATGAAAGAGCTTGTCGTTTTGAATGACAAGTTGATGGCGAATTTCGAATCGATCAATTTCAATCGTAAAACAATCAACCGTATTGTGATCAAGTTTAAAAACTTGGTCGGTCGTATCGGAACTCTTCGTCGTCGTATCAAAGACGGTGTGGAGCGTACTTTCTCTAAAGACGTAATCACAATGTCAGAGCGTCTGAAGCTTGTTGAAAGCAACGAGAAAGAACTGACACGCATGACTCGCGACACGGGCTTGAACTATCAAAAGTACAAGTCTTACGTGTGGCAGGCACAAGAAGCGGAAAAGCGTATCACTCGTTTGGATTCACAAACTGAAATGAATCACACGTGGGTGAAGGAAACTTACACAGCCATCTGGAAAGGTGAGCGTGAGGCCGATGCAGCGAAATCTGAATTGGTTGAGGCGAATTTACGTCTCGTGGTTTCTATCGCGAAAAAGTACACCAACCGTGGTTTGCAATTCTTGGATTTGATCCAGGAAGGTAACATCGGTTTGATGAAAGCCGTTGATAAGTTCGAATACCGTCGTGGTTACAAGTTCTCGACTTATGCGACTTGGTGGATTCGTCAGGCGATCACTCGTGCGATTGCCGATCAGGCGCGGACGATTCGTATCCCGGTTCACATGATCGAAACGATCAACAAATTGGTTCGGACATCTCGTTATTTGATCCAGGAGTTAGGCCGAGAGCCGACCCCTGAAGAAATCGCAGACAAGATGGACATGCCAGTGGACAAGGTCCGCAAGGTCCTTAAAATCGCCAAAGAGCCTATTTCTTTAGAAACCCCTGTGGGTGAAGAGGAAGATTCGCACTTGGGTGACTTTATTGAAGACAAAAAGGTCATCAATCCTGCAGAAGCGATTGTAAACCTGAACTTGGCGGAGCAAACTCGCCGTGTATTGTCGACTTTGACAGCCAGAGAAGAAAAAGTTCTGCGCATGCGTTTCGGTATCGGTGAAGAGTCGGATCACACTTTGGAAGAGGTGGGACAGGACTTTAACGTCACCCGAGAGCGTATCCGTCAGATCGAGGCGAAGGCCCTTAGAAAGCTTCGTCATCCGTCTCGCTCGAACAAGCTTAAGGCATTTGTCGAAAGCTAGTCCGTCTGTTTCCGCTGAAGATTCAGCGGGACGAGGGTTCGAGGGGCTTGAAAAAAAGCTTAGAATTAAAAGGGGATCATCTTTAACGGATGGTCCCTTTTTTTATGTCCAGCGTCGATTCTGGTGCTTCATTAGTGACGAGTCTTTTGCTAAGGTAGGAAATCCAATTATTGGGGAGTTAGCTTAGTTGGTTAAAGCATCGGTCTCATAATCCGAGGATCGGGGGTTCAAGTCCCTCACTCCCTACCAAATTCTTCAAGGTCCAACCCGGACACATCGGTAACAGTAATCAATCCTGACATGTTTTTATATCAGCATTTTGCTTCCATTTTTTATCAAGCGGTCCAAAGAAAGTTCGTCTTTTAACGTATTCAGCTTCTTGTGCAAAGACTATCTTGCCGCTACTCATCTTCTTAGTAATAGTATATTTGAATTTTGCAACTCCGACATCACGGCCAGTATGATCTGGTAATGCAGGGGCCCAGGCTTGCTTGAAAAGACTCATTTTAAGTGTTTCGAAAACTCCATCATTTGTAATTTCAAATTGAGTTTCAAAATTCTTCGAATCCACTGTATAGCTTTTGAAACTATGTGCTAGAGGGTTCTGTAGCGTGTCTCTTAACCCAAAGAAAAAAACTTCTGGCTGTCCCCAACAGTCTGCATGGTCACACTCACCAATAAATGCATAGGCGCAGTTTGCGGGAATAGTGTCTTGTAGGAATTCCTTAATTTCAATAGGAGCGAGTCCTGCATAAGATTTTCCCACTGGAATAACGAAAAACAAAATAACCAGTAAATGCTTCATTGCGCCTCCATTATTTGATGTTCTAAAGACAACAACGTCGTTGTTGTCTTTAGAACATTTGTATCAGCCCACGGCCAGCCTAGCGCACCCGTTTGGCCCCTACAATATTTTAGTGAATAAACAGTTGGCTTCAGGCATCATGGAGCGAGGGTCAGCAATGACGCGCCAATATTTTTTGATCAAAACCAGTTGCTGATCGCGCAACGATAACTGATCAGATTGTTCTCTGTGAACTCCCCTCCCCCCAGAACGACCCTTGGTACTTTCCTTTACCTGTTATCGATGCTGTGTAAACCATAGTCATGCGGTCACCACAGTTTTTTGTATTCACCCAGAGAGTCCATGCCAATGTCCAGATTTATAAAAGAAAGTGTAAATCCGGAGTTCAATGGCTACTATGATATAGGGGGATTTTATGAAGTTAGGGCTTTGCGCGGTTATTTTACTTGTCACGTCAATATCGCATTCAGAATCGCATTCAGACGTGGGCAAAGAAAAACGTAAACCTAGTAGTCAAATTGAAACAATTGATGTTGGACCTGACATAAAGGCAACTCTTTATTTTTACAAACAAAGTCGTGGTATTACTGAAATCCTCACAGTGCTTGAAGACTCAAAAAATAATTCTGTCTGCTATTTAAGAAATGATCGCGGTGGAATTTCGTGCGTAAAAAAATAGTTAAATTCAGTTGGCTATAGGTAGCAAGGCCGTCGTATTTGTACTGGCTTTAAACCGAGCTAAGTATCTGACTACAAGGCCCCGCGACTGAATTGCATCTCGGGGGCGCTCCGCGCAAGAGTAGCAAATTACGACTAAGAGTTGAAAACGAAGTGTTTGCTGACCAACCACTTTTTAAATTTCAATTATAACTATTGGAGATTATAAGCAATTTGAGCATGTAAAATGCTCATTACACCCTCACTGGAAATGAAAAGTAGCCGAGATCTCAGTGCCTTTTGAGGTCATCATTTTCACTGATGGCGAAGACTTTCTGATTTTTTTATTTTCTAAATGTGCCTCTGAAAACCTAGTTTCTCAGTCAGGTTTTTGACCAACTAACCACCGAGTTTTATTTCGACAAGAGGATTCGATCAGAGCCATTTTCTAGTTCCGAAATTAATTTTAAATTGGCGGCGAAATCTCTTCACCTCAGGTCATCAAATCAGTTAATTCATTTTCATAGTGGAAATAAAAGCATCGGGTACTCGCCCGAAAGAGAGACGACACTCGCCGGGGCTCATCGGTAATTTTAAGGAAGAGACGGATATTCATCGAACGGCCTCTGAAGAAACGAAGGCCAGAAGACTTCAGGGGAACGCCACGAACTGATAGTGTGAGGCTATCAACCATAAACCTGTGCAAAAGTGATAAGTCCCTATATGGGCAGAAGTAGCGCAGCCGGCGGCAACCGAAGCATACTTTTACGGATTTTAATGGAGATAAGATCGATCTTTAAAGCGTGAGTTTTGGACCAGACCCGATAAAAGCATTCCCGACCGAAATTAAGTTTTAACTTCGGCCGGAAGGTCTGTGCGTAAAATTCGGTACTTTTCTCTCAAACAAGGGGGTTTGTTCTATGGCTTAGGCGGACATAGACTGTTAGCTCCACCGACATAGCCAACTTCTTCTGATGCTGGATTAAAAAACAAGCAACGAATGCCTTGTCCATATTCATTTGGACACTCTGAATTTGGTCGTCGTTCATAAATCACCATTGCGCAACTTTTAGGAGGTAACGACATTTGCTCTACCATTTCCACCGAGATCACGGTTGGGATTTTATTTCCCTTTTCAATAATAGTTTTCACAGCCTTCGCCGTGTGAACCAAATCCGATGCAGAGTCAGCCCATGCCGCACCAGCAACCATCATTAAAGGTATCAAAGATAAGAATAATTTCATTATTCCTCTAAGGCACGATTAAAGAATCGATCAGAGGGGTCGTCAACATTCAAATCTCATGGGGCCTTAAAGCGCATATAATCGTACTGGCTTCTTGATTCAAATCCCGCTATCCTATCGCGGACTGTTCGAGCAACTGAGTCGCTCCTGGCGGACCGCCGCAGCTGCACCCTGTGGTCGCCACTCAAATGACCGAAGGCCTCAAGCCGATCCAGCAACAGTACCAAAACACGGCTTAGAATGCCTGAGGGAGAGGTTTGTAAGCCAGACGAGTAGCTAAAACGGAGGGGGCACCGCTCCCGCGCTTGATCAAGAACGATAATAAAAAAAGCCGAGATTTTCACTCTCTGCTTAAGTCATCGTTTTCTTTTAAGAGACTGAGCTAACAATGAAGAAATACTTATTTGGTACATTCAAGCAATATGGTCTGATCTAGCGAAGCAGGTAATTTCGTGATCGGAAAATTCACCGTAGAAACTT
>JBBKWD010000017.1:0-10028 GCA_037968775.1 Bdellovibrio sp.
CAATACGAAGGACCTGAGATTCTTTTAATTCACGTCTGTGCTCAAAAAGAGGAAAACAAACATTTTCAATCACGGTCATATCATCAAAGAGAGCCGCTGACTGAAAGAGCACGCCAAACTTGCAGCGAAATTTGGTCAACTCATCGTCTTCCATCTGGGACAAATCCTGTCCCAATACTTCAATATAGCCAGAGGTCGGTTTAAGCAGACCGAGCAAGTGCTTGAGCATAACACTTTTTCCAGTTCCCGAAAAACCAATGATCGCAGTGAGGCTGCCCTTAGGGATCTCTAGATCGACGCCCTTTAAGACGAATTCTTTCCCGCCATCAAAAGATTTTTTCAAATCCTGAATTTTAACTGAAGATTCAATACGCATTATGAAATCTCCATCAGGTTGTAAAATAGGCGAATAAAGTTCGTTAAAAAGTAATCCATCGCAATGATCATCACCATACTTTGCACGACGCCTTGATTGGTGGCGTCGCCCACACCTTTAGCGCCCCCAGTGGTGTTAAAACCCCGGTAAGTGCAAATCATCACAAAGAACAAACCAAAGACCATGGATTTAAAAAGGCCTTCGTTGATATGTTTAACCTCGATAAAGTCGCTGATCTTTTGCCAGAAGATGGCTTCATCCAAACCCATCAATTTGACAGTTAACATATAGCTGCCGAGCATGGCCACGAAATCGAAAATTGCTGTCAGTAAAGGCATGCAAATAACTGCGGCCACTAAACGTGGGGCAATCAAATACTGTTTTGTATTCACACCCATCACATCCAACGCATCTATTTGCTCGTTCACTCGCATCGTTCCTAAACGCGCAGCCATAGCCCCACCCGCACGGGCCGCTACGATCAGTCCCGTTAACACCGGACCCAACTCTCGCGTAATACCCAATGCCACAACCGGCCCCACTAAATTCACGGCATTGAAAAGTTTGAAGCCCAAATAAATTTGAAATGATAACGCCAAGCCCGTAAATCCCCCAGTCAGACAAATAATTCCGACCGATTGATTCCCGATGAACTCCATATGACGAATGACTTCTGTGAAACGAGAAGGTTTTGCAAAAATTAGTCGCACACTCTCGCTAAAGAATATCATCATCTTGCCGATATCCGTGACGAGCCCAGGCAGGGGCTTCATCACAAAAGCCCCGAGTGCGGCAATACCTTCAGCTGTGCGGTCGACCCACGTCCTACGCATTCACTTCCCTATCTGAGTTAATCAAAGATTCGCCGCCGATATAAACGCGCGGTACTCTTTCCCCCACACTGGTTAACATTTCCCATGTAATACTTTTAGCTTTTTGTGCCAATTCCTCAGCAGAAAGAAAGTTTCCGGTGCGGTCCGTTCCAAAAAGGACGACTTCGACATCGCGCAATTGTGAAAAGTCCTTGCCTTGAACGGCATCTGTCACATCGAGCATCAAAAAATCCATACAAACGACACCGATAACGGGCACTCGCTGCCCCGCAAAGAGCACAAAAGCCTGATTCGAAAGAAGACGATGATACCCATCTGCGTAACCAATAGGCACAACTGCAATCACAGATTCTCGCTGCGCCTTCCAAGTACCACCATACGAAACCGTCTCACCGACCTGAATACGACGAAAAGTGTTTACTTGAGACTTCAAGGACATCACGGGTCTCAACTTCACATTGTCTTGATTTTCAAGAGGATTATAGCCATAAATCATCAAACCCGGGCGCAACCCCCAATCCTGCAGCAAGAGCGGATGGTCAGCTGGCACTTTACCTTGCGCAAGTTGCAAATAACTAAGCACTCCTGCCGAATTCAGCGCATGACAAAAAATATTGAACGGCTTAAAGAGCTGACTGATTTTATGCAAGGTTCGTAATTGGCCGGCACTGATCCCATTCGGATCCACGGCATCATCACCGCAATAGAGATGAGTCAATAATGCCTTGAGGCGCAAACTTTTGTTTTGCCAAAGTCGATCGTAAATTTTTTGCGCTTCATCCGGACGAAATCCCAAACGATTCATGCCGGTATCAAATTTGATATGAATCGGAACCGCCGCGTGTGCTACGGCTTCAAGATGGTCCAACTGCTCCCAACTGCTCACCACCGGAGTGAGGTTGTATTGCAGCATTTTTTCAGCACCAGCTCTGTCAAAGCCTCGAAAAACTAAAATTTCTGCCTGAATACCTTGAGCACGGAGCAATAAGCCCTCTTCAATTAAACAAACTCCGACATGCTGTACACCGAGTTTGTCCAAATGCCGAGTCAGCTGAACATCCCCGTGACCATAGGCATTGGCCTTGACCATAGGACAAAGGAAACGATTTTTTGGAAAAGCGTTTTGCAGAACTTGGATATTATGCGCCAAGTGATCTAAGTTAATTTCTGCAAAAGTGCGACGGAACATTTCCATTAATTTGCGGTTTCCTATTCTGCTGCGACTTCAAATTCAGGGCGATGAGCATCCGGGGCTTTAAATAAACAAATTTTATTCCCCCCCTTATCGATAATGTGCGACAAAGCTTTTGAGGCCGTCTCATCCAAAGATTTCATCGATTCGCAAAGGCTGGGATACTCACTGATACCAAGACTGACAGAGATTTTCATGCCACTGTTCAAAAAGCTTGAGCCTTCAACAATGCGACGTAATCTTTCAGCCCGCAAAGCGGCCCCCTTTTTAGAACAATGCGGAAGAACCATGGCAATCTCATTCATTCCTGTACGACAGGTGACATCATTGGAACGACTGGTTTTATGCACGACTGTCCCAAGTGACTTCAAAAGTTCATCGCGGACAGCTTCCCCCAAGGAGGATTCAATTTCGTAAAAATCATCCATCGCGATTTTGACCACCGAAATTGGTTGGCGCAGACGGCGCGCTCTTTCGATCTCGTCGGAAAGCACGCGAGTATAGTGATTTCTATTGAAAAGTTCCGTTACGAAGTCTTGAACTTCTAAACTATCGACCTTTTTTTCCAATGCCAGGTGAGAATAGCAAAGCGACATCAAACTAAACTCTTCCGAAAGCCTTAGCTGCCCCGCTTCCGATAGCTTTTCCGAGTAAACAAAGACGCCCTCAAAAGCCCCATTTGCGTAAAGTGGCAAAATCTTCGGCGGCTTCAGCTGAAAAGCCTCATCCAACATCTGATCAAAGCGAGTTGGCAATCGACCTAAAACCAACCCCGCCCCCAAGTCTTTCACATCACCTGACTCCAATTGGCATCCGACGCCCTGAATATCATCAGAGGGAATGCCGTTGGCATGGGTTGCGACAAAAGAGCGAACAGAGCCTAAATACTTAAAATAGATACAAAGAGTATCGGAAATATTATTGAGGAATTTTTGGACAATGTCCTCTTTGCTCTCTGCTGAACGATAAACCGCTAAATTATGTGCGAACGAGGATTCTGATTTTTCTTGAACCAAGACATCGGCCTCTTGCGCCTTTTTTAGGTTCAGATCAGCAGCGGATTGAACTTCTTCGACTTTCACTTGCATCGCCTTGAGCTCATCAAACATTTGCTCATTTTGATAAGTCAGATACAACCGCTCACAAACTCGATCCACAGCCCAAGTGACCCGTAGGTCTAAGTTGGTTTTCTCATCTGAAATCACATCACCAAATCCATGATCGTTGTATTGAGCCAACACGCCAAACTGTTCCAGATTTGCCATAGCTACAAATTTAATATCGTCATTGATTTCAAGAACATGAGTCACGAAATCATTAAGGTTACCCTCAAGACATGATGTCGAAAAAACCAAAACATGTGGCGGATTATCATTTAATCGCTGCTCAAGACCATCGGCATCTTGAAAAAAATAAGCATCGTATCCAGCTTGAGACAAACAGACTTTTGCCGAAGCCCCTTTATCAACATCGGAACTGCAGACGTATACTGTAAACTGAGAACTGTAATCGCGGATGTTCAATTAAATCCTCTTCCCAGGTCTGCGAATATCTACCTGATATGAATCCAATCGCGAAGTTTTTTGTTGGCGCATATCCCTTGGCGGAACAATCTTGTTTCCAAACTCTTGATCCGTACTTAGTTCGCTCTCTTCGATAGCTTCCAACTTGGCGCTATCAAAAGCGGAAGCACCAGTCACAGGCAGGTCTTTGGGCTCTCTAACGGAATTTTTCGATTTTTCCTTTTCCATAAAACCATCGATGAACTCAAATTCATTCGCCACGACTATAGTTTTTTCATCTTCTGGAAACTCTAGGAGTTTATCAATATTCATATTTAGAGGAGACTCGGGTTCCTTCACAGGTTGAGACATAACAAATTCCTCCTCGGCTTCCTGCCGCTCTGATGAATCCTGTTTCAATTGAGGCAACTCTTGTACGACAATGACTTCTTCTTTCACGATTGCCGCAGGAGCCACCAAGTCTGACTCCAAAGATTTTTTAAAAACAATTGAGACCTTGGTTCCTTCGCCACGCTTGGACTCTACATTCACAGTGGCGTTGTGTTCCTTTATAATCCCATAAGCGAGAGACAAACCTAAGCCCATGTGATTGTGGAAAGAGCGAGTTGTAAAAAAGGGATCAAAGATCTTTTCTAAGTTCGCCGACTCAATGCCTTCACCCGTATCTGACACTGTCAGATGCACGCCATCCGCGTCTTCAAACAATTCCATGATCACTTCTTTTTTCGACATCCGCTCCATGGCTTCGACAGAATTACTTAAAATATGAGCGAAGGCTTTGGCCAAAGCATCCACATGCAAGGCGATCGGCGCCGTCTCTTGAAATTTTTTGGTAACCTTAATGCCTTTTTGCTGAAAAAGTGGCTCCAGCGGTTTAAGGGCTTTTGCTAGAGGTCCTTCGATGCTCATCGAGTTCTTTTCTTGAACGGTTTCTCCTGCATATCCCAAAAGTTTATCTAAGACATCTCGTGCAGCACGTGTTTCACGTAAAATAGAATCCGTGCTCTTAACAACCTCTTCATTGGGAGATTGTGCATGAATCATTTGCGAATAGCCTAAAATCGCCGCCAGTGGACCACGCATCTCATGTGCCAATGCGGAGGCCACCCGCATCGAAGCTTCGAGCTTATCTTTGTGCGCTTGCTCCGGATCAACGGCCATACTTTTTTTCTCGGCCGCAACGGTTTGCACTCTTAATTGCGCCAGAGCCAAACGCTCTTGCAGGAGCTCACTGGCTTCTTCCTCTGGAGAGACCACAAACAAAATTGCCGCTAAACCCACAAGAACTAAGCCCACCCCTAGCAATACAAACTGCCACAATAGACTCAGACGCCCCTTCATAATATCCTTAAGCGACGAAGAACTCATGACCCACAAATTGGAACGTGGAATCTCTTCGTACATTCCATACATCTTGTCGCCACTTGCCAACGGGATCACTCCCGCTTGGGAGCTTGCGCCTTTTTGCGCCTGCTGGAACAAGGGATCATCACGCATCACTGTTCCCAAATATTCTGGAATGGTGTGACCGACCGTCAAGCCTGTCGTTGTGACGATCGAAAAAGATCCCAAGGATCCACGTTGAGCGTCGATCAGGGCTTGAAAAGTTTCGCCCGTTCCAAACAATGCGTATGCTTTTCCGCTTTCCAACAACACAACAGCAACATATCTTCCACGTTGATTGTCTTGAAAGGGTTTTACGAAATAGCGCAAATCACTGCGATCTTTCGGTAAGGCCCCTAAAGCCGACTTCACGAATTCCGGCCCCCAATTGGCAGCTTTGGAGTTTTCTTTCACTAAAATATTTTGTACCTGCAGGTCATTTCCAGAAACTGACAAAGTCGCCACTGCAAAGTAAGGATTGAGCGCGGACCAATTGATTTTATTTTTTTGAAAATTGTCGGGTCCCCACTGACCCATGACTTTTTGCAAAGACTTAAGCTCCACAGCGAGGGCGTGATTGATAGAGGTCGTTTGTGTTCGAGTCTGAGCCTCGACCCAACTGAGGCGGTCACCATAGACAAAGCTATCCGTTCGCCAAAGCACGACACTCATGAATATCCCAGTGATGGCGATGAGGACGGCGATCAGTTTAAACTTCATTGACACAGTTCCTTCCGTGTAACCTTACCACGCTTGAATCCTTGCGTGAGTCTTTGATTTTATTGTAGTTTTAGAAAGTGATAAGAATCAAGCAAGAGTCCTTTGCAAAACACAAGAAAAGGCATTAGAAGATCGTCACTATGAGTACTCACCGCTCTGATGTTCTAATCATTGGCTCCGGAACTGCCGGCCTCGCTCTCGCACTGAAGCTCTCTTCCCATGGAAAAGTGACTCTTTTGGCTAAAGAAAAAGCTCAGGCCACCAATTCCTCGATGGCTCAAGGGGGCATCTCTGCTGTGATGTCCTCTCAAGACAGCTTTGAGTCCCACATCCAAGACACTTTGACCGCCGGCGCAGGTCTTTGCCGCGAAACAACTGTTAGAAATTATGTTGAACAAGCCCCTGATCGTATTGAGGATCTTTTAAACTGGGGGGTCAAATTTGACCTTCGCAAGAAAGACTCTTTGGAACCCCAAGAAGTTGATTTGACGCGTGAAGGCGGACACAGCCATCGCCGCATTTTACACTTCGAAGATCAAACTGGAATGGAAATTCACCGCAGCCTCTTGAATCAAGTTCGCAAAAATCCAAATATTGAGCTGCTCGAAGGACTTTATGCGATCGATCTGATCGTGAACAAAGAGGTCGACATCCAAGACATGAACCCAGTGACCTGTGTCGGCTGCTATGCGCTTGATAAAAATACGGGCGAGGTCCAGACCTTTGTTGCCAAAAACACGGTTCTTGCCACGGGCGGAGCCGGAAAAGTTTATCTTTACACCTCCAACTGGAGTGGTGCGACCGGAGATGGCATCGCCATGGCATATCGCGTAGGTGCCCGCATTGCTAATTTAGAGTTTATGCAATTCCACCCAACTTGCCTCTACCATAGAGACTCAAGGAATTTCTTAATCTCCGAAGCTCTGCGCGGCGAAGGCGGCGAACTTGTCGACAGCCAAGGACAAGCTTTTATGCAAAAATATCATAAGCTGGGCTCTCTTGCCCCTCGTGATGTCGTAGCTCGCTCGATTGATATAGAAATGAAAAAGTCCGGCGCCGAGTGTGTCTATTTGGACATGACTAAACTCGATCGCGATTTTTTAAGCCATCGCTTTCCACATATTTACAACAAATGTTTAGAGTTCGGCGTGGACATGGCCACGCAACCAGTACCCGTGGTTCCCGCCGCTCACTACCTTTGTGGCGGAGTCATGACAGACATCCATGGCCACACGGACATTCCGGGCCTGTGGGCCATTGGCGAAACCGCCTGCACGGGCTTGCATGGCGCCAACCGCTTGGCTTCCAATTCTTTGCTGGAGTGCCTCACCACAGCTCACAATTGCGCTGAAAAGTTAGCTGCTCGTTGGTCGGAATACACCTTCGTGGAAAATGACCCTCGAGAGTGGACCCATCCAGAAGAGTCCAATGATGACGAAATGATTGTGATCACTCATATGTGGGAAGAAATTCGCCGCTTGATGTGGAACTATATGGGAATCGTCCGCTCCAACAAACGTCTAGAGCGCGCCCAGCATCGACTTAAAAATATTCTTTCTGAAGTAAAAGAATATTATTCCCACATGAAAGTTCACCCCGATATTCTTGAGCTGCGGAATATTGCTACAGTGGCAGACCTCTCAGTTGAATGTGCCTTACGGCGCCAAGAGTCGCGGGGAATTCACTTCAATATCGATTATCCTCTGACCTCAGAAAAGACTGAGGAGACCTTGGTCGTTAGAGGTTTGACTTAACCCTGCGCTTAACTCTGTACTTAACTCTATGTCGTACCTGTTTTGACTTGATCAAAATGGCTGCTCTAGGGCAAGCTTAGGTCATGTATAATAGATCAGAAGGCTACTTTAAAGGTTATCAAGATCTCGAACTTTTCTTTCAAGTTTGGGACAATCCTGAAGCTCGCGGTACCGTCATCATCACACACGGTCACGGCGAACATTCTGAATCCTACCATCGTTTGGTCAAATCCTTCGAACACGATGCTTGGAGTTTCTATGCTTGGGATTTGCGCGGGCACGGAAAATCACCCGGTAAGCGCGGTTACGTGAACGAGTTTGACGACTACTGCAAAGATTTTAATTTATTCCTCGAGATGGTTCTAAAAGAAGACAAAGTAAAAAAAGGACCCGTGGTTTTGTTTTGTCATTCCTTGGGTGGCCTCATCCAACTTAAAAGCATGATTCAAAATTCGAACATTCAGTGTGATGCGATCATCGTAAGCGCCCCGCTGCTGGGACTTTCGCTGCCCGTGCCTCTGATTAAGGCCAAGGCAGCAAGTCTTTTGCACAAAGTATTGCCTATTGTCACCATGGACAATGAATTGCAAAATAATATGCTGACTCGCGATCCCGATGTGATCCGCGAATACGAACAAGACCCCCTTCGCCACACACGCATGTCTCCCGGCGCTTTTTTGGGCATCTTGGGCGCCTTTGAGTTTGTTCGGCCCCGCGCCGGTGAAATTCAAAAACCAGCTTTATTTATCTTGCCCGAAAACGACCCCGTGGTAAGCACTCCCGAGTCTAAAAAGTTTTACGAAAAGCTCGGCAGCACAAAAAAAGAACTCTATGTCTATCCCGATGCCAAGCATGAGTTGATTAATGACATTATTCGCAATACGGTTTTTTCTGATCTCAAGAAATTCCTCGATTCAGTTCTGGAGCCCAAGTAATGAAATATATTTTGTGTTTGAGTTTGTTTTTAAGTGCTTGTGCCTCTTACGAAGTCACTACCACAGGGCGCGCCTTGCGCACGGAAGGTGAATACTTCGAAACCGTTGAAAACAACACCACCCTCACCCGCCGCTATTCGGGTCTTTACAATATTTTAGAAATTGAAGCGACTTTGCTTAAGTCTCAGGTTCTTGACGCGCAACTTGATCAGCAGACTCGAATTTACCTTTGGGACGAAGTCAAATTTCAAGAAGAAAAGGCAAAAGTTAATGGTCGCCTCAATAAAGAGACTGAACTTTTTGTCGGCTTTTTTACACCTGAAAGAAAAAATGATGATGCCGCTAGTCCCACCACAACTTGGCGGGTGTTCTTGGACGCCGATGGTCGCCGCTATGAAGGCAAAGTCACAAAGCTCAAAGTTCAGTTCGCAGAGCTTATTTCTCTGTATCCTTACTTCAATCGCTTCCACACACCCTACAAGGTGGTCTTTGCCGTTCCCATGAAATCTATTGAGAATAAAGACTTGAAAGTCACTGTGACGGGCCCCGTGGGTTCAGCGGCGCTTGACTATAAGGTTCACTAAAGTTTGCCCCTGGCATCTCTTGAACCAGCGGCCCGGAGCTCCTATTTGAAGGTGATTTGAACAACTGACTCTTTCGGCATATATTCACTCAGAATCTTAAGAAGAGTTCCATCGTCTTTCATTTCCTGCAAGACCAGCTCGAGACTTTTGGCTTCCTTTTGAGAGACCCTGCGTTTAGAAAAATACATTCCAATTTCTGCCACTGAATGATCGTCTAAAATTCTTTTCGTCTTTGCCTCTAGGTCCAACTTATTCGCGTAATAGGCATTCACCATAGGCGTATAGACGAGTCCTTGCACCCGCCCCTTCGCCAGCAGCCGATAAAGCGCATCCAGATCCGGGGCCTCAATAAGGCGATGGTTCTTTATTAAAAGATCTGATTCGCCCGTCGATAGAGCGGTCCTGGCGCCCGTGATGTTTCCGAAAATAATTTTTTTGTTTTGCAGATAGTCTTCTAAGGTATCGCTTTTATTGTAGTTGGAATTAAGCACGATCATTTCACGCTTAACCTTGTATAAAGGGACAAAACGCCCCTTAGCCTCAAACTCAGGTCCTTTAAAGACCAACATCAAAATATCAACACGGTCCCGATTGAGCTGGTCGATCGAGGCCAACCGAGACAGGTCTTTTTCAATGAAGGCACAGCCGGTTTTTTTTTTGATATTCTCGATGAGATCATGAACCAAACCCCGGGGGCGATTCAAATGATCTCGCGAAAACAAAGGCGC
>JBBKWD010000018.1:0-8139 GCA_037968775.1 Bdellovibrio sp.
GAAAATATCCGCGGGCCTGACTTCAAATATTGATGGCATTGAAATCGACCTTGAAGAAAATAGTATTCAAGGCGAACGCGAGGCCGCCCTAGCGGAGGCTTCTATGCTGACTCAAGAATTGAGTGCTCTCCTGGATCTTGATGCCAATGAAATAGTTGTTTCCCCGCTTGAAGGCTTCCCGGTCCATAAAACTGAGGTTGATGTTCCCCAGGTGCTGACCAACAACCCCTCTATCCAACGACAGAATCTTCTGGAAAAGATTTCCCATGCAAAGCTATCACAGAAAAAGTCAGAATTTTTACCGCAGCTCGACCTAGAGGGCGCCTATGGAAGAATAACTCCACAATATGCCGACCCTCTTCGCGGAACAGAGTCCAGAGTGGCTCTGATAATGAGTTGGAATCTTTTTTCAGGAATGTCGAGCTATTACAAAACCAGGGCTGCCTCAAATGAAACAGCAGCGCAAGGTCTTGAAAAGAAGACGAGTTCGCTTGAAATTCAAAATGACCTGGAAAACCTTATCACTGCTAGAAATAGTTTGAAGAAGCTAAAAGCTCTTCAACAGCAACGGCTTGTTTTCGCACAAAAGTATTACGAAATGACTCTTTCCGAATACAAGCGCGGTGTTAAAAATTCCCCTGATGTTCAAACAGCAACCTCTTCATTATTTGAATCCAAAAACAAGATCATCGAATTTGATCGAGATCTTAGTGTTGTAAATGCAAAAATCAATGAACTTATTTAAAACAAAAGGAGTAATTATGAGCCTATATAGATATTTAATCACAGCTTTTCTTGTCCTTCCGTCAATGGCGAATGCCCATGGTGGAGATAAACCAGGACCACATGGCGGCAATGTCGAAATGCCAGGCGCATTTCACACTGAACTCGTTGTTAACAAAGATCTGAGTCTAAATGTTTACCTTACCGACATGAGCTTTCAGAATCCAACAACCAAGGACTCAAGCGTGAAAGCCTTTGCACGCGAGAAAAAATCCGAAGTTCCGTTTTCTTGCTCAGCCCAGGACAATTACTTTCACTGCGTGCCCACGAAAAAGTACTCCCAAACAGGAGAACTCGTTATCCAGGCGGTCAGAGAAAAGGCTGTTGGAAACGATGCTGTCTACAAACTTCCACTTAAGTTCACAAAGCCTGCTTCAAAAGAGACTTCGTCCTCGGATCATTCACATCACTAAAAGCGACACATTCAACTAGGCGCGGATTCACTCCCATGTGAGTCCGCTCTCCCCCCGGAACTGTCTAAATTCTGAACATGACCTACCGTTTTTACACCGGGGCTGGGGCAAGTGCTCCCACTGTGATAGGTTACTTTTCATGAAGACAACACTCACTGCTCTCTTAATATTCCTCGGAGTCTTTGTTCATCTCTCAGCCCAGGCCCTGCCGATCTGTTATGATAAAAAACGCCCTTTGGCTTTGTCTAATTCCCAAGTGATGAACTTCAAAGAGTTCACTGAAGATGATTTCGAAGCTCGAGCTTTTGTTAAAGGGATTATCGTTTCAGTGGTCCGAGACCGTAAAAGCCATATTCATTGGGAGGTCGACCTCGACGGCGACTTTTCCACCGTCGATGATCGAGTTGAAGTTATCTACAACGTAGGCTTCGGCCCCATTCCTCGCTTTACAAATGGGCGATCGACGATTTTAGTTTGTGGAGATTATATTACCGATCCCCATTCACCAATGGGTGCCATCATTCACTGGGTGCACTTTAGCCCAAAGCCCTCTCGCCATGATCATGGATTTATCGTGATTGATGGAGTACTAACGGGAAATCAGCTTTAAGCGGATCAATCCACGGCCGGGAAGGCATTTTTAGTGGATGCGAAAGTCTTGGATCCCACCTTGACGACCCTAGACATCTCAGGAGAAGGTTCTAAAATTATCGTTAATGCGAAAGAGGAGCTGACTGGCTCTATTACCAGAGATTCGAATGGCGACTTGTTTACTTGTAAAAAAAAGAAGTTGCCTGGCCTTTTGCCGAGATGAATACTATTAGAGTCGGTGTGATCAATATCTGCCAAATGTATTCAGTGTCTGCCGGGGAACTCAAATGGAACGACGAAAATTTTTAAAATTTGCTGGTATTGGCGGAATTGCTGGATCCATTTTTGGCAGACTTCATCCTGCGTTAGCCCAGACGTGGCAAAAGCTCGGGGTTGTTACGACTGTGGCGAGTCGAGTTCGATTCCCTAGTCTTAAGGGGAAGGCTCCAACGATAGGCTGTGGCTATGCTCACAGTGTCGCCATACGATCTGATGGATTGGTTTTTGCCTGCGGATACGATGGATATGGCCTTCTTGGCGACAATACCCTTGTTGATAAATCAACTTTCGTACAGAGTATTGGGATTTCAAATGCAAGGGCTGTTGCCTGCAGCCCTTTCAACACTAGGGCTATTCGATCAGATGGGCTTGTTTATTCTTGCGGATATGGCTACTACGGTCAGCTTGGTGACAATACGGATGTCGATAAATCAACTTTTATTCAAGCATTGGGAATTTCAAATGCAGTTGCCCTTACAGGGGGGCAGTATTTTTCGGCTGCACTTCGTTCAGACGGCGGTGTGTTTGCCTGCGGTCGGAATAACTATGGTCAACTCGGGGATAATTCTGCAGCTAATAAATCAACTTTTACCCAAGCCGTGGGAATCTCAAGCGCCGTGGCTATTTCTGGAGGACACACACATACCGTTGCGCTGAGGTCGGATGGGTTGGTCTTTGCGGCTGGTTATAATGGCTTCGGTCAGCTTGGGGACAATTCAGTCGTTAATAGATCGACATTTGTGCAAATGGTGGGTATTTCAAATGCCGTCGCGATTGCTTGTGGAGACAATCACACCGTGGCACTTCGATCTGATGGGCTTGTGTTTTGTGTTGGGCGAAATGTGTATGGAGCCCTCGGTGACAACTCTGTGACGGATAAATCAACTTTCGTACAGGCCGTGGGTGCTTCAAACCTAACGTCTATATCAAGTGGCTATAATCATACAATCGCGATTCGATCCGACGGGTTGGTTTTTTCTTGTGGATATAATGGTTACGGTCGCCTTGGCGACAATACTGTTATTAATAAATCAACTTTCGTTCAGACTTTAGGAATTTCCAATACAGTAGCCGTCGCAGGAGGAGGTATTTTTGCAATCGCACTTAGGTCGGACGGCTTGCTTTTTGGCTGTGGCAGGAATGACAGTGGGCAACTTGGTAACAATTCGACAACGGATAGATCCACTTTCGCACAAATCACGGGCCCGTAAAACACGTGTTGAGGTCCACCACATCCTCACGTCTCAAATAGAGACACTTTTCTAAGACGCCTTGACGCGTGCATGCAAATGCACATATTATGTTTGTATGACTACAACAGATAAAAAACAAAATTCCATGAAAGAACTCGTCGAAGTCTTCGATTCGAAGTTTTTTAAAGCTCTGGCAGAACCTGTACGTGCTGATATTTTAAAATATCTCTTAGCGAACGGAAAATCCGACGTTGCCACCGTTGCACAGAATATTAAGAAAGATCGCTCCGTGCTTTCTCGCCACCTTCACTTTCTAACAGAGGCCGGATTGTTAAAACACGAAAAGGTTTCACGCAATTCCTACTTCGAAATTGATGCCAATGGCTTTCGGACAAAAGTATACGCCCTCTTTCACACAGTAGATCGGGCTTTAAAGGACTGCTGCCCTTAAATATATATTGAATCTCAATGGTCTATAAAAGGAGAGAACTATGAATGATCTTTTAATGAACGCAAGTGCCGGTGTCTTATACCTCTTTCTTGGGCTTTCAATATTTGATGGTATCTACTATCATCTGTGGAAGTTTCGCCTGCAGGAACGCGAAGATTCTAAGTTTGAACATAAAGTCCATTCTATTAGAGCACTTCTAATTATTCCCACCATTGTCATGATCTACTCTGTCGGCCTAAGCGGACTGTCATTATGGGTGGCCGTTTTTGTTTTGACCCTTGATCTTGTCACTGAAGTCGTCGATGTTCTCAATGAAAGAAAGAGCCGGGCAACTCTAGGCGGGCTTCCCTCTGGCGAGTACCTCGTGCATATCCTGCTCACCACATTAAGAGTCACGTCTTTAACTCTTGCGTTCGCCGCGATCCCAACTGCAGCGTGGGACTTAAGCTCCACAATGACGATTACTCCCACTGCCTTTTCGAAGTTTATCGCCATGCAGGCCTTACCTGGCGCCTTAGTTGTTGCAGTCTTGCACATATACCTAATATTCGACACTCAGCTCGTATCAAGAACCGAGCGCTATTTCAGAAGCAGGTGCTGCCCGGTGGGGTAACAGCACAATCCCGAGAACATAGATTTTTTTAATGCAACTTGTGGCCCTTTGATAAATCTTAGGAGCCACAAATGCACGGGATTTTATCTACTCCGCGAATTTCACCAAAGGAAGTCCCTTGGGGTGCTAGAGGTCAGACGCTGAGCCACAGATCGAAATTGTTGCCATTTATGAAAAACTAATTGCTCAAACTCTCAGCAGTACTTATTTCTCTGAGCACTCACGAATAGGGTCACTTTGGCACCGAAAAACATGGCATCATGTTTGCTTTATAGTCCCATGAAAGCGATATGAAACCACATATCCTAAAACAAGGAGTGTCTTAGTGAAAAAGCAGTCAAACATCTTTCTTCGTTCATTAGTTCTAACAGCTTTAGCTTTTTGCGTAACCGCAACAACTCTTGAGTCCAATGCCCAGGTTCGCGGCGATATCCGTCGAGGCGGGGGATTTGATGATGGCCGTGGCAGTGATCGTGACGACAGAGGAATGGGCCGCGGAGGCCGAGATGATCACAGACATGATGACCGTGGTCGTCGTGGTGACCTCAGAGACCGTTACGAGGTGGAGCGCTTAGTAGAGCTTATGTACCGCGCAGCCTTCAACAGAAGAGCTGATTATGAGGGTATCGTAGGGTTCTCTCGTGAAATTCTGAACCGTGGCAGCCAGGGCCTTTTTGACTCTGCTCGCATGATCGGTGCCTCTCCAGAAATGAGAGACGTTGTGCGCAGAGAAGGATCGCGTCGCGTAGTCTATAACATCTATCGCGTGTTCTTTAACCGCACTCCAGATCCATCAGGTTTTTACCACTGGACAAGATTGCTTGATGAAGGCCGTGGCGGCGACGTTATGGCAGGAATCGTTGCTTCGGAAGAGTTCTACCAAACTCAACTTTAAGAACTGGGCATAAATTCTAAAATGATGAAAAGGAGAGGCACCAGCCTCTCCTTTTTTTTATTTCCCAGGTGCTGCCCCGTGGGATAGCAACAATCAATCCGAGCATACAGATTTATTTTTAAATTTAATTTGTGAGTACTAGGTTTTGCAGCTTGTAGAAGTCACAAATGCTTCGGATTTTATTTTCTTTACCGCGAGTTGCGACTGATGGTAGCGACTTACCTGCTATGCGGAGGGTGATCGAACGAATGGAACTTGATTTCACGCAGAAGTTTGTGATGAATTTCAAACACGACATCGAAAAAGACGTGGAAATTGGAAAAATTCAAATTTCATTTTTAGATAGCGTAGGCTCAATAACGCACAGGCTTAATAACCAAGGTGAAAACGGTCACTTCAGGCCAGCCAGATATTTCTTGCGTTGGGCGATTGGGAACTTTTCGATTGCGTAGCGGAGCATTGTTCTTGGCATTTTTTTATAGTGTTGCTTTAAGAAGGCTTCTTCCACGCGTTTGTCGCGGTTGCCTACTTCGCGCAGCATCCAGCCTACAGCCTTGTGAATAAGATCATGCTCTTCTTCTAGAAGAATTTTTGATATTTCCAGGGTATCGGTGAATTCATGCCGACGAATGAAGTGAAAAGTCGAAAGTATCGCGACCCTCTTGTCCCAGAGCCCCTTAGATCTCGCGAGTTTATAGAGCACCCCACGAGATCGATTCTCTAGGTACGCCCCCGCAATCAGGTGGGCTGAAGCATCGACAAGATCCCAATTATTCACGTAGCGCAAATTTTGCATGTAAAGCGAATAGATTTTTGTCTGCTTTACCGGTTCTGCGCGCTTGAATTGATGAATCAGAATAAACAGAGCCAGGAGACGTTGCTCGTGAATCTTTGACTTTAGTAGCTTTAAACACTCTGAAAGCTCTAAATCTGCAAACTGCTTTGCCAATGTACGCGTAACCGGAACAGCGACTCCCCAAAAAACGTCCCCAGCTCCGTACTGCCCTTTCTGAGTTTTAAAAAAGCGATTTTTAGCGTCAGCATTGAAACTATTAGAGAACTTCTTTAACTCAAGGGCGACTGCTTTTGCAGTTTTTACTGATTGAGGCATAGTAAAAGCTTCTCATTATTTAAGATTCATGGGCAAGTTTTGCGCAACGCATTTTCCCAAAAAAAAGGCATTGATTCTTCAGCGCCCTCCCCACACAAACTTTATATTTTAGACCAGGGCCTTTAATCAGAGTTTGTTCGAAGTTAAAGTCCAATCCTGCATTCGACGTAGCTCCCTGCAGCCATTGGATTCAAATGTTTTGATCATAGCCTTGTTGGCAGCCACAGTGCCACCATGATACTCAATGCCGCCATGTGCACGCATCATTGCCAGACCATGTCGGTACATCAAGGCTAAGAACTATAAAAGGTCTTTTCCTCAAACGCCCCCCCCCCCCACCAGCAACACCAAAGGCAGTCTAGTTTCCCTCTTAAGATGTCCTTATGTTATGTGGAAGTGACCGCAGCCCCTGCCCGGGGCTCTCCTAGAAATATGAAGGGGGTATGTCTCGGCAGATTCATGAGTCATATTTTTTTGCGGCGCGACGGACTGGGGGACGGAACTCAGAGACTCTAGTGGGGGTACTGCGGAGAATAGGACTTGTCGCTTAAAGTGTGGTATTTTTGGCATTAGACGCACTCTGGATACCTGGCTTTACTTGCTAGACAATGTTAGGTTTCATGGCTATGAGCGACGACGTTGGTAAGGGTGAAGTGCACCCTTTAATCGAGATATTAAAAAACAGTTTGCACAAGAAAAAGCTCAATAGAGCTAGTTATTCTTTGAGGGCATTTGCCAGAGATCTGGATATTGAGTCGAGTCTTTTATCCAAGATTTTACGAGGCAAGTATGTCATTACTGACAAAATGGTCAGGCGCTTGCTTGAAAAACTGGGTTGTCATTTAGATGAAATTGCCGGCGTTGTTAAGACAGCTCGAGACCTGCGTGTGAAACGCTTATATAAAAAAGTACATCTTGCCGAACGGGTCACGGATCTTTCAGAAAAACAAATGCTATTGATGCGGAAATGGTACTGGCCTGCTCTCATTGAGCTCTGCCAATTGCCGAACTTTCAGGGAGACCCTCTTTGGATTGCGGAAAAGCTAAAGCTAAGCCTGGAGGAAGTGGAAGAAACAATTTCAACGATGATAAGGGATGGATTTGTTGTTGAAGAGGAAGGAGTGATACGGCCTTCTATACATCAGCCCTCTACATTTTGGAAACCCGGAACGATGCGTGAGCTGCAAGACTTGCAAAAGGACGTTTTACGGAAGGCTATTGAAGCGGTGGATGAGGTGCCGCCAGAGTTACGTTCACAGACAACATTGACCTTTCGGGTGAGCAAATCTAAGCTTCATTTGATTACGAACGAAATCAGAGATTTTAATATGAGAATAAATAAGTTGGCCGAGATCAGCAGCGATTTACCTGATAGTGTTTACAACATGACGGTTGGATTGTACCCCTTGACTACTGAAGAAGAGAAGTCGTAATGAAAAAGGCGTTTATTTTATTTCTCACTTTTTGCTGTGCGATTTCAAAGGCTGGAACATTCACCCACGGCGGTGACAGTGTTGTGGCAGAGTTCGTTGCAATTCTGGATAAAATGGACCCTTATGCTTCCGAAGTTCGATTCTTTGAAGATGATATCGGCTTTGATTTCGAGAGCGGTTATCGTGACCTCAGAACAAAACTTGTGGTAAAAAGTCAGGAAGAAATTTTTTTGAATGCCCGGGAAGTCGAAGCAATTAACTTTTACGACGAGGGCAAACCAACCATTATTCTTTCCAGAAAGTTCTGGAATTATTCTACTGAAAGTCACCTCAGATATCTCCGTTTGGCGATGCACGAAATACTACCTCTCATGGGT
>JBBKWD010000019.1:0-14855 GCA_037968775.1 Bdellovibrio sp.
TCATCACTTGCGTGCAGAAACGCGCCCGGAGGGCATGGCGACCTTGCAAGCCATCGCAGAGGCTTTTTGTGTTTTAGAAGGTGAAAAAGTGGGAGCTGAATTAAAAAGCCTCTATCAGGCAAAACTCAATGCGACACTGATCGGTCGCGGAATAAAAATTTAGAAATTTACTTTAAGAACTTCACCTGAAACTTATGACCCTTAATTTTACTGGTGCGCAGAAATTCCAATGCGGAATCAGCTTGAGAACTCGCGACAGCGACATAAGAAGAGCGATCGTGAATTTCAATTTTTCCGATATCAGTGCCCTTAAGTCCACCGGCGCCGGTTAAGGCCCCCAGAATATCACCCGGACGAAGTTTATCTTTTCGTCCGCCTGAAATAGAAATTGTTTGCATCGCAGAACCTTTAAAATCCTTGGCTAAACCAAACTGATTTTTAAAACCCAATTGGGGCCGAAGGAACTTGCCGGCCGTGAGTTGTTCTAGCTCATGCAAGCGCAAAGTGTCCCGCGGGTGCGCCAGGCTAACAGCGGTGCCGGAGCGACCTGCGCGTCCCGTACGACCTATTCGATGAACATAAACCTCGGACTGCAGGGGTAAGTCGTAATTAATCACCAACTCTAAGTTGTCGATATCGAGACCTCGTGCCGCCACATCTGTTGCCACTAAAATACGATGACTGCCATTGCGGAACATCGCCATCACGCGATCGCGTTCGCGCTGCTCGATATCGCCATGAAGGGCCGCCACAGGAACATTTTGTTCAGCTATCAGATCCACAAGCTCGTTAACAGCGGCTTTGGTATTGCAAAAAACAATCGTAGAATTGGAAGGATGTTGTTGCAGAACGCGCATGAGCATCAAGGGCTTGTCGGCTTCTTCGGTGTCATAGACAACTTGATCGATGTCGATTTTTGATTCGGAGGCATCTTCAACCGTAATATGGTGCGGATTCTTTTGGTATTTACGACTCAATCCCAAAATAGATTCCGGATAAGTGGCAGAGAACATCACCGTCTGGCGCGCCGTAGGGATTTGCCGTAAGATGGTTTTGATTTCTTCTTCAAAACCCATATCAAACATTTTGTCAGCTTCATCTAAAACCAAAGTTTTTAAATGCTTGAAGTCCAATCGGTCGCGTCGAATCAAATCCAGAACTCGCCCCGGAGTTCCTACGGCAATATGCACTCCCTTTTCTAAAGTTTGTGCTTGTTCCCGCGTGGGCTGTCCGCCGGTGAGAGCTAGAATCTGCAAGCCTTCTTGTTGGCGCCCGAGTTTGCGCATTTCACTCACGACTTGGGCCGCGAGTTCGCGAGTGGGACATAAAACTAAAGCTTGAAGTTGAGGTGCGGGAATAACGAGGTTGTGCAAAATAGGGAGGGTAAAAGCCAACGTTTTCCCACTGCCAGTTTTAGACTGACCGATCAGATCTTTTCCTGCCAAGAGCAAAGGCAAAGTTTTTGCTTGGATGGGCGTCATCTTTTCAAAGCCCAATTGGACTATGACAGCCAAAAGTTCGGGCGCAAGGCTTAAAGAAGTAAATTCATGTGGTAGCAAGTAGACCTCGGTGGTTTTGGAGTCTTTATCTAGCAGAATTTACTCCTAGAGGCATCATTTACTAGGCGAAAGGAGGTCGGGTCGGGGCAAGATGTAAAAAAACTAGAAGCTTCTGGGGCTCCCCGAGGATTTTCCTTAGGACCTTAGACCTTAACGGCGTCCAAAAGCTCATCAGCAGCGCCTTTTGTTCCGAAAGAGCCCGTGAGGTGCATCATGGATCGCAGCGAGCTTTTAGCCGAAATCAAAGCACAGATTATTGCCGAAATGGAATTCCACCGGGAGTCATTGTCACAAAAAATTCCTGATGCACAGAAAGCTCAGGCCCAGGAAGTGAAGGACGTAACGACAGCCTTTGTCAAAGAAAACCCATTGGCTGCAGTTGGTATAGCGGCAGCGATTGGTTTCTTGCTGGCCCGGTTTTTCTATCGAGGTGACAAGTGATGAACTTCCTCTTGCCCTTGCTTTCATTTTTTCTGGGCGGCGCGAAGGACCTCTTTCAAAAGCCCGGCGCGGCGCTGTCGCAGCAATTGGTTTTGCATGTGCGCGCGCTCTCTGTGGTAGCGGTGACAGTGGTCGGATCCTTGGCACTTTTTTGTGTCGGTCTTTCTCTCTTTATTTCCCAGGTTGTTGGTCAGCTCGACGGAAAACTTGAGACTTTGGAGGGCTTTGCCTTTTCAATAGGTATGATGGTCTATTTGGGTATGACAGTGGCCTCACTTGCCGTTTTGCTATTTTCTTTGAGTCAGCAAAGATGGTTAAGGGCGGTGGGGTTTAGACAAACGGCGTCGCCATCGATGAAAAAAAGTGGCCCCTTAGAGAGCGCAGTGGCATTGCTTGTCGTGGACTTTGTTGAAGAGCGCCAGCGTCGTCGCGAGCAGCCAAAACAAACAGAAGTCTAAAAAATCAAATGCCACCCACTTTTTGAGGCCTTCTCGGCTCCGAGAGTCTTTTGCTTCTCTCGACTCAGCGGGAACCTATGGCACTTCCAGGAGTTAAATTCGTCAAAATTTTGAACACCCAAGGAAGAGTTTTCCTTGCGCCCTAAGGGAGCCCTAGGGGACCTCGAATTATGATAAAAAGAGCTATGTTAAAAGCTCTGTTGGGAATAATCACATTTGGTTGTATTTCGAATCCAAGTTTCGCCCTCGACGGTGCCTTGGGTCAGTATATTTCAGAGCAAGATTTTCATCAGATGTCGAATCAAATTATGGATCGCGCTGAAGTACGGGGCTTGGTTGTCCGACTTGATACCCGTGAAGCTCTACGGTGCCTTAAAATAAAAAGCTTCATTCGGCGATTTCAACACGAAAAAAATAATGTCGCACTTGAAGACCTTTGTAAGAGAGGGACCGTCAATCCTTACAAAGATCTTGTAGTTATACAGACGAATGAAAACGAGCAACTTATCAATTTCCTCAGAAGTGGCATGTCCGTCGGCGTTTCGGCCTATCAGTCGCAACAAGATGTCTTGCGCCCTGAATTACCGAACATGTCTTTGAAAAACGAAGAGTTTCTGTTAAGTCCACTTTTTGCTACCTTGTTATCAGAATCAATTAATACTTTGCGCAGCCGTGTGCGTGAAAATAATGGCGCACTGGCCAGCTCACAAATGCTCGGTCGCGCAGTGATGGTCATCACAAATCCAGCTGAATCCGTAGCCTTCATTTTTAACGAAATATTTCAGAAGGCTGTTTTTACATCCGGGGAAACACAAGTTAAGCTAAGAGACTATGGACAGGATCTTTTTGTGGATCAACGCACAGGCCATTCAATTCAAATGAATATGCTCGAATTTCAAATGGTATTGCATTATTAGGACCTTTAAAAAATAATCGATGCGGTCCAAGAATCTTGTTGGTCGTATGTTTTTGCTTCGATACGAAATTCAAAATTAGAAATATCCATCGACAAGGCCATGCCTAATTCAGTCAAAGTTCTGTTTTCGCGGGTCGAATAACTATATTTTAGACTGAAAAGACTGCGAAGGTCGGGAAGCCACTTCGACAAGAAAAGGCTTTCAATGCCCAAGCGTGCATCGGCGTTCTCCGTAAGATTTTCGTTTTCACTCACGCCCAACAGAGTCCAGCGGCTGATCTGAGCCATTGGAAAATCAAAACTATATCCGCCACCAGCCCTCAAGTAAGGAACCCATTTTGGTGTTGTTCCTAAAGCGAACTTCCAACTCATCGGATGCTCTAATGTGGTCACAGGGTGAGTACTTAGAATTTTGCTAAATACAAACTCTTGAAGCTCCAGATTCTGGAGAGCCGGTTTATACTGAAAATCAAAGCTTAAAAGTTCTAAATGGGAAAAGGGAGTTAAACCTCCGTCGTTTGAAATATAGTCGTGAAAGCCACGCCGTACTTTAAAGCGATAAAAATCTTGGTGTTCCATTTGTCCGAATCCAAAATAGACGGCAGAACTAGAACCGCTGGAAAGTGGTGATGCTGGTAAAGCGATTGCAGGCGGCTGAGTTACAGGGCCCAGTCCTGCTCGAGCTACGGCAAGCTTGTACTTTTCACCTTTCCGTTCACGGTGATATCGATACTCTTGAATTGCCAAATAACTCATGGCGGCCTCTAAACTTTTTGCCTTTTTATTCGAAGGCAAAAGTTGAAACTCGGGAGTCTCGGTATTTTGATTTTCGATAAGTGCTTTTAAAGGAGTTCGCTCTGACGGTGTCAATTGCCCATAACGAATTTGCCATTCGGACTGCAAGGAAATTCGAAATTTTTGTTCGCCGAGGAGCCCGGCATGCTGGAGAGTTTTTAAGGTATCCAGGGGAAGCACGATGTCCGGTGCTTTTTTGAGCTCTTTGTTTGGTTGCGTGACCGCAAGTAGCTCCAGAAGTTGCGCTGAGCAATTGTCGTCGGCAAAATAGTACTTTGAATAGCTGCCTTCTAGTTCCAGTAGGTGATCAATCAATAGATTCACCTGTTGTTCGGAAAGTTGCAGTTTGTACCCCCAAAGGTCCCGGCCTTCGAGGTTCGAGTACTCTTTAATTTTTTGATGAAAGGGCAGCATTGAAAAGGTGCCTTGGTAATATCCAAAAAGTCCTTTCAAGGCATAGAGCGCGCCGGTATCCGTTCCTGTTGTAGCAGCGTAGTTCACTCCATAATCTAGAAGTTCAAGGGCTTGGGTGTTTTTAGAGTTGTGAAGCCTTAAAAAAGTATGTCCAAAACTCGAAGCGGCGCTGCTGAGATCACTCGCGGCGAAAACAATATAAACTTCAGAGGCGCCTAATTGCCTTTTCCATTGGTCTTGCTCTTCGCAGGGCAGAAGGTCCTCTTGTGATATAGTCAGGACACTTTTTAACCACGACATGCGAGCTAAATAATGACACTGAGGATGTTTTGCTAAAGTGCTCTCTGAAAAAAGAAATTCTATCGTAGCAGTAAGTTCAGACTCGGGTGCGTGAAAACCATTTGGAGAAATAAAAAAATGACCTTGTAAGGGGGAGAAATATCCACCGTTCCATTTGGAACGATAATGTCCAAGCTTCAGCCATTGGGGATCTAGCCAAATTTTTTTCGTCCGAGCTTGTTCAAGGTAACTTTGAGTGCGTTCAATGGAAAAGCCCCACGATAAAAGTGGGGCTCCCAATATAAAAATGCAGAACGTGATTTGAAAAAATCTATAAAAACTAAGAACCATGGCAAAGTGAAACAAGTTCCTTTTGTGTCGCCATTTCAGAGTTTAGATTCTTCACCATTTCAACAGCCGCAGTGTTTGCATGCGGAACTATTTTAGAGAATGAATTTTGCGTGAAGCTGCCAAAGGCTTTTTGAGAGACTTCATTCGTGCAGCCCTTCATTGACGAAAGAGTTGCGAGCTTTTCGCCGTGACCTTGTGCCATCTCACGAGACAGGTCGTCTTGATTGACCTCAACAAAGTACTGAACCTCTTGATCCGTCATAACCAGTCCACTCGAAGAACAACCAGAGGTTCCAGAAGTGATTCCCAGTGGTTGAGTTAAAAAATAAGAGTTTGTTGTCATAGACAATAACTGCAAACCCTTAGTGTTTTTGGAAATGATGACGTTGCCAAGACCGCATCCTGAGTCCGCCGCCATTGCATTTGCTGAAAAAAGAATAAGCACCGCACAAAGACTTTTAATCATAAGAACCTCCTAGTTGTTCAGCAAATATGGTGTCTCAAGATGGGAGGACGTGCAACAAGGAGCCGCCGAATTCTAAAACGGGCAGTCCTGCGTTAGTGATCTTCTCTGTGTCTGTTTTATTTGGCAGGAAGCAGTCGAATACCGTCGTCGTCAACGGAGATCTGACGCTTTTTATATAGGCCCCCAAGAGCAATTTTATACTTCTTTTTGCTGACACCAAAGAGTCGCTGAATCTCTTCAGGAGGAGTCTTATCATTCAGGGCCAAAAAGCCACCTTTAGCTTGGAGGAGCTCTAAAATTTGAGGGCCGATGTCCGCAGCAGCCTTGTGACCCGTAGTCATAGAAAGGGCCAAATCGATTTTTCCATCGGGACGAAGTTTTTTAATAAATGCTGACAGGCGCTGGCCGTATTGAAGCTCTTGAAAGACTTCATTCGAATAAAGAACACCCCAATGCTGACCTTCGACGATCGCCTTAAAGCCCAGATCCGTTTTGCCCGCAATGATAAGGTTGACGGCTTGCCCTTCGGTATAAGTGCCAGCCACTTTGGACATGTTGCGATCTAAGCGCATAGAAGCCGCTAAGCGATCGCTTTTGTCCGTATACACAAAAACCAGAACATCTTGGCCCGTGCGAACTTCGCGAGACTGTTCGGCAAAGGGCAGAAATAAGTCTTTCGGTAGGCCCCAGTTCAAAAAGGCGCCGACAGAGGTGGTGCCTGCAACTTTTAAAAGCGCAAATTCGCCGACAATGGCCAGAGGTTTTTCAGTGGTGGCGACCAATCTATCATCCGAATCAAAATGAATGAAAACATCCAGTTCGTCATCGACTTCGCAGACTTCCGGAACATAGCGCTGAGGCAAAAGTATTTCACCATCTTCAAAGCCATCTAAAAAGACGCCAAATTCGACTTTTTTAACAACAGAGAGTTTATTCCATTTGCCGATTTCAATCATAAACTTGCCGATTGTTTTTTGGATTCGATGTATTCATCAAAAGTCATGTAAACATCATCCTTAAGACCGCCATCAAGTTCGATGATACGATTGGCGCAGCTTTGTACGAACTCATGGTCATGAGAAGTGAAAAGCACGGTGCCTTTAAAACGTTTAACGCCATCATTCACTGCAGAAATACTCTCTAAATCTAAGTGAGCCGTCGGGCCGTCTAAGAGCAATACATTTGCTCCAGAGAGCATCATCTTCGCGAGCATACAGCGAACCTTTTCGCCTCCGGAAAGAACGCGCGGCTGCTTCATAGCATCGTCGCCGCTAAAAAGCATCTTACCCAAAAATCCGCGCAAGAAAGACTCATCTTTGTCTTCGGAATACTCACGAAGCCATTCTACCAAATTAGGAGAGTCGACGTTAAAAAGTTTGGAGTTGTCCGTAGGAAAATAACTGCGAGTCGTTGTGACTCCCCAAGTATAGGTGCCGCTGTCGGCTTCCATTTCGCCGCTTAAAATATCGAGCAGCGTGGTTTTAGCCACGTCATTGCGGCCGACGAGTGCGACCTTGTCGCCCTTTTTAATTGTGAAGCTGACATTCTTAAGAATGGTTTCGCCATTTACAGTTTTTGTTAGGCCGGTGACCGTCAAAAGATCATTTCCGGCTTCGCGTTTGGGTTCAAAACCGACGAAGGGTTGACGACGTGTTGAAACGGGCATGTCGGCTAAGTCCAACTTTTCAAGTTGTTTTTGGCGGGACGATGCTTGGCGTGATTTAGAGGCATTGGCGCTAAAACGCGCGATAAAGCCTTTGAGTTCTTCGGCTTTATCGGTGTTCTTTTTGTTTTGATCAGACCGCAGTCGTTGGGCCAATTCAGTTGCTTGGCGCCAGAACTCATAGTTACCAGAATAGATGGTGATCTTTCCGAAATCGATATCTGCCATGTGCGTACAAACTTTGTTCAAGAAGTATCGATCATGGGAAACGACGATCACCGTGTTTTGGAAGTTGTAGAGAAACTCCTCCAGCCATTGAATCGCATAAATATCCAAGTGATTCGTGGGCTCATCCAGTAGCAAAATATCCGGCTGGCCGAAAAGTGCTTGGGCCAAAAGAACTTTAACTTTGTCGCCGGGATCCAACTCACTCATCAGTTTTAAGTGCAAACTATCTGGTATGCCCAAGCCTGCAAGCATAACACCGGCTTCAGATTCAGCTTCCCAACCATTGAGTTCGGCAAATACGGATTCTAAGTCAGAGGCACGCACGCCATCAGCTTCCGAAAAATCGGGCTTGGCATACAGCGCGTCTTTCTCTTCCATGACCTTGAACAACTGCTCGTTGCCCATCATCACGGTTTTCAAAACTGTGACAGTGTCGAAAGCATAGTGATCTTGCTTTAGAACGGAAATGCGCATTTTGGGTGGGACGATGACTTCCCCGGTGTTGGCTTCAAGCTCTTTGGAGAGAACCTTTAGAAAAGTGGTTTTGCCCGCACCGTTGGCTCCGATGAGACCGTAACAATTGCCGGGAGTGAACTTGACATTCACGTCTTCAAAAAGCTTTTTGCCGCCGAAACGTAGACTGATATTGGATGTGCTAATCATAGGGAGAGTTTGTACTCTGAAGGGGGCAAAATATCAATGGAAGATGCGTTTTCAGGGGGAGGTGAACGTCATAGACGTCTGGAGCAATCTTGTGACAAACCAATGCCTGATTACCTTGAAAAAAATGCCACAGTTTCGAAAATTCGACAAGGGGGAGAGGGGTGCCCCGAAGTTTATGAAGGCTCATATTCCGTGCCCGAAATTGAGATAAATGTCAGGAATGGGGCACTCCAAATGTTGAAAGTTATCGCATTCATATTTGAAACCTCATGTTCCTTAATACCAAAGCCGAACTTATAAATAACTTTGTGCCCCAAACTATGAACGGAGAGCTTCAATGAACTCGACAGATCTCGTCGCTATTTCTACGAACCCGGCCTTTATAAAAAGGTGTCTTGGGCTATCAGCGGAGTTTTCTTTCGTGTTTGCAGACTTCGCCAACGCGGATGCCTTTTTTGGTGACCCAGGGGATGCAGACCGAGTGAAGTGTTTTATTTTGGATTGCACTAGTTTTTCAAACATCCATGAAGCTGCAGGTACCATACAAGTGGCTCGGCAAATGATGGATAGATCTTATATCGTCTGTGTATTGGATTCGAGGGTCAAACCGGAAGATATGGAGCTCCTTAAAAAATCAGGTGCTAATTTGATTATGCTCGATAATGAATTCACGTCTAACAGCAAATTGGAATTCGTATCCAGTCAAATTATTAAAAGTGCTTATATTCCGATAAAAGTTATCGATTTGGTACCGGATTCAAGTGGTGAGTTTCCCCTGTATATGCTAATGCCAAAGAACGAAAAATATCTGCGTATCTATAAGCCGGGGCAAAACATCAATGCTCAGTTCATTGGGAAATACAGTGAATCTCAAGAACTCTATATTCACCGAAATGATGTCGCCAATTGGGGTGAGTACCTAAAAACTTTTCGTGGGGATGAGGAAACTTCAAACGCCCGCGCCTGTCGAGGGAAGTTTTTAAAATTGCAGCAGGCCTTTATTGATCTCGTATTGATGATAAGTGATCAAACTAGCTCCTCTTCGTTCTCGGACGGGCGCAGTCTTTTTGAAGACTGTCAGAAATTTGGTACAGAACTTTTAGACTCGCTCTCTCAAGTAAAGTATCCTTGGGAGATCATCAATAATTCTTCCATCGGTGATTTCGGTTCCATTGAAAGAGCCACGGCCGTTGCCGCTTATGCGGGCTTACTCAGTCGTCGTGCCCAAGTCGGGGATCCCGCTAGTGTGATGTTAGGGGCCCTTTTTGCGGACATTGGTATGATTTTATTATCGCCAAGAACGACCACAAAGGTTCGCCAAGATCGGCTGCTTGAGTTTGATGCCGAAGAAAAGATGGAGTACGAGAAACACCCCGTTTTCAGTTTGAACCAAATCCTTTCTAAACGATTGCAATTAGCTGAGGAAGTAAAAGAGATGATTCTCTTTTCACATGAACGGATGGATCAGAAAGGTTATCCGAACAGACCGGGAAGCAATAAGATTCGAGAAGACAGTATGCTGGTTCGATTGGCGCAAGAAGTGGATCAGGCCCTGTTGCTTCGAATGGGAAAAGAGAAAGTTGATTTTATGACTTCTTTTGAGAATTTTATCGAAAATAAGATAAGGGATATCGATGGTTACTCCTTGGCTGTCTTGTTTAAAGTCCGCTCGGCCTATAAGGCCGCATAAAATCTATTTTTAGGACTCGAAGCTCTCAAAGTTTTTCATAAATTGGGTGAAATTCACTTGGTCTTAAATGTGCTTAGCTTTAGGCTTAAAGCATGAATAAAAAGTTTCACAATCTCGTCTCTGAAGCCTCGAAAATCGTTTTAGATAAAGACTTAGAAATTCGCCTGGCCATGACCTGTCTTTTAGGCGGTGGTCATCTGCTGATCGAGGATTTACCGGGCGTAGGGAAAACGACTCTCGTGCAGGTCCTAGGCAAACTTTCAGGTCTGAAAATTCGACGAATCCAATTCACTATTGATTTGTTACCCGCTGACGTCATCGGGGGGCAGGTCTTTCATCCTCAAGATCAGAAATTTATTTTTCATCCAGGGCCTTTATTTGCTCAGCTTGTGATGGCTGATGAACTCAATCGGGCAAGCCCGCGTACACAGAGCGCTCTGTTGCAGGCGATGGAGGAAGGTGAAGTGTCGGTGGATGGAGCTACTTGGAGCTTGCCAAGTCCTTTCTATGTTATTGCCACGCAAAACCCTCATCAACAGACGGGAACTTTTCCTCTTCCGGAAAGCCAGCTCGATCGTTTTTTGATGAGCTTGGAGTTGCATCACGCGTCGAAAGAAACGGAAGTCCGAATTTTACAAGGCCAAGATCCAAGAGAAAAACTGCAAAAACTGGAAGCACTTTTTTCGGAAGAAGAAATGCAAGCGGCCTTATCTGAAGTACAGAAAGTTCACGTGGCAGCTCCGGTTGCCAATTATATTGGTGATTTGTTGGAGCGATCTCGTAAGGGACAATTCGAGGGGGCCCCATTGTCAACGCGAGCGGGAATGGCTCTGGCGCGGGCTGCAAAGGCCTGGGCTTTTTTAGAAGGAAGGGACTATACTCGTCCCGAAGATGTTCAAAGTGTTTTAGTTCCGGTACTGGGTCATCGACTGGGAGGCAACCATGGCATCAAACGAGGCCGTGAGTGGGCAGAAGCTCTTAAAAAAGCGACGCCTGTTCCTGTTTAAAAAAAGGAATCGTACCTATATAATTCCGTCTCCTTTTGGATTGGCCTTCGGTCTTATGGCTTTTGTTTTATTTTTTATGGCGCTCGGGTACGCGAACAATCTGATTTATATTTTCGTTTTTTTTATGATCTCGGTGGCGTTTACCGGCATGTTGATCACAAATCGCAATGTTGACATTGTGACACTTTTGCCAGAGCAGCTACGACCCCAGGCGCTTTTCGTTGGAGTGGCGGGCACGGTGTCGGTGCCTTTAAAAAATCGCGCCACAGTAAAGGCCTTTGAGATTCAAGTTCTGTTTGAGAAATCAAAAGATATCACAAGTAAACAAATCGTTGAGCAGCTATCGGAAGTTGAGGTTGAAGCTCTGTTTTTCCCGCAACGTCGAGGGTTGATTCAGCTGCCTCGCTTAGTTGTGCAGAGCACTTATCCCTTTGGTCTGCTTCGGGCCTGGAGGGTGTACCGTGTAGAACAAAAAGTATTGGTCTTTCCGGAAAAACGGGGGGACCAAAAGTTTCCATCAGATTCCCTTGGTGAACAAGTTCTTCAGAATGCGGGTTTATTTCGGGACCACCGAGTGTTTCAAAGTTCTGATTCTGTGAATAGAATTGATTGGCGGGCAAGTTCTCGGCATCAGGAACTGTTGGTTAAAAATTTCGAGGAGCCGGAGCGACCTCAGTTGAGGTTCGACTGGGATCAAACGCAAAACTTACCAACATTCGAAGCCAGACTGTCACAATTAGCTTTGTGGGTTGATGAGGCTGAAAAACGGCAGCACTCCTATTCTCTTAACTTAGGTTCTAAGCATTTTCCTATTGATCATGGAAAAGCACAGTGGTTTCGGTGCCTAGAGGCCTTGGCCTTGTGCTCGGAAAAGGACCTGGCGTGAGACTTCAATTTTTTCAACAGAAGTCCTTAGCTTTTTCTTTTATTTGCGCCATGGTGATGGTGGCCTTTGAGGTGACACCATGGATTGCTTTTTTTAGTTTAGGTTTGTTGATCTGGAAGTGGGGCGTTGAAAATCTGGGTTGGCGCAGTTTGCCCCGTCGCTGGACCGGAGCCCTGAGTGTCTTGTTGTTGGCGCAAACGCTAATACAATACCGAACACTCATTGGCCAGGAGCCCGCCTATACTTTTCTGTTGGGTCTTTCGGCCCTGCGGGTGATGGATTATCAGAATGATCGGGATCACAAATTTATTGTGATGTTGGGGTTCGTTTTAATTTCGATCAAGGCCCTTTTTAGTTTGGACATCTATTGGATTCTTCCATCTGGTGTTGCCTTTGCGGGTTTTTGGTTTTCACTTTTACCGCGAAACTTGAGCGGTCGATCTAAAATGATCGTTAAAATCTTTGCCTATTCGATTCCCAGTGCCGTGGTCTTATTCTTTGCTTTTCCGCGTTTCGTATTGCCGTGGGCGATGTCTCGAGGCACATCCTATGGTGCTGTTGGATTTAGTGATGAACTCAACCCCGGCCGAGTGGCGGAGCTTGCCAATATTGATCGCATGGTCTTTCGCGCCAAAATTTCGGGTCTACCGATCTTAAGTGATTCGCGAGAACTGTATTGGCGCGGATCCGTTCTGAGTATCGCCAATGGTTTCAGTTGGCGCCCAGGTCGCATCGGAATCTCAGACGAGAAGCCTCTTCGGCGCGGAACATCGACCTATGAAATTGCTATTGAACCTGCTGAGCAAACCTTCTTGTTTGTTCTAGATGGAACTTCTGACGTGAGTATTGAAACCGGAAGAATTTTGCCCTTGGATCACGGTTTATATAGATCTACAAGACCCTTACAGGGTACCACCCTCTACAAAGGCTTTTGGAAAGAGTCTAACGCTGACAGTAACCCACCTACGGAAAGTGATTTACAGTTTGTTACCTTGCCATTGCGGACCGCTCGCTGGATTTCTGACATTCACGACTTGAAGTTGAAGGATAAAGAAAAGTTAGACAAGTTGAGGGAACTATTTTTTAAAGGTGGCTTTACTTATACGCTCTCACCAGGACTCTATAAAAGTGATGATCTAGATGCTTTTCTATTTTATCGAAAGAGAGGCTTCTGCGAACACTTTGCCGGTGCTTATGCGACACTGGCTCGAGCCTTGGGCATTCCAGCAAGGGTGGTGGTTGGATATCAAGGAGGACACTATAATCCATTGGGAGACTTTTGGCGGATTTCACAAAAAGACGCCCACGCATGGGTGGAGATTTTCACCGAGGGTCATTGGCAACGCAAGGACCCGACTGGTTGGGTGGCGCCCTTACGTTTGGTAATTGGCGCGACAGAGTTTTTTAGTTTATCTGAAGAAGATCAATTGGCCTTTGCCAGGAATACAGATTGGAATAGCAAAAATCAATCTTCAGTTGCTGTTTGGGATCGTATTAGCTTTTGGGTAGAAGATCTAAACTACCGATGGACTTTCTTTCTGATTGATTTTGACCGAGGTTTTCAAGAAGGGCTTTGGGCTCGTTTTGTACTTTACGGAGTACAAACGGGGGCCGCCATTTTATTTTTTGTTTTTTTAAGCTATCTGGTTTTCCGAAATTTGATTTTGAGAAAGAAAAAAAATCAGATTGAGCAAAAGTTGTTAGTCCTGATCGAACAATGGGGAAATAAAAAAGAGAAACCACGGGACTTGGCCGAGCCCCCTTTGTCATACCTAAGGCGACTTCAAACTGAGTTTTCAGAGTTCTCAAGTTTGTTAAGCCAAAGCCAAGAATTCTATGATCAAAGATCCTATGCGAGGAAGCCGCCGACTTTGCAGGGGCAGGGGCTTTTAAAGAAGTGGAAAGATCTTCAATAAGACCTCATGCCAAAGTGGTACAGTCAGCAATGACAAGGGAATTCCGATCCCCAGCATAAGACTTGCCACCTCTTTGTTCAATCCGAAGTCTGTGGCGACGACAGCGGCCGTTATCATGGGAGCCATTGCGGCCTCTAGGATCGTGACATGAGTCGCCAACGTGAACGACGAAAATACCTGCGTATAAAGAATAAAAAATATTAAAGGCGCAAAAAAAAGTTTAAAGCTGAGGCCCCAAAAAAGTGACTTCCAGTTCCGAGCGAGCGCCACGGGACTGACGCTGACTTGGTAGCCAACAGCGACCAAGGCCAAAGGGACAAGTGTGACGGCAAGTTTTTCAAATATGCTCAATGCCAGGCCGGGACCGAAGGTTCCCGAGGCCGACCAGACTCCTGCAGCTATTAATGCGATAAAGGGAGGAAAAAACAAAATATTGCGAATCATCGAGAGGGCAGAGACTTTATCTTTTGAGGTGCCCGAAAAACGAGAAGCTGCAAGAATTCCGAGAGTCGAAAGAACTAAAAAAGACCCGAGTTGATCAACGATTACTCCGATGGGCAAAGCTTCAGTACCGAGCAAGGACTCTAGCAGAGGAAGACCGACGAATGACGTGTTGCCCAGACCAGCTGTCAAAACCAGGGCTCCTAAGGTTGCTTGATCCCAGCCAAACTTATTCCCCAATTTTTTAAAGACAATAAAGGAAGTGGCAAAAAGTAACCACGCCATCGAAATGGGAATCAGCATTGTGATCCCCCAAGTCTGCGTTTGAAGCAAGGGGGGGATTTGAGTCAAAACGAGTGCGGGCAATGAGATTTGAATGACAAATGCATTGAGAACTTGAGCCGTGAAAACCGGAAAGCGGCGAGACCTTTTTAAAAGAAATCCAACACTCAGGCATATAAAAATTAATACAAAATTATTCACGGGAATCCTAATACGGGCAGTGTTTGCAGTTGCTATTGCAACAATAGCCACGCTTTAAGTGGTAGGACTCGGTAAAAACCATGAGTCCCTGCTCATTCATATAATAGTCGGTGCCTGTGAGCTCGGGTGGGGGCGGCATAAAACTGCCTAAACACTTCGGGCAAAGACAATCTTGGTATTTCTGAGGGATGTCTTGGGC
>JBBKWD010000020.1:0-3521 GCA_037968775.1 Bdellovibrio sp.
TTCCAGAGTTGGATCGACCTGCGATCGCAATTTCGACTTTTTTATGGTTGGGATAATCTTGGGCAAGTACGGCACTTTTGATGAAATCTATTTTCTTCGACATGGCTTAGGCTACCAAAGCTCGGCCCTTTTCTCAATTCTGAGAAGGGGGTCCTGCTCATGATAATATCCCGAGTCGAAGTCGCCCCATCCCCCCTTTAAATCGAACTGGACGCGGCAAGGACTTTGTATAAGGGAATTTCAGTAAATAAGGGTCCGGTTGGGCCAACAAATCACACTTTAGGGGGATATATGAACCAAGCTTTCTTAAAAATTCACGGAGAAAACCCGAGAATCGTTTCACTCGTCGACATGATGACTATCGGTCAAGACTCACTTTGCCAGGTCCAATTGTTCGGAACCGACATCAGCGATCGCCATGCTCGCATTGAAATGAAAGATGAAAACTACCTTGTTCGCGATCTAAGGTCACAAAATGGCAGTTACTTAAATGATGCCCGCGTAATGGAGGCTTACCTGCAAGAAGGCGACACCCTTAGAGTCGGCACTGTCGAAATGACCTTCACCCAACAAAACTCCACCCGAACCGGTTTTCCTTTAAAGAGTCGCAATGAAGTTTGGAACCAAGAGCTTCAAGCCCTGAGCAATGTTGCTCAAACCGAATTCCCTGTTTTATTATTAGGCCCCTCTGGAACGGGAAAAGATGTTATTGCCCAAGCCCTTCATGAAGCCAGCGGCCGCCAAGGTCCTTTTGTTTGCGTAAACTGCAGTGCTTTAACTGAAACTCTGATCGAGAGTGAACTCTTTGGACATATCAAAGGCAGCTTTACTGGTGCCATCTCTGATCGCAAAGGTGCTTTTGAAGCCGCCCGCGGTGGAACACTGTTTTTGGATGAAATTGGTGACTTGTCTTACTCTTTACAAGCCAAACTTTTACGTGCCTTAGAAAACAGCGAAATTCGCCCCGTCGGTGCCGATCGTAATATCAAAACGGATGTTCGTATTTTAGCAGCGACTCATCAAAACTTAAGCTATAAAATTCAAGAAGGCAGCTTCCGTTCGGATCTTTACTTCCGTCTGAATGTTGTCAGCATTTCCCCCCCTGCGCTGACTATGCGTATGGAAGACTTTGAGGAACTGCTTTATACTTTTGCAAAAAAACTGCGCGTGCGTTTCTCTTTTGGGGCCATTGCTCGTTTGAAAAAGCACTCTTGGCCTGGGAATATCCGAGAGCTAAAAAATTTGGTCAGCCGTGCGGCAGCTCTTTTTCCACGTGAACATATTGAGGAAGCTCAAGTGGAGCGTCTGATCGATAGAACTTTGCTCGACCCTAATGAGCCCCTGGCACCCAACGATATTCCTGTGATCAAAGAAATTGAAAAACAAATGATCATCAAACGTTTGATTGCTAACCGTGGAAATCAACGCCGTACGGCTCATGACTTAGGAATGCCTAAGAGCACACTGCATGATCGCCTCAAATACTATAATATTGAGGTGGCCAACTTTAAGGCTTAATGATCGCGGTTTTGATAAAGATTTTGCGCACTTTTCCAGTGGTCAGGATCCCGTTCATTTTTTTACGGAGTCGATCACAGAGCAACTGTTTACCCTCTGCTGATGCGATTTGATCATAGGTCATTTCACTGAGGGTCGCTAAAAACAAATCCACCATTTCAGGTTCACGGTCTTTGATTTCAATCAGAACTTCAGAGACCGTGCCTTCCACGTAAAACTCAAACGCACCCATAGGATTCGAACCGGAGCCCGGAGACCGCTGCAAATTGGTCACCATTTTTTTAAGCTGCATGATGTTTTGTGAAGCTCGTGTTGAGTCATAGAAGTACTCGGTATCGAGTTTTGGATCAAATTGTCCTGTTCTTTGAGACCACTCTTGCATCGAACCCATAAAAAGCTCTTGATCGGCCGGAATCAATCGGTGTGTCAGCGTGCGATGGATAACAAAGCCCCCCACGACAGTCGCCAAAAGTAAACCCACAAACATCAGTTTTTGCGTTGCCGAAAAAGTTTTAACCTTTGCGAGAACACTCTTAAGGCTCGCGCCCAGGCTTATAACGGCCTGTTTTGATCTTGGTCCGATATTGAAAACTAAGTCGACCGACTGCTGTTTCCACCTTTTGATATTGAGCCGCAAGGCGACTCTCTTCATTTTTAAGGAGTAAGAATATTTGGGTAAAAGCGGAAGGATCTTAAAAAGATTCTGCCGCAGAGTCGAACCATTTTTCCAATTGCGGATCTCTTGTTCGAGAGTGTATTCAAGATCGAGGCCCTCTTCGAAAACATCGATGCTGCCATCGTCGGGACCAATGGCTTCTAGCGAGTTTGCAAACTCGGGATCATCTTCGGCAATCAGATTGTCCAAAGACTCCAAGGATAAAAGATCCTCAGACTCTCCGTCCACATTCTGATTTGCACCACTTTGAGCAGTGTCAGTTTCTTTTGTAGCCTCGACCTTCGTCGTGTCCTCAACCTTCGCCAAAAATAATCCCCCAAGACGATTGTAAGAAAAGAACCGAATTTGTCGCAAGGTATTTTATAAAACAGAGCAATTCAGCTAGGATAAAGACTATGACATACTCCAAATTATCGCTGATTTTCATTTTTTGGGCCCTCTCGGCATGTACTCACCTCGGTCGCTCTCCGGAAAGTGGCTATGGTTCCTCGATCATGGACTCCTCTGGCTATCAAGGGGCATCCTCCCGAAACAGTCTTCAGGATCACAGCACTCGTCAGACAGCCTATGAGTTAGGCAAAGATCCCTTTTCTTTGACCTCAAATGACTTAGCCGAAATTCAAGCGCGTCAAAAGGTACGGGAACTTGAGCGATCCCTGAGTTCCAACAAAGAGCGAGAGCAATATTCAAAGGTGTTACCGTGGTTAGCCGGTGACTACGAAAAAATTGAGTTCTTATCGATTCCCTCCATCGAGGGCCGGCAACAGTGGATGAATCGCAAAGATGTCTGGTCACGTTCGCAAGTGCCGCAAGCAGAAATGAAAGAGATGATTGATTCCCAAGACATCGCCGTCGGGATGCCTCAAGACTATGTGAAACGATCTTGGGGAGAGCCTGTGATTGTTGAAGTCTCTGGTAATCCCATTTATAAAAACGAACGTTGGAAATACCAACGTTTTGTTTCCGGTTCGGCGGGGTATCGCAAAGAAACTCGCTTCGTGTATTTTGAAGGTGGACGCGTTGTCGGGTGGGAAACGGAGTAATTCGAGCCCCCCAAAAAACTGAAGAGTAAAGACTTGGCTCCATCATGTCCTCTTTCCTTAACTTTTGATTGGGATTGCATATTTTTTTAGCATCATGTTAAACTGCCTCTATGAATCGACGACGTTTTTTAAGGTTTGCCAGCGTTTTAGGATTTTCCAGCTCTTTTTGGGGAAGAATTAGCCCTCCAACTCGAGTGATGATCCACACAGCTCAATTGATAGCACTGCTTACCTTCAATCGAATAAGGAACATATTTAAAATCCATCTGTAAGTAGCCAGGCAA
>JBBKWD010000021.1:0-2546 GCA_037968775.1 Bdellovibrio sp.
TGGCCGCTACTGGAGCGGCAGGATACCCGCAAGGTTTGTCCGTTTGTGCTGGAGATGTTCCGCGTGCCATACAAGCAGCAAGAGCGGATCATGCTGTTTGTGCTTGCACGCCTGCCCGACTTTAGAAAGGGTGTGCATGATGCCAGTGGTAACGGTGGCTATCTGGCTGAAGCGATGCAGGTGGTTTATGGAGAACGGGTCGAAGCCTTGATGATGTCTGAAGGCTTTTATCGTGACCACACACCAGCGTTTAAAGCGGCGTTAGAAGATGGCGATATTGTGGCCATGCCGCAGGACAAGGATATTTTGGATGACCACCGTGCATTTACGCTGGTGAAAGGTGTGGCTCGGATTCCAGACCAGCGCACCACGTCGAGTAATGGCAATAAGCGACACGGTGATAGTGGTATCGCGCACTTGCTGGCGCATTATGCCAGTAAGAATCCTGCCGCACCGATTGAATGGACGGCCATACCGACAAGGGATGAGCTTGAAAATAGTGTGGATGATTGGGATGGCTGGGTAGATCGAGGGGCTTGGTAGCGGGTAGACTGGTGGCAGGCAAATCTGGAGAACTGTGCCATGAAAAAAATATTGTTAAGCGTTGGGTTTCTTTGCTTCGTAACAGGAGTGCAAGCTGGAAGCGCACATATTTACCAGAATGATGCAGGTGAACTTATTTTAAGCAACCAAACACCCAGTCAAATGCGTAACAATGCTCATTTCTCAGACTACAAATATAGTAGCAGCACGCAATATGTCGATAGAAAAATCACTGTGCCTGCCCGAAGAGTTTATGAAAATGGCTTGTGCAACATGGGTCAGGACTTAGTGCCTTGCTACAAATATCAACGAACGATCCCTGCACACACAGGCACTGAGAGCGTCCCAAGACGCGTGGTTCTGTCGCCTGAGCAACTTGAACAGCTCGAAAAACAGTAACAATATGCTGTTGGTGCGCATGGCGCACTCCTACGCACTTTGAGTTTTTTCAAGGAGAAGTAAAATGCAATCGGTTGGTTATATTATTGTTTTCTTGGTCGTGTGGTTTGCCTTGATGAAAGGCAATGAATTTTATGTTAATCATAAGATGATGACGGACTACACGGAAAAAGTTGAATTTTTAATTAAAAACAATGCTGCAAATGGCGAGGTTTGCTCTGCTATTGATAGTGTGATTCGTTGGACTACTACAATCCAAAATCAGGAAAAATATGATGAATATCAAAAAATGGCCAAGGAGCGTTATTGCCTTTAATTTTCCAACCAATAGGAATCCGTTCCACCTAACAACCACCCTACTCTGGCCTGATCATACATAAACCCATAAGGGTCTATCTATGAGGTGTGGTGATGTCTGAAAAAATTGAGTTGCTGGTTCGGGTAGATGGCGAGGTGGTTTGGCATCGCTGGTTTGGTGGTGAGCAACAAGGTGGTGAGGTTAACCCACACCCTGTTGCGTTGGAACAGGTAAGCAAGGCATTGGAAGACAGTTTGCAAAATCTGCAATACTTATCCAATAATCGTTAGATCATATTTAATGTTCGCACTACCCCCGCCCAAATCAATCACCACGTTCCACGATCCTGTGCGTGAAACGGCAATTCGTGCAGGGAAGTGTGTGTAAAAACCGCCGAAATACTTATAACCTCGGCCATTTTTGTAATTGCTGTAGTTTGTGTCATCCATAAGCATAAAATTGCATTGGGTGTCACAAACGAGTTTAACAATTTGGCCTTCTTTTAAACTGTGTCGTGCGTGTATATGTTGCATATTGCCCCCTTTGGGGTTGTGGACGTGGAGTAGTATTTCTAACGCTGATTTAGTGCAAAAGCAATCGTAAAAAACGCTTGATTTTTGCGTATGGGTACAGCATTCTAACGCTGTACTCGCAAAATCGGGTATCTGGATTGGTCTCCAGTTTTCCTCACAAGCGCATGAAATCCGCGCCTAGCGGTTTTTTTATGCCTGTTTTCAGCTACACTTTGCGTTATGGTGAGCTGGACAGTGGGCAGCGTAAGCTGCGCCGAATAGCCTTGTGAGATCGGTAGACCAACCCTGTTCAGTTCACCACCTTTGATTGGTCTCTTTGGTGGTGGGTAATTAACCTCACAAGGAGTCAGTCATGACTAAGCCCCTAGACCTCGTTTGCCTGAAAGACGGCCAACCCGTTACTACCTCCCTCATCGTTGCCGAACATTTCACTAAAGAGCATAAAGACGTTCTGCGTGCGATTAAAAACCTTGAGTGTTCACACCCGTTTCATGAGCGCAATTTTGCGCTTATGTTCCAAGATGTTGAAATTGCAAATGGTGCAACACGTCAAAGTGCATACTATGAAATGACCCGCGATGGGTTTTCATTTCTGTGTATGGGCTTCACGGGCAAGAATGCGGCGATCTGGAAAGAAAACTATATTGATGCGTTTAATCAGCTTGAGCTACAGGCTACCCATCAAACGGCGCACAGCGAATCCCTCATCCACCAGCTAAAAGACAAACTGATGACGCAACACCTGCGCTATCGGCAAGTGTATCGCTATCTGG
>JBBKWD010000022.1:0-30878 GCA_037968775.1 Bdellovibrio sp.
TTTTCATTGAACCGACATCTTCAAGTTGATTCAAAGCTCCCAGCTCCACGCCGGAAGTAAATTCGAAAGTATCAAAGAAAGATCCCTGGGGACCAGCCCCCTGTAAACCCCAAGACTTCAAGACCTGAGCGAGTTTATCTGTATAGATTTTTTCCTCTGGAGTCCCGGTCCCTCGACCTTGCAACTCTGGTGAAGCCAAATAGTAAACCCACTTTTTAATATCTTCTTCAAGGACCTCTGAACTCAAAGTACCCGCAGATGGATCCTGAGGTGGCAACTTTAATAGCTGACGTGCCTTCACATCATCCCACTTTGCCATCAGAATTTGGGAATCCCCTTTTTCACTTCGGTGAGTCCAGGAAACTTCATTCCCGTTCGGAGTAAACACCGGCAGTCCATCAAAGCCTTCATCGAAAGTAACCCGCACGGGATTTTGTTTTCCCTCTGCATCGACAATAAACAATTCAAAATTCGAATAGCCTAAAACACTAGAGCCGAAAATGATGTAATCACCTGACGGGTGATAATAAGGAGCCCAAGACATGGACTTCAACTGTGTGATCTGCTTTTGATCCGAGCCATCTATATTCATTGTGTAGATCTCAGCCGTTGAACCATTCGGAGAGAATCGACGCCAAGTGATCTTTTTGCCATCCGCACTAAAGAAAGGACCGCCGTCATAGCCTTTTGAAGTAGTCAGGCGCTTTACCTGGGACCCGTCGGCCTTCATGATATAAATATCCATCATGTAAGAAGCGTCTTTTTCAAAGTACTTCGCGTCTTCATCGTTGAGTTTTTCTGTGTATCCCGCGCGGTTAGATGCAAAAGCAATCCAATTGCCATCCGGAGAATATGACCCTTCAGCATCATAGCCTTTTTCTTTGGTTAAACGCTTGATACTGCGCCCCTGAAGATCAGAACTAAAAATGTCGTAGCTTGAATCAAAACTCCATGAATAACGAGCCTTCACGGCCTTCCTACGATTTTCATATTCTTCAGCCGTGTGCTTGCCAGTTGCTGGGTCCAAGTGGGTCGAAGAATAAAGGACCTTCTTCATCGAGGGATGAATCCAACCACAAGTCGTTTTACCTTTTCCCGGAGACACTCGAGTTGTGGAACCCGTTTCAAGATTCATCAGAAACATTTGATAAAAGGGGTTTCCCGGCTCTCGCTCACTCTGAAAAATCATCCACTTACCATCTGGACTAAAGTAGCCTTCACCCGACTTGGGGCCCACAAAGGTCAGCTGACGAGCTCCTTCGGTGAGGGCGTGCGGCTCATTTAAAAAGGGCGCATCGGTTGTGGCCTTTTCAGAAGACTGGGCCGCATCGGTTTTAGTCCCCTTAAATTGGCAAGATGAAAGAAATAAACAAAGAGATAATGTAAGAACAACTTTAACTTTTTTCATAGCCCGTGTAGGCTAGTTAAAGCCTCAGTTGAAGTCAATGAAAGGGGGCCTTTTCATGCTCCAAATACAATGGGTTTTCATTTGCATACTTCTGCTAACGACGGGCTGCGCCACTTTTTCAGAGAGCTCTCACAAAACTCGCTCGGCTGATTTACAAAAGGGAGTGGGGATCACAACAAGTCCGCTCTCGTTTAACAAAACCCTTCACTACTCTTCAGCTGTTTATAGTCCCGCCGCTTTTATTGAGCACAAGAATCCTAAAGCCTTTAAATCTTATGTTGCTATCAATTTACATAATGAGCCCTTCGCTCAAATACGCAAGGATCTACAAAAACAGCTCGGTATCAAGCTCCAATCCCGTGGTGAATCCCACATAACTGTCATCACTCCACCAGAGTATGATCAGATCCTTAAAAAACGTATTGGCATTCAGGAGCTTCATTCTTTAGCCAAAAAGCGTTCACTGCAGCTGACGCCCTTTAAATTGCTTTGTGTGGGAAAGGCCAGCTTACCGACTGGGGAAGCTGTTGATTCGACCTATTATGCGGTCGTCAGTTCTGAGGGGGTTTTTAGCTTTCGCAAAGAAGTTCAAAAACTATTTGTAGAACGAGGCGGAAGAGCCTTGGATTTCAATCCAGATCTCTTTTATCCCCATGTGACCTTGGGATATACAAAAAGAGACCTGCATTTTGAAGACGGCGTTCGCAAAGACGCAAGTACTTGCGCCTTTCAACTCAAAGAAAACTAAAGGGATAGAGCGCGATCAAGACGGTGATTGTCTGAATGTCCCCAAGCTTTTTGCAAGGTAGAGCGCTCAATAACAGAGCCATCTAAAAACTCACACAATTGCCAGCTTTGACCGTCGGTATCCCATGCCTGCACAGTGGCCGCCCCATGGATGCCACAGTCTCCGCGACGCCCCGCCTTATAAACAGAAATTGCCTGGGAGGAACCGTCACCCGTTTTAAAGGACAAAAACGCTTTCGCACCGATAGCGGCACGACCAAAAACGCAGAGGGGATGATCGCTATGAGGTCCCTGAACAACCCAAAATTGTCCTTGAGCTTGGCGGCAAATGCGCATCAGGGGGTTCTTGTTGTTGGCAGCGGAGGCCGCAAGAGGAAGGGTTAGTAAACTAGAGGCGAATAAAAGCAGCGGGGTCAGTAAAATTCTCATCATCGTTCTAATCTCCTGTTAAGATAGCTCTGTCTGAAATATAACAGACCTAGCCCCCGAGCAAGCAAAGACATTGAAAAAGACGCTTAAAAGACACCTAAAATATGCGAAATGAATTTATTTTATCAGAAGACATCGTCCCTTGTACCTTTGCCGACCGCTGCTCGGGTTGCCAGCTTTTGGGGAGCCCTTATAAATCGCAAATTTCTTTGAAACTTAAAAATTTGCAAGAACTACTCAATACCCATCAAATTCAAGTTGCACAGCCACTGGAAGCGCTGAGCGCCGGGATTGCTCGCCTACGAGATCGTCTCGATTTCACCTTGCACGAAGATCGCTTGGGTCTTTTTGAAAAAGACACACGCAATATTTTAGATCTGGATATTTGCGCTCAGCTTTCACCGGCCTTGCAAAATTGGCTAACAGAATTTCGGACCTTTGATTGGAATTTTAAAAAGGCCTCGATCCGCTTAAGAGTTGGACCCACCGGCCAAAAAGGTGTGTGGCTTGATTTAGCCAACCTAGATGTGAAGGGTTTATTAGAAGAAAAAAATCAACTTCAAAAACTGCAAGAGACTGGCTTTGTTGAAATTGGACAAAGACGCAAGGTTCCGGAACTTGTTGGCAATGCTTATAAGCTGCGCGATCCTGAGCTTCGAGTTTGGTTTCAGACATGGATGAACGAAACACCTGTGGATCTTTACTGCAGTGTCGCAAGCTTCACCCAGCCAAGCCTTCAAGCGAATAAAATAATCAGTCAAAAAATAAGCGCTTGGTTGTCAGCTCGGGCGGGCTTGCGCGTGATTGAATTCGGCTCTGGAATTGGTAATCTGACATTGCCGGCTTTAGCGGCTGCCGATTCGGTTCTTGCTTGTGAAATTGATGCGCTTTCCTTGCAGGGTTTGGAAAAAACTTTGGAATATCTGCCCTCGTCTTTGGCGTCTAAAACTAGCAACTTGAAAATTCATCGCGGGGACTTTCAGAAAAAACTTTCCCAAGATTTTTCAAAGTTTGATTTAGTCTTAGCCAATCCTCCCCGCTCAGGTTTAAAAGGGTTTTTAGACTCTATCGGGAATTTGCAGAGCACAGAGCGCCCTGATTTTTTCATCTATATGTCTTGTTATCCAGAGTCGATGGTGCAGGATTTAACGCGCTTGCAGAGTTGGGGCTATGAAGTTAAAGAGATGTGTGTGATGGATCAATTCCCACAAACTCTGCACTATGAAGTGCTCACTTTACTTCAAAGAAAATAGGCGCAAGCCCGAAAGATGGCCAGCAATATCTTTTCCAAAGAGTAGAGATAAAAGTGGGAAGGTCACCAGACCCGTTAACAATATTAAAGTGCTGCGCCAAGCGACCCGCAAGATATAGCTCGTGCGCAGACGCTCTTGGGGTTGACCTAATCGTAAATCACAAACCCACTCTCCGATTGTGGAACCCTGGGCCGAGCGCACTGTGACCATATACATCCAAGCGCAAACAGAAAAAATCTCTGCAAAAAAAATCAGACGATGTTGGCTGTATAAAATACTTTGCGCTAGGCTGCCGAAGTTGGCCTTCATGATCAAAGAAAATGAAATCAAAAAAAGCGAGCTCAGTGAAATGAGAATCAGACCGTCAATGACCGCTGCCAGGCATGAGAACAGGGCTAACTTATAGCCCCTTCTTTTTGGCGAAGGACCACTGTGAAATCCCGCCCCTTCAAAGGTCAAAACCCGATTCCCTTTCAGGATCGGGCTTCTATTTTCCGCTGGAGGATTCTTTTCAGGAATTCTTTCCAGCGGGGGATTTATTCTGTCGATGTTTCGCTCTTGGATCATCTTGAATTATCTTGTGGACCGTACATTCACTCCAGAACCCATGCCCTCTGTTGGCACCAGTGTTCCGCCTTCAAGATCCGGGGTCGGTATGACAATCGATGGCGGCGTACAGATACCATTGATGCGAGTCCAAGTTGCTGGGTCACAGGCATTCGGCAAAGGGTTGATAGTGGATGTTGGTGGAACTACAGCAGGCGCACCAGGATCTGTTGCTACTGGCGCGACATACTTATCATCTTTTTTGCCTTTTTTATTTTTGTGGTTAAAGATCGCCCAGATCCCCACACCGATGAGACCTGCGGCAGCTAGCCATAGCCACGGGAATCCGCCCTTGTCGTCGTCATCGTCTTTCTCTTTGACTTCTTTAGCTCCCGGCAAGGCTACAATACCAGCGACGTCATCTTGGTTTTCTTGAACCAGACAGCCTGGGATTGACTTGCCATCTTCAACAGTCACATCACCTTCGCTATGTCCAACTTCGCACACACATTCAGGTTTTCCTTGAGAGTTGATGACTTCAGAAGAACCTGGTTTAACAAACGAACAATTCAGCGCCTCGGGAGCCGGCGGATTTCCAACGACTTCCGTTGGATTCATAGCAAACTTTTGCAAGTCGAACGCACGGATGCGTAAGCTGTCACAGGCTGATTTTTGATCAGGACGTTGCTTTTGAATAGAGAGAAGCGGATCGTTATCACATTCACCCACAGCATCATTGATGAATTTATTAAGATCCTTTAAGTAGCCTTCAATTTCTTTGTATTGGTCTTCAGAGACTTTGCCGTCTACAAGGTTGAGCTTGACGTTCTTTCCTCGTTTTGCCAAATAGCTCTCGACGATGACCTTTTTATCTTCGGGACTGTTCAGGGGAGATTTTGTATTACACTGGCTGGTTGCATACTTTCTTTGAGCATGCGGAACACAATGAGAGCCTCCGTTGGCATCGTAACCATAAACCATTGGATTACATGGGATCGCGCCACCAGAGCAAGAAGCCATACTTGTTTTAATCGCAGCACTGAAATGTCTCGCACCTTCAGCTTCACCGCCACAAGAGCCGTTCTCTCCATAAAGAGTCAGGTATCCAGCATAGACGCAGGGTTTTCCACTCAAGCTTGATGCCGCTTGCGCGTCTTCACCAGCAAGGAATTTAAAAGCCCATTCGTATTTATTTTCTAATTCTAAAGCAGCGGTTTTACCATACTTTGCCGTAAATACGCGTTCGGCTGACTGCATCGCCAGACGAACTTTTACCAAATAAGATGCTTTTTGTTTTGCGGTCAGTGCCGAAAATTCTTTGTAGGATAAAACTGGATTTTTCGCGATCGTCTTGCCTGAGTCTTTGTTCGCTTTTGCTAACGCGGGGTTCTCTTTACCGATTTTTGCTAGCATTTTGTTGAAGTTTTTGAAGTCAGAAATTTCTTTTTTAGAAATCGCCGTGTTGTTAAACTTAATCGGATTTTCTTCATTACCTGTGAAAGTAATACTCATGGACTGACCGGGTTTACCAATGAGGTTCAAGCGAATTTGTTGCTTACCGTCACGATCTTTGTAAGTTGTCGCTTCCACTTTTGGCATTGCCATATTGCGATTTGTAGAAACCCACAAATCCATTTTTGATTGCAATGCGTATGGATAAACATGACGAATCGAGCGCCAGTACTCACCAACTGTCAGTCCCTTTTTCGTCGAGATGCCGGTATCTTTCAGATACTGATTCACCAATTCTTTTTGTGTTCTCTCGCGTTCTTGCCCTTGGGCAACGGGAGTCAGACAAATAGTAAATGCCGAAGCTGTTGCAGCTGCGGCTCTTAGGTAACGTAGGGGCTGTAAAGTCCATCTCATAATGACCTCATGTTTTGATTCTTTTCGGAACACAGACGAAAAAACTTAACGAGAACGCCAACTTCTAAGTCTTATGTTAATTGAAAGGGGGTCCCATGCGGGAGTGATTATTGCTTTCCCCCACTTTCCCTAGATTTAGGTCGAGAGATGTTTCGGTCAAAGATGCTCCGTCTCTGTTTGAGACAGGACCTCTTCGTTGTTCGGGTCAGAAATTATCGACGTAAGCTGCCGCACTCTTGAATGCAGGCTTCCTTCGCAATGGGTACTCGCGGAGCTATACAGGCTGTGGTGCCTTTATGACGAATAATCGAAAGCGTTCCCAGGCTCGGCGTATATGTCTTTCCATTAAACTTAGCTAAGCACGCATAGTAAGCATACTTTTCCAAACCCGTGCGCATCTTATCACTCGTGGGCAAATAGTCGCGGGCTTCAAAATAGTTGATACCGATGCCCCCTTTACTCGGCGAGCTTTGGGCCACAACAAAATCAAAAACATTCGAAGCTAATTTACTGCAGTCCGATTCTTTAGAGACGGACTTAATCCCAAAGGGGTCGCTTCCAACTTTATCGATCAAAAGAACATGACCCGAAACAGCCACGACGTCCCCGGCCTTCAGGGACTCCTGAGGCGTTACTTTAATTTTCGCTAAACAAGTCAGGCCATTGTTGGCAGGCTCAAGATAAGAGCGTGACCCCCAAGCCCAAGAGTCAGAAGCCTTTAACGCTCGTCCCTCTTTAAGCCTTAATCCTGCCGTTGCTAGCGAAGAATACACATAGGCCGAACAGTCCACACCTAACACACTGGTACCACTGCCATTGTTTTTAAAGAAATCAATAGGGGAATTGCTTGCCGTGGTTCCGTAGGGTTTTCCACCATAATCATAAATCAGCGGATTGCTGCGCACATTGAAGCACCCCTGAGCAACTGTGGACAGGTCCTTAATGTACACATGGGTGCGCTGCACATCAGAAAGACTGGCGATCATTCTTTTGCTTCCAATACCATCTGAATGCGTTCCGGTTATTTTAACACCCTCGATATCCGGGGTTTGTGCGTTCATTGAGGGAGCTTGAAGACTTTGGCAGCTTTGATATGCGGAGGCAAAAGCCCAACGACCGCCAAAGACTGCAAGTGAGTCACCACTTTGCAAGGCTTGTTGTTTATGAAATTCATAATTTCTTTCGGCAGCGACTTCCTCGGTAGAAGTTGCGGGCCCTGTTTCGGGGTTCTTTTCAGAGCCAGTGGTCGGGGCTTTATCCCCTCCTTCACTTCCGCTGCTCGTATTGCAATTCAAATCAAAACTTTGAACTGTCTTTTCTAGCTTTCCAAACTGGGAACGCACCTTGGTCTGCATATAAGAGCGAAAGACCGTTGATCGATCCCCGACATCAATCGCTGAAAGCAACAGCAACAGATCCTCTGCTGTTGCCACTCGTTCTCCGTTTGGTGCTTCACTTAACAGAGTTTCAACAAGATTATCCAGATCTGCCTGAATTCGCTTCAAATCTGCTGTTGTTAGCTGGGAGTTATCCTGTGCTAATTTGTCCAATTGGTCATGCAAGGCGCTCTTAAGGTCCGCTGCTTGCGGAATCGACTTCTGCTCGATCAAAAAAGTCTTTAAACCATCCCAGAGCTTTTCCTCCAGCTTTTGGTCTTTGCAAGCAATGTCGTCCACAGTTTGCGAGGCCATACCTTCGATGGCCTCATATCCTTGCGGTGCGCAAGCCGTCATAAACCCTAAAAATCCGATATATAGTGCCATTTGTCTCATGCTAATTTTATCGGCAGATCACTCGAGAGGTTTGACCCTCCTCACAATTTTTAGGACTCGACTCGACCAAAATTTAGTCACTATAATAAGACTCAAACGAGGTTCACAGAATATGGCTGAAAAGTTCATCAAAACGCAGGCACTTTACGACTTCTTAGGACTAGAACCCTTCATTTTACTAGGCTGCCTTTTGGCTGTGACTTGGGTTTTTTACAAATTCTTTTTGAACGAAGCCAGCGAAGAGCGCCATCGCAGCCTTCGCAATCACTTCCGCATTTTATTGCGCCACTTTATGTTTTTGAGTTTGTTGTTTGTGATTTTTATTTTTCTCTTCAGCACCGCAGCCCACATAAGCGAGGCCAATCACATTACACCTTACATTGCCCTGATGACTTTCATTTGGGGAAATGTAGTCTTTGTTAAAACCAGTCGTTTGATTGTACTTCAGTATCTATTCTTAGGTTCTATGAAGCATGGTGTTCCCCTCCTGCTGGTGAATATCTTTTCATTGATACTTTCGATCGTTTTGTTGTTCTGGGGCATCAGTCATATATTCGGACTTGAAGTAGGTCCTTTGATGGCCACATCGGCTGCGGCATCCGTGATTTTAGGCTTGGCCCTTCAAGATACATTGGGAAATCTTTTTGCTGGCATTTCCTTACAGGTCGATCGCAATTTTGAACTCGGTGACTGGTTAGAAATTCAAAACGGTTCTCAAAAAACAGTGGGTCAAGTACGAGAAGTCACCTGGCGCTCGACAACTCTGGTTGGCTTTTCCGATGAACTTATCACTTTGCCCAATCGCTTTATGGCCAATGCTCAAATTTCCAACTACTCCCCTCCTGAAAACCCGATTGTGCGTCGTCAGATTTTCCGCATTGCTTATGGTGAAAATATCGAGTTCGCAAAACAAGTTCTAGAGCGCACGGCTGCAGGCATTGGAGAAATTCGCGGGATTCCGGCACCTTTGGCTTATGTCAGCGATGCTACCGAACATTGGGTGGAAGTAAAAATTATCTACTTCTTAGACAACTATGCCTCGCAATATATCGTCGGAGACAAGATTTACACCCGAGGTTTGGATGATCTTCACTCTCACAATATCAAATTAGCTCGACAAGTCCTGGATATTTCCGGTACAAAAGGCCCTCAACCGGAAAGATAGGCCATGGCTGTAGATTTTGAGCTTCCGATAGCAATTAAAATTCGCAAACAGATTGTTCAAGCGCTGAATGATTTTAACATGATCGACGATCAAGACCGCTTGATGGTTTGTGTATCTGGCGGCAAAGATTCTAGTATCTTGTTGGCACTTTTGACCGAAATCCAAAGACGATCGGAACGTAAATTTACGGTGGACGCTGCCATCTTAGATCAAAAGCAGCCCGGGTTTAACGTCCAAGCCTTCCAAGACTGGGTGACTAGCATCGGGGTAAAACTTCATATTATCGAAAGAGACACCTATTCGATCGTTAAAGAAAAAGTTCAGGGTGGAACTTTTTGCTCTCTCTGCTCGCGCCTTCGTCGTGCGATTCTTTATGATTTTGCCCACGACAATGGCTTTACAAAACTAGCGCTGGGCCACCATCGCGATGATTTAGTTCACACAGCTTTGCTTAATTTATTCTATGTTGGCACAACGGCGACGATGCCTCCGAAACTAAAATCGGATGACGAACGAAATATTTTGGTGCGCCCTTTATGTTATGTTTCGGAGCGTGATATTGAGGAACTCGCAGTCCTTTGGAACTTCCCGGTTATTCCTTGTAACCTCTGTGGCTCCCAAGATGGCCTTAAGAGGCAAAAGATCAAACATCTGGTTCGTGATTTGGAAAAAGATATTCCGAGCATTTATGCTTCCATTCAAACGGCTCTGGGAAATGTTAAGCCCAGCCAGATGATGGATCAAGAGCTTTGGGATTTTAAGAATTTGAGGACTTAGGAGTTTCGTAAGGGGTCTTTTGCGACTCCGTTTTCGTTTTTTCCCGATGGAGTAAGCTTATTTCTTGGTTCAAACGGCAGTCCCGAGAGAGTCCTCTCAGGACTCTTAGGTAGTGTAAAACTCCGAGACAAAAAAACACTTCACTCTGAGGCGCACGATGCGTCTCAGAAAGGCCGCCCAGGATGGCCAGACTCACTCAACCCCCGAGAGCAGCTGAGGTTACCCCATCCCAAAAAAACTAATGCACAGGAATAAACCCAGCTAGCCGAATCACTTCCGCAGGCATTTCACCTTCAACAGAAGTCCAATCACCGCTTTCGCCTATCTTCAAGCGCAGATTACGATGATTCGCCAGACACAGTCCACGTATTTGGTTCGGCAAATCTTTTTGTCGAAAACAATCTTCATAAAAACTATTCGCCTCTGACTGCAGCGCCGGATTATCGTGTAGGGCCTGAGCAATCTGCCCCAAAAGTACGCCGGACTCTTGCATGATCTCTGGCATAGAGTGAAGTTCTTGAGACTGCAAATCTTTGAATTGTTTTATCGGCACCAGCTTTTCAAGAGCTGTGCGAGTGAGTTCGCGGAAATTTTCCAGATTTAATTTTCCTGCCGTTACGCCGGCATCTTCATCTTTTGTGCTCTTATCTAAAGTTGAATTTGCAGTTTGCGGGGCTTCAACGCCTTCTGCAACAGCGACAACTACGGAGGTATTTTCTTTTGAATCCACGGATCTGTATATGACGATGCCTACGATCAACAACAAGGCTGTTGCAATATAGAGCAAATCTTTGAATGAGGACTTTTCAGGCTCTCTATTCATAGTAACGACTCCGTTTTATCATCTAAATAGACAGAGCCCGCGGAATTGCTGCGTCCCTCTCGAACCCGAGAAATCCGTTCGTCAATATTTGCACAAAGACTACCTCTGTCAGACCCTACGACTTTTTTATAATAGTCACAGCTTTCTTTTGCCGCTAACAACGCCGACAAATCATCATCTCCATTTTTTTCGGACGCTCGTTCTGCGAAAATACGGCTATAAGAATCTAAATAATACAAACGCATGGCTTCTTTTTGTGCTACCGTGCAAGACAGACAGTTTTCCGTGAAGTACTTTCCCCAATAGGCACTCACAGAATAAGCGCCGTTCAGACTAAAATCACAAACCGCAGCACCCGCATACAAGTGCCCCGCTGGACAAAGGCTGTGGGCAAAGCCAATGTTCTTGCCATTGCCATCACTGTGTCTGGCTTCATGAAATAAGCGCTCCAGACGAACAAACATATTTTCGGGACTGCGTAGATCCAAGGATCCTCTTAAGCTTTTAAATAGAGCTTCCCCTGCCTGGATTATACCCACACGTGGAGACCTGACTGATATCTCTCCTTGCCCAGGAATGGTGACTGCGATCTTTTGGCCGCTGAATTTACCTAAGACATACAATGAACTGCCGATGTTTTTAAGATTCATTCCACGTTCAGAGCGTTGATCGTTCTCTACCTGAAGATCTGTCAAAGATAATACCGGATCTGGAACAAGCTCCGGAAAAGGATAATGAACGATCGAGCGCGAAAATCGAACCGCTTTTGTGAGATCAAATTTTTCACTGACAATAAACTTCACGCGCAATGAGAGCCAATTTAAAAGTAAAGTGGGAGTGACTGCACCAGAAAGACCTAAGACCCTGCGAAACTCCGGATCCGTTTCTTTTGCAGAAAGGTTTTCGAACTGAGTCAGATCTTTTTGGAGTAAGCTCTTTTGTTCATTGGAAATGTTTTTAGAAAAGCGTAACGAGTCCGCTGCCGAAGCGACAGAAAAAAACAGCACCCAACTAAGTACAATCGCTGAAATTTTTCTGGGTTTTCTTTTCATGGCCAACCTCTTGTGGCGGCCACTATATCACCTGCGAGTCCATCGCCCCAGTTCAGCGAAAGCACTCGGTAAAATAGAATCAGGTGACTAGAAAATTGACAGTTTTGAGGTGCTTACCTCTTTTTAGAACTTTTTAAAATTACCAACAGTTAAATGAAGAGAACCCAAAAATGGTGCGACCTACAGGACTCGAACCTGTGACACCTTGCATGTCATGCAAGTACTCTACCAACTGAGCTAAGGTCGCGCGTGGAAAACACTTCAATTTTGAAGGTCTCATATTGATAAACTAGAGTCCGTCCAGAGGCAACAAGACCCCTTAACTCGACGCATAACGCCGAGTGAGGACTGAATACTTTTAACTAATACAACTCCACTCGATCGTTCTCTTTAAAGCCAGAACCCGAATGTATAATAGAAATAGCCCCATCATTTCCAAAGTAGCTTATGACTTCCAGTGTGCCCTTCAATCGCCCCGGAACACGCCCAATATGAGTGCCACTTTCTGGATCATAAACATCATCACCGTCCTCCAGGACCTTCAAAAGATCGCCCACCTGAATGCCCGATACTTTGCCGACATTTAGATACAAACGATCTCCGTTGATGGCGGCAATACGTCCTTCCCATGAAACACGATCCAAAGAAGCGATCACTTGCGGAGAAAAATCTAAAAAGGCATCCTTCACTATGATTTCAATGAGATCTGGATTATTAGCCAAGAAACGATCTGTTTCCACTCGCTCTGCAACCCTCACTCCCTGTTCTTCGACAGTGACTGTTTTGACCGTATTGAAAACTTCTTTACCCGTTCTCGCTGTGACAATCCGCACTTGGGCCACCACTTCAAAAACAGTGCTGAGGTGACGAACCACTCCGACATTATCGGATTTTCGTTTAATACGAATATCAAGAATCTTCCCCTCAAGCACGGCATTCACACCCATGGCATGAGCTGCCTTGGCCACTTCATCCAGCTTATATTGGCTGCTCTCCATAAGCTTAGAAAGGTCAATCTTGAGCTCTCGACTATCAAGGGCAATCAATTCGCCACTGCGATTGAGATCTACGATAAAGGCGCCGCGAGCCTTATCACGAAGCTCTTGAGGGCGTTTGTCAGAAATATCTAGAAACGGCAATACCATCAAGCGCTTCCGAGGTGAACTGTCGTCCTTGCGTAAGGCCTGGCGATTTTCATTGCGAATTTCTCGTTTCGTACTCGGTTTCGAGCGATCCATCGTCGCGCAAGCAGTTGCGAATACAAGCGCAAGAATGACTAAGATCCATCTTGTCATCAGAAGACTCCTTTTACTGATTCCACTTTAATACAATCTCATCCGAATTCATTGTAACGCGAACAAGTTTTTTACCCAAATTCAATCCTTCAAACTTACTGACTAATTCTTCAGGTGTTGAATTTGTATCCACCTCAAAGCTTACGATTTCAGAAGTGATCAGACGCTCGCGAATATTTTTAACTTGTGACATCTGCGCGCGAACAGACTCCTTGAATGACTCGAGTTCCTTCAGGGAACTGCGCCCTTGAATAGTGATCTTTAAAATATTAGAACTCACAGAGCCCCGCTGCCACGCTTCAAAAACCTGTATCGCCAGATCGCTCGCCGCTGCATCAGCAACTTCTCTGAGCTTTTTATCGACGACCGTTTCAAACGTACCACCGCTTGTTTCAAAACGCCGTGAAACGTCAGCAATCGCCCGTCCATTGCTCACCTTGATCGCAGTCATTTTAATTTCAATTCTATAACCATTTCCCTTGTCCGCTTTTTGTAGCAATACCTGGCCATCAATTAAGACCGGAGCATTAAAAAGACTTGCAAAAAATTGGGAGGATTCTGGATTTAATTTTTCGTTATGAAAAGCCACTGGAACTTGAGTTCCAAGGGACGCCTCTTGAGGCTTCACTAAAAAGAAGTTGTTTCTTTCAAAGGCCCCGCGCAAAGCCGTTTCAAATATTTTGGACTCAGAAACCAAATACCCCTGATCCTTATCTACAGACTGCCACCAACGATGACTACGTCCCTGAACGCGATCTACCCAGGCGATCATTGGCAAGACAACAGGCAAAGTATCATTGTCGCTGAGTAAAGAATTATTCTGCAAAAGCAGTTTAATGTCCTTCATAGAAACCTTAAGAGACACGGACATTTTTGACTCTTCACCCTGTGCTGTCAGCGGACCTGGTTTTACAAAGGGAATATATCTAGCCGAGTTGCGAATAATCTTGTTATTGATCAGATTCTTGTTCTTGGAGTACCGATCCTCACCGATGAGTTCTTTGATGACCTCTTCAGATACTTTTTCAAAAGCCTGATCCTGAATATCTTTGCGAGCTTCTTGTGGGTTTGTTTTTTTAGAACTGCCAGAATAAACTCTTTCCAACAATTCAGCTTGCTGCGCGAAACTTTGAGTTCCCATTACGAACGCAAAAAGTATCATCCCTAATAAACGCATATTAACTCCTCAACTCAATAAAGTCTGTGCGTCCGAACAACAAATGAACTCCTTCAAAGAATTCATTATTCACATTTATCCCTGTGGTGGTTCCTATATCCATCATGACACGTCTTGCGACCTCAGGGACATCAATTTCTAAACTCACTGCCGTAGGACCTGGATAACTTTGCATCAGGTTCTGGAGGCGCGGATAGTCTTCAGGCATAATTTTATCGAGCTTCAAGACCATTCTTTTGGTTTTACGCAAAATATCCTCTAACGGCGCCACATTATCGACCATGATTTTAGCAGAGCCTTCTTCCACTTCCAAGCCTCCGCCGATGAGCATCGGCCGCTCATCCCTTAATTGCTCTTCAAATTTGGCAAAAGCATCCGGGAAGATAACGAGCTCGCAAGCCCCACTGAGATCCTCGACCTTTCCAAAGGCCATACGAGTGCCTTTTTTAGTGATCAACTCTCGAAGGTCTGTGATTAATCCAGCAACAATCACACGTTTTTTACCGGCATCCCGATTCTTCCAGTCCTTTTTGGCTGCCTTCAGAGCCTCCGCTTCTGGGCTACCAGGAGGAGGCATCTGAGAGGGGAGATCAATGACCTTACAGGTCGTCCAGAGCTCTGAGAGAGTATCAAAACCCTTTAAGGGGTGATCACTCAAATAGAATCCTAAGACTTCTTTTTCATAAGCCAATGAGGCTGTTCGGGCCCAAGGAGCGACGCCACTCAACTCAACAACTGTTTCAGCGGAGTTATCACCCAAATCAAATAGAGAAGATTGACCTAGCTCCCGGTCTTTTTGCAGACCTTGTGCTCGATCTAAGAATTTTTGATAGCTTGCAATCAGCTGGGCTCTATGAGCACCGAACCCTTCAAAAGCCCCGGCCTTAATCAAACACTCAATCACTTTTTTATTCACTCGACGCAAATCAATGGTGTTGAAAAACTCATCTAAAGTGGCAAATTTTTTCTCTGGCAGACTTTCACGAGCTTCGATGATGGCTTGAACGGCGTTGCCGCCGACACCCTTGATACCACCTAGACCAAAATAGATTTCATCGCCGTGGACATCAAACAGGTAATCGGAAAAATTCACATGCGGAGAACGAACTGTCAGTCCACGCTTGGCCGCGTCTTTAGAATACTTAACGATCTTGTCCGTATCTGAAAGCTCTGTACTTAAAAGGGCCGCGTAAAACTCAGTCGGATAATGACATTTGAGCCAAGCGGTTTGCAAGGTCACCACGGAGTAAGCTGCCGCATGGGATTTATTAAATCCGTAGTCGGCAAACTTATACATCAAATCAAAAAGTTCTTCGGATCGTTTCTCGTCATGGCCACGCTCTTTCGCTCCTTGCATAAAGCGAATACGCTGCGTATCCATTTCTTCTTTAATTTTCTTACCCATTGCGCGACGAAGCATGTCGGCTTCACCTAACGAGTAGCCGGCAATCTTGGAAGCTATACCCATAACTTGCTCTTGATATACCATGATACCATAGGTCTCTTGTAAAACCTCACGGGTGTCTTCCAAAAGGTATTCAACTGGTGACTTGCCATGTTTGCGATCCGTAAACTCTGGAATATTCGCCATCGGACCTGGACGATACAAGGAGGTGATCGCTGTCACATCAGCAAAAGAAGACGGTCGAATTTTCCGAGTGGCATCCGTGATACCCTCGCCCTCGAACTGAAAGACCCCGGCGGTGTCACCACGAGACATCAACTCAAAGGTCGCCGCATCCGTCATAGGGATGTGATGCGCCTTTACTGTTTTGCCGCGATTTTTCTGAATCAGTTTTATGGCGTGATTAATATGTGTCAGAGTTTTTAACCCCAAGAAGTCGAACTTAATAAGTCCCATTTTCTCGGAATGCTTCATGTCGAACTGAACAACCTGTTCGCCGTCGGCACCTTTATACAAAGGCGCATGGCGAACCAACTCTCCATCCGCGATGATCACACCCGCAGCATGAATACCCGCGTGACGAACCATGCCTTCTACTCTTTGAGCCAAGTCCATAAGGGTGCCCAAGGTCGGATTCATCTCCATAGTCTCGTGAATGCGTGGCTCCATCTCGAGAGCTTCTTTCAAAGAGATCCCCAGCTTTTCAGGAATCAATTTTGAAATCACATCCACTTCAGGGAAGGTGAGCCCCAGAACACGACCGACGTCTTTAATCGCGGCTCGTGCTTGCAGTTTTCCGTAAGTGATAATTTGAGAAACAGACTGCTGTCCGTATTTTTCGGTTACGTATTGAATCACTTCCTGACGACGATCTTGACAGAAGTCGATATCGAAGTCGGGCATGGAAATACGTTCTGGATTCAAGAAACGTTCAAAAAGCAAAAAGTTTGGAAGCGGATCTAAATCTGTGATTCGCAAACAATAAGCGACCAAAGAACCGGCTCCAGATCCACGACCGGGGCCAACGGGAATATCATTTGTCTTAGCCCAGTTAATGAAGTCTTGGACGATCAAAAAATAACCGTTAAAGCCCATGCGACCAATGATACCTAATTCATAAGCCAACCGCTGATCGTATTCCGGCTTCTTGTCCTCAGGAATCAATTCTCCGCGTAGTTCGGCTTCTTTGTATCTTTCTTCTAAACCAAAACGTGCCTTGCGCGCAATATCCTCATCCAAAGACAAACCATCTTCAGTCGGGAAAGTTGGCAAATGATAAATCGGTTTTCCTTGATCATCTTTGAGTTTAAATTTCACATCACAACGATTGGCGATCTCGACAGTGTTGCTGATGGCTTCCGGGATGTCCGCAAAAAGCTCCTGCATTTGCTCGGAGGTTTTAAAGTAAAACTCGTTCGTACCGAGGCGAAAGCGATGTTCGTCACTCAAAGTTTTATTGGTACCGATGCATATCAAGACCTCTTGGGCCATTTGATCATCTTGAGTTAAATAATGAACATCGTTGGTGGCAACAACGGGGACACCGGTAATTTTCGAAGCTTCCAACAAAAAGGGATTGATACGATCCCATTCGGCGACTCCGGTACGGCACATTTCTAGGTAAAGGCGGTCGTCAAAGATCTCTTTGAGTTCGCGAATTTTTGCTAAAGCTGCGTCTTCGCCTTCACGAATAAAGGCTTCTGCCACTTCGCCACGCAAGCCCCCAGTTAAACAAATGAGATTGGAATTGTACTCTTTGATAACTTCAAAATCGATCCGAGGTTTCCAGTAAAAACCTTCTTGATAGCCAACAGATGACAGTTTACTGAGGTTGCGATAACCCTCAAGATTTTGCGCTAAGAAAACCAAACGCCGAGGGCCCGCCGAGACCTGGTCACGATCTTGTTTTTTTTCATGGCGAGAACCGGGAGCAATATAAGCATCGAAACCCAAGAGGGGCTTAATGTTGTTATCCTTTGCTGCAAAGTAAAATTCCGCAGCAGCGAACATATTGCCATTATCTGTTAAAGCAGCAGCAGGCATCGACAAAGCGGCCGCTTTCTTAGCAATCGCTTTTACCCGACAGGCGGCTTCTAAAAGGGAGTATTCTGAGTGGGTATGAAGATGAACAAAAGACATGATAAATTCATATCTTAGATCAAGAAAAGGTGCCAGACACCTTTGCCTTTACACGCCGTATTAGAGCGCGCGAATCTGAACTCCAGAGGGAATTTCGGCTCTTTCCAAACTAAGACGATCTTTCAGCACTGGAATTTTGATTATTTTGATCCCTTGGCCTGCACTTAATGTGACTTTTAATAAAATGCCTTCGATTTTTGCAGGATCTGTTTGACTATCGATATTCCACAAAGTCGCCACGCCATCCTTAATCTCGATTTTATCACTATTTGGAGCCAGAGGATCCGCTTCGATACTGGCATCTAACACACTCACTCCCCAACCGACTGCCTGCCCCATGTCCACCTGAAGCTTTTGATAAGCTCCATCTTTATTCGCATATTTAATCAACAAAGCTGTACTCATTCCAACAACAGGGGATTCGAAATCACGATCCCGAGTACTGTCGCCGCTAATCAGACCAATATATCGTGGCACCAATGAGGAGTTTGGTACGCTCAAAATAAAAGGAAGTGGTTTCGACGTTTGATTTGAAAAATCGCTATAAGAAACTATTAATTTTCCAGTCTTTAAATCAAAGGCTCTGTATCCCGTCATTTCCGCGCAACAACCTTCTTTTCCACTTAGAACCAAGGCCCACTCTTCAGAAATATCAACAAGACTCACGGGCTCCGACTTAGACCAGATCGGCGTTTCTAGTCGCAAGCCTTTTCGAACAGCCCAATGACTGTTACCCCCTTTTCCTTCCGAATCCAAGGTATAGGTGCGAGTGACTTTTTTATCTACTAAATATAAATCAAAACCACTGCCATTGTACTCGCGGTATAAATCATAGTCTTGAGTCGCAGTTGAAACCGTTTGCTGCCCGTTTAAATCTCGGTTGAGTTTAAACTCCGACATTCCGGAAGTCTGATATAGAAGCTCAGCAGTCACTGCAGCAAGAGCTGCGATAGCCGCTGCCACGATAAGGCAGGTAAGAAGTAATCTCGCTTTTTTCATTGGCTTTAGTGATTACCACCAAAGCCACTCAATCATGTAGTTACAAGCGCGAAAGAATTTTTGGAGAAAGGTAATGTTCTTTTATTCCCACTCAATAGTTCCGGGAGGCTTTGAAGTTATGTCGTAAACGACTCGATTGATTCCTTTTACTTTGTTAGTAATCAAATTTGAAACTTCACGCAAAAAATCAAATTCAAACGGGTACCAATCGGCCGTCATTCCGTCACTGGACGTCACTGCTCGCAAGGTCAAAACATGATCATAAGTGCGCGAATCCCCTTGGACACCTACAGTCTTAACCGGCAGCAACACACAGAAGGCCTGCCATATTTTTTCATAGAGACCACGGCGACGAAGCTCTGAAATAAAAACATCGTCGGCCTCTTTTAATATACGTAATTTTTCTTCGGTGACCTCGCCAATAACTCGAATAGCCAAACCCGGTCCCGGAAACGGATGGCGCATCAGCATTTTTTCAGGCAGTCCTATTTGTTTTCCTAAAGCTCTGACCTCATCTTTAAAGAGTTCACGAACAGGCTCCACCAGACCGAGCTTCATTTTTTCTGGTAAACCGCCCACATTGTGATGAGATTTAATGGTCACACTCCCACCCACGGATGAAACACTTTCAATCACATCTGGATATAGAGTTCCCTGGGCCAACCAGCAAATAGGCAATTTGTGGTCATAGCTTTTATCAAAAACCTCAATAAAGACCCGGCCGATAGTTTTGCGCTTTTCTTCAGGGTCTATTTTACCAGCCAAAGCGGTCATAAACTCCTGGGCCGCATCCACACCCTTAACATTCAATCCGATCTCATGGTAACTATCTAGGACCGACTGATATTCGTTCTTTCTTAAAAGCCCATTGTCCACAAAAACACAATGAACACGCTCTGCCCCCAAAGTCTTTGTTAACAATGTCGCAACCACTGTGGAGTCAACACCGCCACTTAAGCCTACAAGGACGTGATCTTTTTCACCCACCTGCTTACGAACCGCTTCCATTAAATGATCTCGAATATGCGGGGCATCCCAATCGCCCTTTGCCTGACACATGTCTTTTGCAAAATAAGACAACAAATCCAAGCCGTGATCCGTATGCGCCACCTCAGGATGGAACTGTAAAGCCAGCACCCGATCTCCTTGCATCGCCGCGGGATGATTGCCATCCGATTGTGCTATCACTTGAAAACCTGGCGGAGGAGCCTCCACGACGTCACCGTGACTCATCCACACCTTTTGCTTTTGCGGAACCCCCGGCAAGACAGAAGTCCATGTTACATAATTCAAACCGTATTCTCTTGTTTCAGATTTTATTACGCGACCACCTAATTGATGAGTCAGTAGTTGCATACCGTAACAAACACCCATCAGAGGACAGATCTTAAGGAGTTCAGCCACATCTCTGACCGGAGCGCCTTTTTCGTAAACTGAATTAGGTCCGCCGCTTAAAACGACTCCGTAAGGATTTTTTTTAAGAATTTCTTCGGTTGGATATTTGTAGGAATGTATCTCCGAATAAAAACCCAACTCTCGAAAACGACGCGCGATTAGTTGTGTAAACTGAGATCCAAAATCTAAAATTATAAAAGGTCTGTAATTCATTTCTAATTCTCAATCCGATAGTTTGGCGCTTCTTTAGTAATACTGACATCGTGAACATGAGATTCTCGCAAACCTTGCGAACTGATTTGTACAAATTTTGCCTTGGCTTGTAATTCTTCAATATTTTGTGCGCCCAAATACCCCATGCCAGATTTTAAGCCGCCTACTAGTTGATGAATCACAGCTGAAGCCGAACCTTTGTAAGGAACTTTTCCTTCGATTCCCTCTGGAACTAATTTTTCTGCGTCATCGACATCCATTTGACCGTAACGATCTTTTGAACCCAATGCCATCGCACCTAAACTGCCCATACCGCGGTAAACTTTATAAGTTCGCCCTTGGAATAAAATAGTTTCACCTGGGGACTCTTCGGCACCCGCCAGCAAATTTCCAACCATGACTGAATTCGCGCCCAAGGCTAAGGCCTTTGTGATGTCTCCGGAAAACTTAATGCCCCCATCGGCGATAATCGTTTTACCTTTGTTTTTTGCAGCCTGAGAACACTCCATCACCGCAGAAATTTGTGGCATGCCAACGCCCGCAACCACACGCGTGGTGCAAATGCTTCCAGGACCAACACCAATTTTTACTACGTCGGCCCCGGCTTCGATCAGCGCCAAAGTTCCCTCTGGTGTGACGACATTTCCCGCGATAATTATAACGTCTTTGTATTTTTGAGATACATACTTGACCATCTCAATAACATTTTTAGAGTGACCGTGAGCAGTGTCGACACAAAGAATATCCACATTCGCAGCAACCAATGCATCTACGCGATCACGGGAGTCTGCGCCAACCCCAACGGCCGCACCCACCAACAAGCGACCGTGCTCGTCTTTCGTCGCTTGGGGATAGCTTTTGGCTTTTTCAATATCCTTGATCGTGATCAGACCCTTGAGTTTCCCCTTGGCATCTACTACTGGCAGCTTTTCAATTCGATGCTTTTGCAGAATTTTTTTAGCTTCTTCTAAAGTCGTTCCCATTTTGGCGGTCACAAGTTCTTCTTTGGTCATGATATTTTTAATCGGCTGATTGAAATTTTCTTCAAAGCGCAAATCGCGATTCGTTAAAATTCCAACAAGAACACCATCAACTGTTATCGGCACTCCACTAATAGAAAATTTTTCCATGAGATTCACGGCTTCGAGGACATAGTTATCGGGTCCGAGAGTTATCGGATCCATGATCATGCCGCTTTCGTACTTTTTTACTTTTTCAACTTCGAACGCTTGGCCTTCGATACTCAAGTTTTTATGAATAATCCCAAGACCACCCATCTGTGCCATGACTCGGGCCACACGATTCTCTGTCACAGTATCCATCGCAGCAGAAATAATAGGGGTATTTAAATATTTGCCTCGTGCAAAAAACGCTTTAGGCACGACATCGGTGGGTGTAATTTCTGAATATTGGGGAACCAATAAGATGTCATCGAAGGTTAAGGCGTAAGGGATGGTTCGTTCCATAAGTCACTCTCCTGGGTGACTCTATTGTCCCGATTGACTCGTACCTTAGTCAAATCATTCATACCAAGTTTTATAGAGCAAATAATTATCTGCTGACTTCTCAAGCAAAGAAACCTCTTCATCCGTCAGAGAGCGCTTTACCTTAGCAGGACGACCCACGACTAGACTGCGCGGAGGAACTTCTGTTCCCTCGACCAAGAGACTGCCCGCACCGATGAGGCAATGCTCCCCTACCTTTACCCCGTCCATCAAAATCGAACCCATTCCCACAAGCGTTCCGCGTCCGACTTCGCAGCCGTGCAACATAACTAAATGACCAATAGTCACACGATCATGAAGGGTTGTGCCAAACTTTTCAAATGTCCCATGAACAACCGTGCCGTCTTGAACATTCACTTCTTTGCCAATACGAATCGGCATGACATCGCCGCGAATCGTCACGTTATACCAAATCGAAGACTCATCCCCGATCTCGACGTCGCCAATCAGACGCGCATTGTCCGCTATAAAAACTTTTTCTCCAATAACAGGACTGCGCCCGCGGGCTCTTATAAATATGCTCATACTGTAAGTAAAACGAGTTCAGACGGAATTCTCAAGAAAAACTTGAAGTGTTCTTAGTCGTAGTCAGCTGTGTCAATTTTCAAAAAATTTATTTTACCTATTTTAACGAAATTACACAGAATGCACTTGGCTATTTTCGCCGACACCCCGAGTACTTCGCACATTGGCGTCGTAAATAGTGATCACGTCATCCAATTTTAAAGCCGAACCTTTTTTTTTAAAAAAAAAGCAAACCTTCTGAGGGTTTGCTTTTTTCTTTTTATCCAAAATAGGCAGATTATATTAGAATCCCAAAGACATCTTCAGCCCATATCGGCTCGTGCCAAATGCTTGGGAATACTCCGCGCCCAACTTAAACACTAAAAGACTAACCTCGACACCAGCCAAGAGCTGCGTCGTCGACACATTCTTAGACTCGCTTTGCCCCGTCGTAAAACTAGGATCAAATATTGAAGCCACCCCCGTGTTGCTGAGAGTGTCGGATCCATTCAGGATACCCACACCAATATAAGGCTCAACAATCGGAATCATCGGAGAAAAAAGTAACTGAAGTCCTGTCACCGAAGTTTCATTTTTAACATTCGAAGTAACACCCGACACCGTTTGCTGAAAACTCATTTTTGCAGTGGAGTAAACACCACGAAGAGCCAAATTCACCGGGAGAACTGGAATCACCTCGTTGATATTGTATTTAAAAGCCAACGACGTGGAGCTGACTTTTGTACCGGCAACTTCCATTTCAGGTAAAACAATTGCTTCCAGAGAAATACCAAAGGGAAGACCTAAGGCTCCCATCAATCCACCATTGTAAAGTTTCGGAAGCTCCGCTCCTGTATTTCGCTTAGCAATAGCATCGATCTTGGGTGCGTCCGTGACTGCGCCAACAAGGCCAACTTGAAAACCGAAAATCATCCCCATCTTCGAAGCACCCATCATGGAGTTGTGGGTAAAGTTCGCTGACATTTCATTGGAAATACCTTCCAAGTCATCTGCGGTTATTCCACTGAACGCGGGGTCAGCAACGGCTGCCTGGGAAACAAACAAAAGGCTGCATAGTAAAAACTTGTACATGAGTTGACTCCTCTATTTAAGACAGTTTACGAACTTAAAAGAATGAAGTCATGAATTCAGAACGCGGCTAACGACCAAGGTCGATAAATATATTTTTTATTTATCTTTCAAAATAGCCTCATTTTTCGGCTATCGCTTTAAACTTAGCTGGTGAATTCTATGAAAGCGATCCGCTTCATTCGACTTAAACTCTTCGTCTTTCGCGAACTGATTATAAGCTAGACGAAAGAACTCTTTGGCATCATCGACTTTACCCAGCAACAAACTTAGCTCCCCGAGTTCCTCGAAAACAAAAGGATCTTTCTCTCCCAAAGTGTCAAGCTCTGCCTTAAGCGCCATTTGAATGCCAAAGGCCTCCTCGTACCGGCTCAAAGATCTTAAAGAGCGAGCCACGGACCATTTGGCCACTCGAATGACAGAAGCCTCGTCTTTGCTTTCTCGGAAAGCCAGACTTTTTTTAAACAGGCCCAAGGCCTCTTCAAATTTTTCCTCTTGTTGGTAATTCCAAGCCATATTGTGATAAAGAGAACCCAGCCAACCATTGGCCTTTGGCTCAAGTGATTTTTCAGCTAGATTTAGTGCCTTTAAGTTCCAGTCCAACTTTTTGCCGCGGTCGACCTCCGCAATAGCCATCATATGCGCGGCATCGATGGCCCAATTTTCGTATTGCCCAAGGAGAGCCAATTCATAGGCTCGAGAGAACATCGCAAGCGCATTCACTGTTTCTTTCGAGCTGTTAAATACCCGTCCACGCTCTAAGAAATATCTCATTTTAGCAACAGGAGTTTCCTCAGTAAGCCCTTCCTGAACTTCATCCAAAGTTAGATGAGCTTCAATGAAATCATTTTGCATACCCTGAGTACGAGCAATTTGAGTCAGAAGCTGAAGAAAGTATTCCGAATCCGCGAACTCTTTTGCAAGTGGAATCAACTCATCAAAGGCTTGCCCCGTTTTGTCAGGATTACTGAAATCCCAAAGGCTGTCGAAATCAGGCGGTTTAACAATAGTTTGGGACATACATACCTCACTGCAAAAGATGAAGTTGTATAGCATGGACAACCCAAAAAGGTAACACACCTAAAACTTAGTTACTGCGGTTTCAAAAATTTACAGGAGATTTTTTAGTTCAAATAACCAATACGACCCGAAAGATTCAAACCCTGCGTCTTCTGTCCGAGAGACTCCATCTCGGCATTCATGACACGAGAACGCCCAATGAAGGCTTTGGTCGCATAAAGAGGTGTCTCTAAATGAAGACATAAAGACATCGCCTCGTCAGCGCGAAGCTTGATCGAGTTTTGGTTTTTGTGGCCGCTCATATAAAGGCGCATATACTGATGGGAACCACGAATCTCAACGAAGACAGCTTGTTTTACTTGGATATCCAAAGACTCCAGCAAGAGGGCCGTAAATTTATGCGGAGAAGACTCTAGCTGTGTGCGGTTGGACTGAGAGAGGGCAACACCTGCCTCAATTGGACTGATCGCCACGGGCAAGGTATGAACGTGAGCCTCATCCTTTAAAAGTAAAAACGGCCGAGAGGCATCCGCACTCATTGAAAGACCATATGGAAACAACCTCACCAAGTCTTTTTGATGAAAGGTTTCTTCCTGCGACTCTTGCGCAAAGATAATTTGAGCCTTTAAAGGTTTTGAATCCAATAAATCCTTCATTACTGTACGAGTTCTCCTCTGAAAACGGAAGGGAATGCTTTAGTAATTCTGACGTCGACGGTTTTACCGATCAAGTCTGGAGTTCCCATAAAGTGAATCAACTTGTTTGAAGAACTACGCCCCTGAATTTTATCAGAATCACGCCCCACATTTTCAACCAACACTTTTAAAACCTGGCCTTCATATTTTTTTACCAAATCAAACGCCATCAAATCATGAGAATCAAACAGGCGATTCAAACGCTCTGTTTTAACTTCTTCAGTAAGCTGATCCTCAAATTTCGCAGCCTTGGTAAACGGACGCGGAGAATATTTGAAGGCAAATATAGTTTCAAACTCGACTTCTTTCACCAAACTCACGGTGTCTAGGAACTCTTCTTCGGTCTCACCTGGGAAGCCCACAATGATGTCCGTTGAAAGAACAAGATTGGGAACGGTTTTTTTAAGCATTTCAATTTTTTCTAAATACACTTCCCGGGTGTAGCCGCGATTCATACGATCCAAAATACGCGAGTTGCCACTTTGGAAAGGCAGGTGAACGTATTCCATGATCTTGTTGTTATGTTCCGCCATCACGTCAGCAAGCTTCTGATTGAAGTCCTTAGGGTGCGAAGTTGTATAACGAATGCGTTCAATATCGGTCTCGCGCGCCACTTTGGCCAAAAGATCTGCAAAGTCGACGTTGTCTTCGCCATAAGAGTTCACGTTCTGGCCCAAAAGAGTCACCTCTTTTACGCCACGCTTTATGAGTAAACGAATGTCGGCAAGAATATGCTGGTGCGGGCGCGACTTTTCACGGCCTCGAGTGTAGGGCACCACACAGAAGGTACAAAAATTATCACAGCCCTTTGTGATGTTCACAAATGTAGCGACACCTGGATTTCGAACCATCGTCTCTATGTGATAAGGGGCGCGGTGTTCGAATTTAGCGCTGATAAGTTTTTGTTTTGGATCTTCAAATGTTTGCGCAACAATTGATGGCAAATTATCGATTTGATCAGTTCCAAAAACAAAATCAATCATCGGCTGAGTCTTGATGAGATTTTCTTTTTCCTGCTGACCGACGCAGCCGCCGATGCCGATTTTGAGATCAGGATTTCTTTCGCGCATTTTACGGAAACGTCCGACTTCAGAATAAACCTTGTGAACTGGTTTTTCACGCACGCTGCAAGAATTGATAATAATCAAACTGGCATCTTCAGGGTGTTCAACAGGAGTGAAATTTTGCATCTCCAAAAGCGAGTACATACGTTCCGTATCATTGACGTTCATCTGACAACCATAGGTTGAAATATAAACGCCGCGACCCTTACCAATATCGTGGTTAGGCTGAACACTTTCGGGATTTTGCACTGTTTGATCCACGCCTTGTTACCTCTTGTGTCATGAAAGAAAGTGAGTTATAGAGGAGCCCCTTAGAAATGTCAAAGTTCGATGGAGGTATTCCCAAATGAACCCACGCCTGAAAAGTTCCAAAAAATGGACCGCGTTCCCTAAGGAATACTCAGAACAGATTCAGACTGTTTTTAGCGATAACTTCGCAAGCTACCTTGTAGATGCCTCTCTCGTCGTTGAGGGACGTATTTATCCCGAAGAAGTTTTGCTGCGCGTCGGATACCTTGAGAAAGGTCGCCTTACCCAGGCAAACTTCGAGGTCTCCATGAACTACTCGCAAATAGAACAAGATGCGGTCGCCCGCATTCACAACTGCATCGATGCTGCGGCCAGCATGATGGTTGAGTACTTTGAAAAAGAGGGTGTCGTTGACTTTCCTTACACTTGGACTGAATTTCCATTCCAAGGCAAAAAAATGTTCCTCCAATACAACACCGAGAACTCGACCCTTGAGTCCGAGGCTAATCGCCTCTTGGGAGTGAATGAAGACGATCTGTTGCTCGAAGTAGAAGAGGGCGAGGACGCTCTGGAACACGCCGAGCTAGATGAAGAGTTATCGCCTCCAAGAGATGACGAAGAAGACTTCCCAGCAGATCTAGAGGACGAAGATCCGAGCCCTAAAATGTTCGGCGGAAAAAAGAAGAAAAAGAAAGACGATCTCCACTAAAACCAACACAGAAAAGAACCGGGTACCTGATACCAGAATAAGACTGCCACGACGGCAGTCTTACAGCCAGCTCAAGGACGGCGGAAGAATCGCACAACTGTCACAGCTGAAGTTAGGGCTGATCAACTCAACTCCGAACTTGCTGAATACAGCTGCTCTCGGTTCTTGAGCTTTTCTGACCGTCCGTGGGGGCCTTTCTGATGGGCATCGTGCCCATCAGATTTTGGTATCTGATGTTTTGGGCATAAAAAAACCACTCTTTTTGAGAGTGGTTTTTTTATTCTCATTTTTTTGAGGTCTTACAGATTGTTTAACTGGCTCATCAACGCGGGGACATCTTCAAGATGGTTCTTAGCATGTTTTACGATTGTTACTGCATCCGCTTGCTTCAAGCGACCTTGACCCATTTTTTCACAGATCTTGGCTTCCAGGGCATCCGTGATTTTATAGATGCTCTCGTGTTGGGGCCAAAGGTTTTCAATGGTATTGGCGCCGCCAGCGCACAATGGAATATAATGGTCAATTTTGAAGGCTTTGCGCTTCATTGAACGGGTGTTGAATCCGATGCTGTCATACTGCGCGAAAATCTCTGCTTTGGTGTAAGTCGAAACATCTCGAACACAGTATGCAATTTTTTCACGGTATCGGTAAGAATCCGGCTGATGACAAAGCTCACCTGGAGTCAGGTTCGCGTCGGGTCCAATTGGAAACTCACCGGATGCAAAGGCAGATGTGACTGTTAGGACCAAGAGAGCACTGACCAGTAGGCTCTTAAGCATATTCCCCCCAAATAGTCTGTCATATTACGGCGACAGGTAGAAACGTCGGACCTTATCTCCAACATATATTTGCGTCTCTGCGGCCAGTGTTAACAGGCCGATTTTCCATTTGCAATCAAATTTTAATACTCGTCGTCATCCACGCTGGAGCCAGACTCTCCCATACCGCGGACTTCCTCGATATAGGCTGTATCTTCTTCAAATTCGTTCTCTCCCGCTGATTCGTCGATCTCTAGTTCCTGGATGGCGCCCAAGAAGTCTTTCTCTGTGCGGAGGTCCCGACGGATCATTTCTAAGAACTTATCCGGATAGCGAGACGTGAGTTCTTCCACGTATTTCTCAAGTTTCCCATCAATGAGGATTTCTTTGCGGACTTGGATTTTTTTCCAGAACAACAGGTAGTGATAACGACAATAAATGTCGACAGCTGAAATTTGATCACAATCACGAGCACGGCAATAACGGCGGCCTTCCGCATCTGTTAAAACGATGTCTTCATCAATCTTTTGCTTTTCTTCGCCGGTCCACTCTTCTTCGACTTCAACATCGTCGTCGGACTCTTCAACCGCTTTTAGCTCTTCCTCATACTCACCAATTTCATCGCCCATCAAATCTTCATCGGCGATAAAGTCATCTTCAATATCGGAGTCGTCTTTTTCTTTTTTGCCCTTAGCTGGCTTCTTGCTGGCAGCGGCTTTTGACTCTTTTTTCGGCGCTTTTTCGGCGACTGGCGCAGGAACTGTAATTTTCTTTTCTAGCTTCTTTGGCGTCTCTTTGACTTCTTTGGCAGCCTTTACAGGCTTAGCGGCCTTGGCAGGTTTTGCCTCAGGCTTCTTTTTTGTGACCGCTTTTTTGGCCACTGCTTTCGCAGGAGCTTTTTCGACCTTCTTTTTTACCACAGGCTTGGCCACTTTTTTAGGAGCTGGCTTTGCGGCAGCCTTAGCAGCAGGTTTTTTTGCTGCTTTAGCAGCAGCTTTTGCGACAGGTTTCTTTTTTACGATTTTTGCCATAATTTTACCTAGTTAGTCAAAGTCAGAGGAAGCTTTAGCTCTGAAGCATTTATTCAAACGTGTCAACTCATTTCAGGATTATAGAGCCTTCTTGGCTGCGGACAAAAACACTTGTTCTTTGCGCATTGCCCCGCAACTTTCCTCTAACAATTTTTTCGTTACCAGCTCTTGCAACGCGCAATTCCCCGGGAACTTTTATTTCTCCATCGGCCATAAAAAGATTCACTTGTGCGCCTGAGTCACCAGGCAATTGAATAGTCACTCGGCCCGTTTTTGATTTAATATCGACTTCGGAATCCAAGGGCATGGTTACACTCACAGAACCCTCTTGACTTGAACCTTCGATACGCCCCTGAAACCCCTGTAGTACCAAATTTCCTTTACCTGTTTCAAACTGTACGGATCCAGAACCCTGATTTAATTTTGCAGTGGCTTGTTGCACTGACAAAGAAACGAATCCTATGATTTTTTCCATTCCTAATTGTCCCGAAAACCACGAGACCTCGACGTCGCCTTGAATATTGCGAAGAGCACAGTTCCCCGAGTAGCCATCCACGCTGACTTTTCCATTGTGTTCTTGTATATTCACGTCCCCTTTTTGCACATAAACCTGATACATTCCATTGCCGTTTAAAGATGTCACTTTACCTTGAGTCAGACTGACCTTAAGATCTTTGGTCCATTTCTGCGCCTGCACGCTGCCACCGCGTAACTGAATTTCCGTCGGAATTGAGAGGCCTGAAATCTCAATTTTTTTTGCAGAACCCGGTTTCGACAGGATGTTCAGCCAGCTTCTTTTACCATCGAATTCATTCATGCTCACTTCAATGATATTCTTATTGCGGCGAACCGTGTAAAGACCTGCTGACTTTGAGTCTTCGAGTCCCGAGATTTTTAGATTTCCTGAAGTGCTCACACCCGAAAGTACGACTTGAGCCTCAAGTCCCTTAACAACCAGACGATCTCCTTCTTTAACCGGAGTTTCAAAAGTTGCGGCTTGCACAGAAAACGCCAAAAGAATTGTAAAACTAAAAAATATAATGAAGCGGATCGCTGACATGCGTTGACTCCCTCCCAGTGGGTGAATCGCTTAAAGCTTGACTGAGTTTTAATTTAAGTAAATCTTTCTTCATTATTCAACTACTTGAGGTGAAATATGGAAAATGTTGTGATCGTCAGCAGCGTAAGAACTCCCGTTGCTTCTTTTCAAGGCGCTTTTGCCACTCTACCGGCCCCTCGTTTGGGCGCCATCGCGATTAAGGAAGCTCTGACACGTGCAAAGGTATCCCCTGATGAAATTGATGAGTGTATCATGGGTCAGGTTTTGACTGCGGGTGTCGGACAAGCTCCAGCAAGACAAGCCGCTCTGTTTGCAGGCCTAAAAGATACAACTCCTTGCATGACTATCAATAAAGTTTGCGGCTCAGGCCTTAAGGCTGTGATGTTAGCCGCCGACTCCATTGCTTTAGGCCATGCAAAAATTGTTGTCGCTGGCGGCCAAGAGAATATGACTCTGGCTCCACACTTGTTGGAAAACTCTCGTACTGGTTACCGCATGGGCTCGACACAAATGACGGACTCTATGATAAAAGATGGATTGTGGGACCCGTACAATAACTTCCATATGGGAAGTGCGGCAGAGATCTGTGTTCGCGAACATAACTTCACTCGTGAAGAGCAAGATGTCTTTGCAATTGGCTCTTATACCAAAGCTCAAAAAGCTTGGGCTGACGGCGTTTTCAAGAACGAAATTGCCAACGTGGTCATCGAAGGCAAAAAAGGTTCTGTCACTG
>JBBKWD010000023.1:0-2525 GCA_037968775.1 Bdellovibrio sp.
CCTTGGAACAAATGCCATGGCCCAGGGTATCGAATCACAACTTGTCGCCACTCCGAAAGAAGCCACGGGAAATCTTCCCTTTAGTGAAAGCATTCTTAAGACACTCTTCGGGTCTGTACCTTCCGGAGTCGGCAATGTCGTGAGCCAAGCCGAAAAAAATAAACAAGAATTGAAATCAGCGCCCCCCGGAAGCAAGCAAATGGGTGTTCCCGCGGGTCAAGGTATTATTATCAAAGCGCAGCCTTCAACAGCTGAACCAGAAAAAGAAAAAGGGAATTAGTTCATGAGCATGAACCACGTCATCGGACAGCATTTTTTCATTGGTCTTTCGGGACACAGCCTTACCGCTAACGAAAAAGATTTTATCGTAGAGAATAATATTGGTGGCGTTTGTTTGTTTGGACGAAATGTGGCCGAACCCAGACAAGTCTACGATCTTTGTGCTGAACTTCAATCCCTCCGACACAAAATGGCCGACAAGGCTCCGCTATTTGTTGGCATTGATATGGAGGGCGGACGAGTTCATCGCTTAAAGCCTCCCTTTACACAGTGGCCAGCGGCGAAAAAATTGGGTGACCTGGATGCACCCACTGTTTCTTTCAATTTGGCCAATCGCATGGCCCAAGAACTGCGCGCCGTGGGAATCAATTTAGACTTCGCCCCCTGCGTGGACGTTCTGACTAATCCCGCAAATACCGTTATTGGCGATCGGGCATTGAGCACAGATCCCGAACTCGTTTCCAAACATGTTTCGGCGCTGGTGAGAGGTTTTATCAAAGCCGGAGTTCTGACTTGTGCCAAACATTTTCCCGGTCATGGCAATACTTTGGCCGACAGTCATTTGGTTTTACCAGTTGAAGAGTCGAATATGGCAAGGCTTGAATCCTTAGAGCTCATTCCTTTTAAAAAGGCCTTTAAGTCCCGCGTGGACATGGTCATGACTTCGCATATTCTGTTTCCCAATATCGATCCAGAATGGCCTGTGACTTTATCGGAAATTTTCATCAAGAAGTTGATACGTAATGAATACCGCTTTAAGGGCCTCATTGTTACCGACGATCTTGGAATGAAAGCCATGTCTGACAACTATGGAGTGGACGAAGTACCCGTGCGCGCTCTTCAAGCTGGCGTTGATATGCTTTTGTATTGTAACGAACCCGAGGCGCCGCCCATCGCGCTTGAAGCCGTGCTCGGCGCAGTGGCACAAGGTACCGTTTCTAAAGTTTCGCTTGATGAGAGTCACCGGAGAATTCTGGAGATAAAGAAATCGAAGCTCCAGGATGTAGAACCTTTTGATTTTAAGCAGGTCGAGGGTCTCATTGGCCGACCCGAGCACTTGGCCTTTGCAAGTGCGGTCGCCAGCGGACAGATACCCGAAGGACTCTTACCCGAATAAATGTAACTTAAGTTACGAGATCAATGATTGCACGGAAGCCATGATTTGCCGACATGGCTGTGACTATCTGTCTTAGCGAAGAAATGTTGCGACCACCAGCCCCGATAAGCTTTCCACGGAACTCTGAAGGCAATGAAATCTTATAGATAGTCGTTTTATCGCCCTGAGTGTAGCTCACTTCAATCGCTTTGGACCCAGCTGTCATTTCTCCAACAACAGTTTGCAAGGCTTTGGCAATTCGTTCACGTACTTCTTCTTGGTCCATGCTCATTCTCCGCAGAAAGTTCAGCTTTCATTGTTCTAATGCATAACCTCAGGCTGCTTCTGAAATTGCTCAATAGAATTTTTGAAAAAGCCCGGAATAACCGCTTAGTTTTGGGTATAGCCCGACTGCAAAAAGCCGTTCGTAAATTGCGCAAGCCTAAAAATTTTGCAGGGTCCAACTCGCTCATCTGAAAGGAGCCACCTTCCGAATGTGGCCCAGGAATTGATAATGCACTCCTATATACCAGAGGAGTTTCTATGGGTTTCGACTTCGATAAAAGCCAAGAAGACAAGGCCAAGCAAATGAGCCTTTTTGACTTTAAAATGCCTCAGGAGACCTTTTCAGAGGGTACTTCATGCTCGAATGCCATTGACTACAATGCGTGGATTCTAGCGCGTGAGCCAGCACCGGAGCCCAAGACCACGCGCTTTCTAGGCCTTTCAGCCGCCGTTCATGCAGCGGCTATTCTTTTTATTGCCGTTGTTTCAGTCCCCTTGGTTGAAGATATTAAAACCGAAACGATCACCATCGAGCTTGAAGACACACCTCAATCACAGATTGCGGCTCGCGGATTTGAAGTTCCCCGTACCCAAGGGGCAACCGCCGCTGTTGAACCACTTCCGGTCGTTGATAAAGTACACGAAGTCGGAGCACCTCCTGAGGAGCTGGCAAAAGAACTTCCGATGAAAGAGATCGTGCCTAACAAAACCGTCTCTGCAAAAGTTCCTACAAAATTGCCTAACAAAATTGTGACTCAAGAACTACCTGCAAAAGCTGCAGCTGCACCAGCTCCTGCTATGGCGAAAACAAACTTTCAAGCTGTTCCTATGACGGTTGATGATATCGATGCGCCCGCTTTTGTTG
>JBBKWD010000024.1:0-4311 GCA_037968775.1 Bdellovibrio sp.
CCCCCGAAGCGCGCGCACCCGTCGAGGCATCGCAGGCCGCCGCCGCGCCGAACCCACGCCACGACCGCGCCCGCCCACTGACCCGCAACCCGTTGAATCTAAACAGGAACCGTACCTCTTGAACAGCACCAGCGACATCGTCCAGCGCCTGTGGAACCTGTGCCATGTGTTGCGCGACGACGGCATCACCTACCACCAGTACGTCTCCGAGCTCACCTGGCTGCTGTTCTTGAAGATGGCCGAAGAGACCGACACCGAGGCCAACCTGCCCGCGGGCTGGCGCTGGGCCGATCTCAAAAAGGAGGATGGCAGCGACCAGCTCAAGTTCTATCGGTCGCTCCTGCTGCACCTGGGCACCGAGGCCCAGGGCCGGGTGCAGGCCATCTACGCCAACGCCAACACCAGCCTGCGCCAGCCGCGCAACCTGGCCACCCTGGTGAAGGCCATCGACGAGCTCGACTGGTACAGCGCCCGCGAAGAGGGCCTGGGCGACATGTACGAGGGCCTGCTCGAGCGCAACGCCAACGAGGTGAAGAGCGGCGCCGGCCAGTACTTCACCCCCCGCGTGCTCATCGAGAGCATGGTCGACCTGGTGCGCCCCCAACCCGGCGAGATCATTTCCGATCCCGCCGCCGGCACCCTGGGCTTCATCACCCGCGCCGACCAATACATCAAGGCCCAGCACGACGATCTCTTCGCCCTGCCCGAGGCCGCCCAGGTGTTTCAGCGCACCCGCGCCTACTACGCCGTGGAGCTGGTGCCCGACACCCGACGCCTGGCGCTGATGAACGCCATGCTGCGCGGCATCGAGTCGGAGGTGCTGCTGGGCGACACGCTCTCGCCGGTGGGCAAAGACCTGCCCGCCAGCGACGTGATCCTCTCCAACCCGCCCTTTGGCAGCAAAAAGGGCGCCGGCGGCGGCAACCGCGACGATCTCACTTTTCCCACCAACAACAAGCAGTTGGCCTTTTTGCAACACATCTACCGCAACCTCAAGCCCGGCGGCCGGGCGGCGGTGGTGTTGCCCGACAATGTGTTGTTTGAAGACGGCGTGGGCCAGAAGGTGCGCACCGACCTGATGGACAAGTGCGACCTGCACACCATTTTGCGGCTGCCTACGGGCATTTTCTACGCCCAGGGTGTGAAGACCAATGTGCTGTTCTTCACCAAGGGCAAGGCCACTGGCGGCAAGGTGAAAGACACCGGCAACACCCAGGCGGTGTGGGTGTACGACCTGCGCACCAACCTGCCCGCCTTTGGCAAGCGCACACCCTTTACCCGCGCCCACCTGGCCGAGTTCGAGGCCGCCTACGGCCCCGACGTGCACGGCCAGTCGCCCCGCGTCGACCAGGGCGAAACCGGCCGCTTTCGCAAGTTCAGCCGCGCCGAAATCAAGGCCCGGGGCGACAACCTCGACCTCTCGTGGCTCCGCGACGAGTCGCAAGGCCGCGCCGAAGACCTGCCCGAGCCCGAGGCCATCGCGGCCGAGATTCTGGGGCATTTGCAGACCGCCACCGAGGAGATTCAGGCCCTGCTCGAGCTGCTGGCCTCGCCCGAGGTGGAGGCATGAGCGAGCGCGAGCTGCCGGCTGGCTGGGCCTGGGCGACCGTGGGTGAGTTGGCGGAGGCGAACCTTGGAAAGATGCTCGACAAGGCCAAGAACACTGCCGGGCAAAGACTTCCCTATCTTCGAAATCAGAACGTCCGCTGGGAGTGTTTTGACCTGTCCGACACTTCCGAAATGTTTTTCAAGGACGATGAGCTTGCACGCTTTGGTCTGAAGCCTGGCGACGTATTGATCTGCGAGGGCGGCGAGCCTGGTCGGGCGGCGATCTGGCGTGAGTCTGAGTCGAGCATCAAGTTTCAGAAGGCACTACACAGAGTCCGCCCCTACGGCGCATTGGTACCGGAGTGGCTGATCGCTCATCTGAAGCTCGACGCTGCCAGTGGCGCGCTTGGCGATCATTTCACTGGGACGACGATCAAGCATTTTACTGGACAGGCATTGGCACGTTATCCCGTTGCCCTGCCCCCCCTCAACGAGCAGAAGCGGATCGTCGCCAAGCTCGAGGCGGTGCAGGCGCGGGCCGAGGGGGCCAAGGCGGCGCTCGATGCGGTGGGCGGGTTGTTGGAGAAGTTTCGCCAGTCGGTGTTGGCCGCCGCCTTTCGGGGCGACCTCACCCGCGAGTGGCGCGCCCAAAACCCCAACACCGAGCCCGCCAGCGCCCTGCTGGCCCGCATTCGCGCCGAGCGCCGCCAGCGCTGGGCCGCAGCGAACCCCAAGAAGAAGTACGTCGAACCCGAGCCCGTGGATGCCACCAACCTCCCCGAACTGCCTGGTGGTGGTGTTGGGCCCGGGTCGATGAAGTGGGAGAGGCTGACCTGGGCAGGCAGCGCGCCCCCAGCAATCACAACGGCCCACACATGCGACCGTATCTCCGAGTCGCAAACGTATTTGAGAATCGCATCGACTTTGGCGATGTGATGGAAATGAACTTCGAACCGCACGAGTATGAACACTTCAAGTTGGAATCTGGTGATGTATTGCTGAACGAAGGTCAGTCCAAGGAACTCCTGGGAAGGCCGGCAATCTATCGCGGCGAGATGCCCGGCGTTTGCTTCACCAATACACTACTTCGGTATCGACCAAGCGGAGGAATTGCGCCCGAATATGCACTTTGCGTTTTCCGTGGCTATATGCGTACCGGACGATTCCAACAGATCGGAAAAATCACCACCAACATTGCACACTTGGGGGCGAACCGATTTCGTGAGTTGGAGTTCCCTGTGGCGCCGCTCGCTGAGCAGGTCGAAGTAGTCCGCCTGGTGGAGTCGTACTTCGCGTTCGCCGACCAACTCTCAAAGGTCGCATCGGACAATTTGGTAGCTGTTGGAAGACTGAACCAAGCCACCCTGGCCAAAGCCTTCCGCGGCGAGCTGGTGCCCCAAAACCCCGCCGACGAGCCCGCCAGCGCCCTGCTGGCCCGCATCGCCGCCACCCGGTCCACCGAGGCCCCCAAGCGCCGGGGCCGCAGGCCGAAGGTGTAGAGCGTGTTGTTCTCAATCCGTCTCAGCGCCTTCGCTGGCAGTCGCTTCCTTAGCCGGAGCAAGCACATGGGCCCCTAGTCTCAGGAAGCCGTGGACAGTTACGAGCGTGCTGTTGAATATCCAATCATAGTACACTTCCGGATCATAGTCGGTATTCTGGCTCAAGTCATTGTGTCGAAACCCGTACCCATTCAGTACATTAAAAATAGACTTCACGGCAGTCGCAGCAGGTTCCACCACAGGCACCCCGTCTCTTCCAAATCGCTTTTTCAGAAACTCAAGAACAGACCCAGCCTCAACAATCGCAGCCTTTCGCTGCTGTATATCTGAATTGTGGTGATAGTACCGTGCGACCGCCTGCCGTATGCGTTCATCAATTTGAAGCGGGCTATTCGTGTCCACTTCACGATCAATCAGCTCGGCAATTCCGGCAGGTGCCAGCCGCTGGACGTGACCCAGATCATCCAAGACAAAACCGTCGCCATACTTCCTAAGAAATTTGTTGAAAATTTCGCGTGCCATGGCCTTGCCTGCAACGGGATCGCCAATTACTTCATTTGGCTGGACTATGCGGTGATCCCAGCCCCGACGCTCTCGAACCAAGTGTTCTTGCTCGCACCGATGACACCATTGACTGTCGAGAGGACGTGACGAGGCTTGACACACCACCTCCACCACATCGAATACGTCTGCTTCAGAATATCCAACGACCTGGGTGCGGACCGGCAGTAGCCCCGTCTTGCCTAGCAAATTTTCGAACATATGACTGGGGTTCGCCCCCCACCGCCCGACAAACTTCAGACTGTAGTCTTCGTCGCAGTCTACTCCAAACACCTCATCCAGCAGGCCCATGTGGACAATTTCATTGTAGGCTCCCGCAAACTGGCTTCGAAGCCAAGCAAGCCCCGGCTTCCCTCTGTTCGGCGCAACTCCGTTTCGGACCGAATAGAGTTGATCTGAGCTCATTCGTCAATCTCCGTTTTCGAGCCAAGACACATCTGGCGTCCGGGTAGGCACGATGGACGCCGAGCCTACTACCTCGCATCGCCACTCGACAAGGACAGCGATGCGAGAGCAAGCGTTGGGGCCCCGCCGCAGTTGGGAGGGGGCGAGCGAACCGAGCCGACCCCGCAGTCCGCCGCAAGAACCGCGACGCCTACCTGGCACTCAGACAGCCAGCCAGCACCCAGACCGCAAAACCCAAGCATTCGCTGTAGCCAGAGAGGTCCCCAGGAGAGACTTCTCCTGGGCGGGAGTCTGAGGG
>JBBKWD010000025.1:0-33134 GCA_037968775.1 Bdellovibrio sp.
TTAATAGATGGCGTGCGGTCGAAATTTTGGGTCTATGAGTCGCAGTTAAAAATTGCCGCAGAGCTTGACGGCAGTGGCCAGCTTGTTTCAAGATTTATTTATGGAAATAGCCATGCACCGGAGGCGATGGTTAAAGGTGGGGTGACTTACAAATTTATCTTCCGCACGCAGTGCATTTGCATGTCATCAAGGATGCTCGTTCTAGCTCTAGAAGTACTTGCTTGCCGCAGGATTTCACTGTCACAATTCAAACTTCACATCGGCAAAGTATTTTTCAAAGGACATCATCATGGCAAACTTAAGCTTCAACTTTAGAAATAAAAACACCATCGTAACCGGCGGTGCCTCGGGAATCGGCTTTCAAATCACCACAAGTTTTTTAGAAGCCGGTGGTAATGTTTCGGTTTGGGATTACTCTGAACAAGCCTTGCAGGCAGCCAAAGATTCTTTGGCCAAATATGCCTCTCAAGTTCATTTTGCGCAAATCGATGTCGGTAATCGTGATTCCGTGGCAAAGGCTGTTGCGGCCCTTCCTTGGGCCGTTGATATTCTTGTGAACAATGCAGGCATCACACGCGATAAGTCTTTTGCAAAAATGAGTGGCGATGAATGGGACGCCGTGATTTCGACAAACTTAACGGGTTTGTTTAATGTCACTAAAGGCTTACTAGAAAAGTTCAACACCTCTTCAAGTCATAAACGCATCATCAGTATTTCATCTGTGGTTGGTATTTATGGCAACTTCGGTCAGCTCAATTACGCGGCAGCCAAAGCCGGCGTGATTGGAATGACTAAAACTTGGGGCAAAGAGTTGGGCCGAAAAGGATTTACGGCAAACGCCATCGCCCCCGGATTTATTGCCACGGCGATGACCAAGGCCATGCCGAAAGAAACTCTGGATGGTATGACAGCTAAAATTCCAGTTCCTCGTTTAGGGGAAGTGGAAGATATCGCAAATGCTGTTTTGTTTTTAGCCAGCGAACAAGCTTCGTATATCAATGGCACGACACTCAGTGTGGACGGCGGAATCGTTCTTTAGTTTGAACAGGGGCGCGTGTCTTGTAGTTGAGCGCTCAGCTCTTGCTAAGCTCCCGCTAAGACGCGCGGCGCATCATCTTATCCTCAGGCCGCATCGCGTTTTTAAGTGAAATAGCCCGTCGCTTTCGTTACTTTTCCACCCTATGTCAAATCTTACTCCGCTCATGAAACAGTATTGGGATATCAAGTCCGTTCACCAGGATAAAGTTCTGCTTTTCCGTATGGGCGACTTTTTTGAAATGTTCTTTGATGATGCTGTTAAAGCAGCCCCGGTCATCGGCATTGCCCTTACGCAAAGAAATAAAAAGTCACAAGATGAAACGCCGATGTGCGGAATGCCTCATCACTCCATCGCAGGCCCCATCAATAAACTTTTAAGTCATGGCTTTAAAGTCGCGATCTGTGATCAGCTAGAAGACCCCAAGCTTGCCAAAGGTATTGTTAAGCGCGGAGTGACTCGTGTCCTCACGCCGGGGATGGTTTATGACTCCGACACTTTAGATGGCACCAAGCCTCATTATCTGGTGTCACTCGATACGGAGTCGATGAGTTTCCTCGACTCCACAACAGGGGAGTCGTTCTTTTTCAAATCTAAAAAAAGCTCTGAGCTTTTACGCTTCTTGCAAATTCTGCCGGTGGCTGAAATTGTGCTGGCGCAAAAAGATCAAGGCTTGATCGAAAGCCTTCAGGGCACTTTGGTGAGTTATCATGAAGACCTCATTGAAAACACTCATCCCTTACTTCAAAACCAAGCCCCTGACTCGGCGGCTCGTCTTTTGTCTTATGTGCGTGAACTTTCCGGTGTTGAAAGCATGGCAACACTTTCGCCTTTTATCGAAAAAGATCTTGAGCACCGTCTTGATGTTTCCAGTACAACCTTGCGTCACCTGGAGGTTTTTTCAACCTACAAGGGCGAAGGCTTAGGGAGCTTGTTTCACGCCATGAATCGCACGCAAACCTCAGCGGGCAGCCGTTTGTTAAGGCAATGGTTGAGCTTTCCTTTGCGTGATCAAAAAGCGATCGAGGCGCGATTGTCGACTGTGGATTTCTGGCGCAGTCATGTTTTAGAACTTAAACGTGTCCGCCAAGTTCTCGGCCAAATGGGAGATATTGAGCGACGTCTGGGTAAGATTTCGCAACCTCAGTGCAACGGTCGTGATTTGATCGCACTAGCGGGAAGTATTCATGCCGGTATCAGCGCACTTGAAATTCTGGTCCAGGCTTCTGGCGGAACGGCCGACTTTGAAGCCATGCGTGAGCTTGCCTATCGCATCGAAAGAACCATAGTCGAAGAACCACCTCTTGCCATCAAGCAGGGGTATTTAATTCGCACGGGGATTTCATCTGAATTAGACGAGTTGATTCAGCTCTCGACCCATTCTCAAGATTTGGTTTCTAAAATGGAAGCCGAAGAAAAAGAAAAGACCGGTATTTCGAGCCTTAAAATTCGTTATAACAATGTCTTTGGTTATTATATTGAAATCACCAATACCCATAAAGACAAAGCACCTAGTCACTATCAGCGCAAACAAACGCTGACCAATGCCGAACGCTATTGCACCGATGAGCTGGTCGAGCTTGAAAGAAAAGTCTTAAGTGCCAACGCTAAACGCGCGGACTTAGAGTACGAATTCTTTGAAGGACTTCGTAAAGACATCCTGACCCAATGCCCGATACTAATTCGTTTGGCCCAAGAGTGCAGTGAGCTGGACGTGCTTTCAAGCCTTGCTTGGTTAAGCCTTGAAGAAAAATATGTGCGCCCACAGTTTTCTGCAGCGGGTGCCTTGAAATTAAAAGCCAGTCGTCATCCCGTGGTTGAGCAAACCGTGAAAAAGAACTTCATCGCCAATGATATTGAAATGCGCGAGAACTCTTGCTTGCTTTTAACTGGACCGAACATGGCTGGTAAGTCGACTCTTATGCGACAAGTGGCCTTAAATGCCATGATGGCGCAAATGGGTTCGTTCGTTCCCTGTGATGAAGCAACTCTGCCGATATTTGATGCGATCTTTACCCGCATCGGGGCGAGTGATCAGTTGTCCGAAGGGCTTTCGACTTTCATGGTAGAAATGACAGAAACTTCGGCGATGCTAAAAAATGCAACCAAAGATTCGTTGGTGATCTTGGACGAAGTCGGGCGCGGAACCAGCACCTTTGATGGAATGTGTTTAGCGCAATCTATTTTAGAACATCTTTTAAGTGACGTGAAGTCATTGACCTTCTTTGCGACTCATTATCACGAGCTCACAAGTCTGGATCAAAACTTTGGGCAAATCCTTAATGCCCACATGACTGTTGCTGAAAAAAATGGCGAGATTCGGTTCCTTCATACTTTGGTAAAAGGTCCCGCTTTAAAGTCTTACGGTGTTCAAGTTGCAGAACTTGCTGGGCTGCCAGGTACGGTGACGAAGCGAGCAAAAGGCTTGCTGCGGGAACTCGAGTCACGCAAAGTGCAGGCCACTAGTCAGTTATCCTTACTGGACCAGCTATCTGATGGGTTCTCCGATCATTTTTCAGATCGAAGCTCGAAATCAGATGAGTTGTCTGCAGTTGAAAAAGTCGAGTTAGATCCAGAAGAATTGAAGCGCGAAGCTGCATTGAAGAGTTTGCTTGAAGAAGTGCAAAAGTATCCTCTCATGCAGGCAAGTCCTCTGGAAGCGATGAATCAGATTGCAAAATGGAAAGAGCTATTCACATAGGGCGTAAACTTTCGAGGCTCTAAAAAATCTTGCCGTTCGAGTCTTTAGCCCCCAAAATGGAGACTCGGAGGCCCTATCATGTCGCAGTCTAAACACTCTCTGTATCCGAATCTTCTTGCGCCCTTAGACCTCGGGTTTACAACTTTGAAAAACCGTGTGCTGATGGGTTCGATGCATACAGGCCTTGAAGAAACCAAAAACGGATTCCAAAAGATGGCCGCCTATTTTTCTGAACGTGCCAGAGGCGGTGTTGGTCTTATTGTTACGGGCGGAATTTCTCCGAATATCGCGGGGCGTGTGGCTCCGTTTTCGGCACAACTCAGTCATTTTTGGCAGGTTAAAAAACATCGAATTGTCACAGAGGCCGTGCATAAAGAGGGCGGCAAAATTGCACTGCAGATCCTGCATGCGGGTCGTTACGCCTATCATCCTTTCGCAGTAGCTCCCTCTTCAATAAAAGCCCCAATCAGTCCCTTTAAGCCTTGGGGATTAACAGGCCGAGGTGTTGAAAGTACGATAAAAGATTTCGTGAATTGCGCACGTCTGGCGAAAAAGGCGGGCTATGACGGCGTCGAAGTTATGGGCTCGGAAGGTTATTTGATAAATGAATTTATCGTTTCAAAAACCAACAAGCGCACCGATAAATGGGGCGGGAGTTACGAGAATCGGATTCGCTTTCCAGTTGAAATCGTCAAACGCATTCGTGCGGAGGTTGGCCCCCATGTTAGTATCATCTATCGCCTGTCGATGATTGATTTGGTGGATAGTGGCAGCGATTGGTCCGAAGTGGTTCAGCTGGCAAAGGCTATTGAAGCCGCGGGTGCTACGATCATCAACACGGGCATTGGCTGGCATGAGGCCCGAATTCCAACGATAGCCACGATGGTTCCACGCGGTGCTTTTACATCGGTGACTCATCATTTAAAGGGCGAAGTTAAAATTCCCCTGATCACAACCAATCGAATCAATATGCCCCAGGTCGCTGAAGATATTTTGGCACGCGGTGCTTCGGATATGGTTTCAATGGCGCGTCCGTTTTTGGCCGACTCAGAATTTGTAAATAAGGCCGCAGCCGGCTTGGCTGATGAAATTAACACCTGCATCGGATGTAACCAAGCGTGTTTGGATCATATCTTTCAGCAGCGCACGGCCTCTTGTTTAGTGAATCCTCGCGCTTGTAACGAAACAGAATTGAATTACCTTCCGACGAGCAAAAAACAAAAAATTGCTGTCGTCGGCGCGGGCCCGTCGGGTTTGTCATTTGCAACTGTGGCTGCGCAACGAGGCCATGAGGTGACGCTCTTTGACTCTCAAGCCATGATCGGTGGGCAATTTAATTTAGCCAAAGAGATACCCGGAAAAGAAGAGTTCAACGAGACCTTGCGCTATTATGCCAAGATGATTGAAAAGCATGGCGTTCATTTAAAACTCAATCACAGAGTGAATTCTGCGGAATTGATTCAAGGGAAATTTGATCACGTCATTTTGGCCAGCGGTATAAAACCACGCCGTCCACAAATTGAAGGCATTGATCATCCTAAGGCTGTTTCTTACGTGGATCTTTTAAATGGGTCTGTCGTTGCCGGCTCAAGGGTCGCCATCATAGGAGCTGGTGGAATTGGTTTTGACGTAGCCGAATTCTTAACCGAGAAAGATCACTCCCTCAGTTTGGATCCAAAAGTTTTTGCCAAGCATTGGGGAATTGATTTTTCGGTGAAACACCGAGGCGGGGTGAAAGATGTTCCTCGTGAAATGCATCCGCCAGCACGACAAGTTTATCTTTTGCAAAGGTCTGAAAGCAAGCTTGGGGAAAAGTTGGGTAAAACCACCGGCTGGATTCACCGTGCAATGCTGAAAGATAAAAAAGTAAAGATGATGAATTCTGTATCTTATGAAAAAATAGATGACCAAGGTCTGCATATTTCCGTGAACGGAAAATCAGAAGTTTTGCCGGTCGATCACGTGATTATTTGTGCGGGGCAAGATCCCCTGCGGGAACTTCAAGCTGATCTGCAAGCGGCGCAAGTACCCGTGCACCTTGTCGGAGGATCGGATGTGGCAGCCGAGCTAGATGCGAAGCGAGCCATTGATCAAGGGGCACGTTTAGCGGCCCGCATAGAATCAGTATAGAGTCAGTATAAAGACGATTCATTTTCAATGGCCGGGGGCTATAAAGAATTCACTAGGGTTGATCAAACTTTAGACAGGCTTTTCTTATAGTTTCTTTGGCCAGTATAAAAGAGTGTTATCAAGACTCGAGTCACAGACTCAATTGTTCTCGCGCGTCTGTTTCCGCGTGTTTATTTCTCGTTTGCAAGAGTCCCATGGTACTGCAATTGCATTTGCTGATTTCTATGAGCAGTCGAAATGGAGCCCTTAAAAGACTGGTGGGCGTCGTCATAGGAGTTGTCATTCTGGGGTTGAGTCCCTCGGGGCAAGCCTATGAGACAGATCAGTACTCTGTTCCCACCTCCGATATTCAAGATGTCGGGGAAGGATTGTCGCTCTTTATTTATCGCGCCTTAATGACAACACTTAACGAACAGAAAGAGCGTCGCTTTGCCGACCAATCTGAATTCATCAACTCTTTTAGGTCTAAAATCTCTGGGGCCATCACCTGGGAAGAGCAGCGAGACGGCGTTTTTGGAAAGTCGTTTGGCTTATTTGAAACCAGCGAAAAAGTCCCGGTTCTCTATAACCCAGGAAAGACTCGATCCGTTTACACACTGTCGGGTTTTCACAGAATTATCAGCCCCACCTTTTTCGTGTTTTCTGCGACGATGAAGGCTTACGGTTTTTATTTTGGAGTGGATAAACTGGGGCACATTTTTAACCAAGGCTTTCAGTATTGGGAGGCCTACCAGTCAGCAAGAGCAGCCGGAGTGAGTCCAGCAAGGGCGGCGCAGGCTATTGTCAGCTGGGGGATTGGAACAGAGAGTGGTTTTTTTGGTGAAATTGTCGATGGTGTTTATTCGAACGCCGATTTGGCAGCTAACTTCGCAGGTTTTCAGTTTTATCAAAATATTTTTAAAGATCTTTCTAAGGGAGATAAAGTGCATCCTGCACTTTTAAAAATGGATCCGTCTTCGGGGTTGTATATTTGGAATGATCAAGTGGAGCCTCGGGCGCTCTTGGTCCCATTTATTTCAAATCACCTTAATGAGGCCTTGAATCCATCAGTTTTAGAGCGCCTGCAAAGGCCCTTAGTTCAGCGGGCCATTTTTCATCGCTGTCGAGCGTGGTTAAAGTTTTACAATAACCCCCGTCAGGCCGATCTGCGTTCCGAGACGGATCAGCTCAAGACCTGGTATGGTCATTACTATGGGCAGGTCGCAAAAAACACCCTCCGCTTAGATCAAATTTGCTTTTAGAATTGGATTTTCTCTGTCCTTGACGACAGCTGTCATGCGCTTAGATCGCTGGATTTTTAATGATCTGCTAGTGGCATTCAGAAATCAGATCGTGTAGCATTTTGGCATGGCACATAAGTCTTTTCTGGATTCCGACCAACAACAACAGATGCTTGAAGTTCTCAATCCCCCCTTGATGACGCCCGACGGGGATGTGCGCAAGAGTGCGGGGTTCTCTGCGGAAAGTTTGTCGCAGTGGTTGGGCGCGCGTCTTGAAGAGAAAATGGAAAGCTTTCCTCATTGGAAAGAGTTGCATCCTATTTTGCTTGGGTCTTGGGCACGGACAGAATTGGCCCCTAAATCGGATATTGATTTGTTGTTTTGCGGTGATGAAAAGAAGGTTAAGATTTTCATCGACAAGGTTCAAGAGCAGGGCCTGAAGTTGCGCTATCGTATGCCACAAGATATGCAGGACTGGACTCAAGGGGTAGAGGCTTTTGATATTTTAGCGCTCTTAAAGGCCAAACCTTTAACGTCGGAAGGTGCGAAAAAACTTTTTGAACAGCAAAGATTGGTTTGGGTTAAGCAAAGCCAATATCGTAAAAGTCTTTTGCAGGCGATCAAAAAGGAGCGCGGTGATCGCGCCAAAAGATTTGATTCTATCACCAATTATTTAGAGCCCAATATTAAATTTGGTCCCGGAGGACTGCGCGACCTCGAGCAAGGTTTGCAAATATATGAACTCTTTGCTGAGAAATTTGTAAACCCCGCCCATGCTCTGGATGTTCTGAACTACTATCGCCAGTATCTTTTAACGATTCGTCAGAAACTTCATGCCGAGGGCATGGGGGATATTTTGGTCAGCACGTCGCAATTTGATATTGCCAAGTGGTTGGGTTTTAAGTCGCACAAAGAATTTATGTGCGATCTTCAGCGCGGTCTTTCTCGTGTGAACTTCTATTCCGATTGGATCGTCGGTGTCGCCGAAAGTTCACTGGCGGAGCTTAAAAAAACGGATCGTTTGGAGTTCAGCAAACCAACTGATCTTTCGAATGCGTTACATAAAAATTCTAAAGTACTGATGCAGAAAAAAGTTCGTGAGCATTTGGATGACTTTTTCACAGATAAGGTCCTAAAGAAAACAGCCAGTGATCGTGGGGAAATTTTAAGAAAAGTTCTCGATATTAAGGCTGAAGATGGATTTTTAGTATCGGTATTTAAATCACGCCTTATTGATAAGCTCGTGCCCGAGTTTTCCAGATTGGTGGGGTATTCTCAGCACGATCAGTATCATCGTTTCACTGCGGATTCTCATATCATGCAGGCCTGTCGCGAGGTCAAACGACTGTATCACAAGCCCGGAGTTCTGGGGCCTCTTAAAATCTTGCACAAAAAACTCACGCCTTATGATTGGAAAGTGATTTCTTGGGCTTGTTTGTATCATGACTTGGCAAAGGGATTAGACGGCGACCACTCCGAAGTTGGAATTAAGATTGCTGATCGAGATTTAAAATCTTTCGGGTTTCCCAAAAAATTTATCCAGGATGTAAAGTGGATGGTGAAGTATCACCTTGAACTGTCTCAAGCGGCCTTCCGTAAGAACCCCAAGGATCCTAAGGTGTGGAAAGATCTTCGCGATAAGGGTGTTGAAGGGGCGCAAATGTATCGTCTGGCCTTCTTTACAGCGGTGGATATTCGCGCCACGAATCCAGAGGCTTGGAACGATTGGAAGGCGAATCTTTTAAAAGATTTAGTTTTAAGTTTAGAGTCTAAAAAGGCCGAGGGCTTTTTCAACTTTGCTCGCTTGATCAAGAAAAATAAACTCGACATCGAAATTGAAGTTTTTGAGGAGCTGGGTGTTTCTCTGATGCAAAGTGTTTCTTTGGAAGACCTGACTCAGGATTTAAAAGCGGCGGAAGAATCTCCGATCAGTTTGCCACCCAAGGTCTTAAAGGGAAAAAAGGGCGACACCTGGATTCGCTTTCACGACAAGATCGATCGCAAGGGCTTACTGGTACAGTATGTGACTCATTTGTATTCCTTGGGCTTCGGTATTCGCCATGCCTCCATTCAAACTTTGCCTAAGATCGGTGTTTACGATTGGTTCCGTATTGGCAGCAATAAGAGTTCGCAACAGTTGGTGGCGATGCTGAACGCGAAGATTCCCAACAAGGCTTTGCCACATCCTCGATTTGATCAAATACAATGGGTCAGTACAGAGGGCTCTGAGTGGGTTATTAGTTTTAAAGGGCCGGATCAGGCGGGGTTCCTTGCGACAGCGGCAAAGACCTTAAGTCAGGCCGGACTTAGTATTCATGCGGCTCAAGCTCATACGTGGGGACGTCAGGTGGATGATGTGTTTTTCATCGAGGCGCCCGTGTCAGGTGATCGTGACGCGATTTTATTGCAAATTCAAGAAAGCCTTCTGACGAAACCCGTTCAAGAAGGACATTCTTAAAGTTAATTCTAATTTAGTTTGGTTTTTTCTTAGAGGCACCGGTGATGCCGGTGTGATTGCGCCAGTTGTATTCAGGGTCTACCTTAGTGCGGTTGTACCAAGCATCCCATTTTTTCTTTGGCAGCTTGTGGGAAACTTGACCTTTTTCATCAAAGATATCTGGATCTTTACCAAACAAAAAATCGCCAACTGATTTTAGAATTCCCATAGAAGTGCTCCGATCAAAGTCTTTTCGCCAAAGAGTCTAATATAAGCGAGGATTCAGGGAACGGGAAACTATAACATCCTGCGCAGTTCGTCGAGGGGCCTAATTTAGGACCTTTTATGAGCGGGGGTTGGCGCAAACATCGATAATATCAAGTCCACGGTCCTCAGAGACTTTTCCGGCACCCTTATAAAAGTTAAAACACTGGCTGGCTGCTTGTTTAAATGCATCTTCATAAGAAGCCGCTGGCTTTTTGATCTCAAGGGCTTTGCCACCAAGTTGGTATTTAAAAATATAGTCTTTGCTCATAGGAGTCGTGGATGTCCAAGCAAATGAGCTGCAAGAAAAAGCTAGTACCGATAAAAGAATAATTGATTTCATATGTTTCCCCTTTTTTATTAAATGCGTCTTTCACAGGCTTATAGAGCAAGGGGCGGGCCAAGTTTTGAAGGTTTGGCGTTCGGGCGTGATATGTAAGTATCTGTTTTTAATGATGAAAATAGTCTCAAGATGGGGCGGCGTTTGGGCCTGTACGGATATGAGACAGGTGACAGGTTTTGGATAGGGGTTGATAAACTTTTAAACAGTCAATAGGCTCAAGTTTTGACCTCTGAAAGCAAAGGATTTAGCTATGAATTTCAGTCTAAAAGACAGCATGAAAATCAGTTTCTTTTTCTTGATCTCAAGTCTCGCCCTTTCGGCACAGGCCGTAACCAAAGGGCAATTTGCCGGCGTGCAAATGATGATCAACATAGCTTCGATTAATTATGATGGGACGGTGGATGGATCCCCACAGACCCTGTTTGATGCCCTCGACAGACCGGCAGAGGATTCGATCGCAGGGCGCGGCAAAAAGCTTCTGACTCCAAAAGGTGTTTTCAATTTTATTTGCGCCAAGCGGGCCGAGAACAACTATCAATGTTCGGTCTATATTCAGAACTCAGCCTACGGAAAAATTGGACCGGGGTTTGCCGCCCTTGATATTCAAGGGGAAGAGGCGCAGACGATTTTTGCGCAGTTTTTTTCTGAGCAAGGACAGTTTGCATTCCGCAACGAAGAAGATACCTTCTACCTAAAAGCCACGCCGCAAAGATTTCAGATTTTATTTAAGGCGAGTGGGCTTTAGTTTGAGTCCAGCCAGGCAGCGAAGTCCTCGATACCGTGAAAAAATAGTTCCGCACCAGATGAAATCAAGGAGTGGTGGCAGGCATGAGGATCCCAGAGTGCGGCCGCCGCAATTGCTTGGGTGTTGAAAGCTCCCTGTATATCAGTGGGGCTGTTCAGAAAGTAAATGCCCCCAAGCTGCAACGACAAGGGGGCACTTTAAAGATTCACCCAGGATGAGGGGGGATCTTTATTTAAAAAAAATCAATTAATGGAGTTCGATATCTCCGCTTGCGGACTGAAGCTTCACTTCATGGGTGAAGTTCTTGGAACTTGCGTGCGGATTCTTGATAGAGCCTGAAGCTGAGCTGAGCGAATACTGGGTGTCATCGTTTTTAGAAAGCTTCATCTTGATGTCGCCAGAGACAGTGGTGATGCTAGCCGCTAGTGATGTTCGATTTTCAAAATCGAAATCACCACTCACGCTGCCTCCGTCTATGTTGCTCACGTTTGATCCGGTAACTGTGACATTGCCGGAAACGGTTTTGATCTTCAGAGTGTTCGCAGTGAGCTGTTGCAAGATGAATTCGCCCGAGATGGATTTTAAATCGAGGGTTTTAAAATTTAGATTTTCCAAGGTGACCTTGCTTGAAATAGTTCCGATCTTGAGGTCATTTTGAAATTCAGCAGGAACCTCAAGATAAACTTTAACGTTCTTTGTCGCGTCCTCGTTTTCTGGAGTTTTGATGAACAGCTCGTCGTCACGGATCTCAGCCTCCAAAAGGCGGGGGGCGAGGTTAGAGTCAAGCTCGCCAGTGGCGACAAGTTGGAAAGTAGTGCTCGTGCCTTGTTTGATGGCGATCTCATCGCTTATTGATGACAGGTTCACTTTTTTTACATCGGCTGGAAAGGTCCAAGAGTCCTTTGTCTCTTTTAAATTTTTGGGCCCTTTGGACATACCGGAAATACGCAGCTGCCAATTGTATTTATCCTGGACCCTTTGTAAAATCCCTGGGTCCTGAGCCATAGCCTTGTCTGCGGCAAAACCTGCCAGACTTAAAAACACCACGGTCCAAACAATCGAAAGAATTAAAACTTTAGAGAAAATATTGAGTGATTTCATGCAAGAACTCCTACTTTTGCGTAATAAATTTAAGATTCCACTGAAGGTAATTGATAAGCGCTAATAAAATATATTTTGAAACTAAGAACATCAGCATACCCGTCACACATGCCATGCCCAAAAGACCCAAGCTAGTCGTCACGGCTGCAACAATCGACCAAATGCTTTCAGAAAGTCCAGCGACACTTGGAACAAAGGAAAGAATGCCAATTCCCGAGAAAAGAAAGGCAACAGCGACACTCCATCCGGCCGTCATCAAAGAAAAAATAATAATTCCAGGAATGAACAACACAATAAAATTAAAGGGAGCGATTACGAGCAGGCGGGTCACAATGTTGAGGGCCAAGCCCAGTTGAAAGCCATTATCAGGGTGATTGATTTCGTTGATAAGACTTTCGGTTTTATAGGCCTTGGCAATGGTGCTGGGAAAACCTAGCCCCAGAGCGATTTCCTCTTCGGATTTTTTTTTGCTCAAACCGTGTTGGAAATGTTCTTCATAGTCGGCCAAGATGTCGGAAATATTTTGAACTTGGCTACGTTCTAATTCCTGTCTTAATGATTTTAAAAACTCTGCCTGTGTCATGTGATATCCCTGCCAATTAAGGCTTCAATTTGCTGATTGAATTCCATCCATTGCTGGAACTGTTCTTTTTGAAACTCTTTGCCGCGTTTGGTGATCCGATAGTATTTGCGGGGCGGTCCTTCGCTGGACTCCTGCAGATAGGTTTCGAAATACTTATCCTCCGTCAAGCGACGCAGGATCGGGTAAAGCGTTCCTTCAGAGATCTCTAGAATTTTAGAAATTTCTTCGACCAATTCATATCCATAGTGGTCTTTGCGCCCAATCATTCTCAGGACACAAAGTTCAAGGACGCCTTTTTTGAATTGCGCATTCATGTGGGGGCTCCTTCCTTCCACTACATAACTATGCCAGGTACTGTGTAATGTAAAGTACTAAGTTATGAATAGTAGCCAAGTGCGCCATGGGCAGAGTATGCGTTTTATTTGAATAGGGGCGCGGAATGTCTTTCCAGCTGACGCCCTATGCTTTTGCGTCACCAGCTCTCTGCCAACTTGAAATAGTCAGGGGCAAGTGGAGCTGAAGGCTGATAGCGAGTAGAATTCTAGAGAAGATCGACTTTTGCAAATGGAAGGGAAATATCTTTCAGCCGTTCTTCGTCGCCAGGCAGAATTAACTCAAGGATGTAACTACTGATGGCCGTTGGTGCGAAAGTTGTACATTTCTTTTCAAGGATAGTCTTGAGAGGACCAAGCAGGGTTTGGTTTTGTTCTTCAAAAGTGGCCCCAAATGTGGAGGCAAAGGGAAAGCTCCCGTTTTCGCCATCACAAACATAGTGAAGCTTTGCTTGCGTAATTCTTGCGCTGATAGGGCCGAGTTCCGTTTTCGCCTGAAAAAGCCTTGAAACAAATCGTAAATTTATGCTGTTCCCTTTTACTTCGGAAAACAGATAGAGATCGCAGTAAACTGAAAATGAACAGAACGAGACCTTGTAGAGAGTTTCATTAGGTTTTAACAGTTGTTTGAGCTGCCCAAACTCTCCAAGTCCGGGGTCTATTGTATAAGGAAATGTTAAGTTGGAATATCGCATTTCGGAGTGCAGGTTTTCGAGCGACGGGGTTGCAAACATTGTAAACCCATCTGTAGAGATAACAGGCTTGAGGCTCGCCGAATAAAGTCTGTGCATTTCGTCCGGAAGACGCTCTAGGAGGGTATTAAACTCCTCAGAATTTAATAAAAATGATTCGGTTACAAAAAGGTATCGCGACGTCGATTCTTTGCTATAGCCCGTTTGCTTTTTAAAGCAGAAGTGCGAGTTTTGAAGACTTCCGCTGTTACTGCCACTGAAAAATTCATAGGTGGAACTCGAGAACTGCTCATAGGAAATATCGCGGTCATTAAAGTACGAACAGACCAAATGTAACTGATGGAGGCAGCTTTCGCATCGACCAGAAAGACCTAGGATATTTTGAAACCAAGTGAACTGCCAAATTGAAATCGAACAAATTAGGCAGGCGGAAATATAGACGAAGTACTGTTTTTTAAAAGTCCGGAGCAAGGCTTTGTAGAGATCTATAGTTAACAACAAAAGAATTGGAACATAAAGCACTGTGAAATATTGTAGATGGCTGCCAGATAATACCCATGCCGACATAAGAAGAGTTAGTCCGGCCAAAAACAGAGCGAGCTGGTCTAATAAGTTCCGCTCCGATTTTTTGACTCTTGCTAAAATCAAAATTGCTTTGACGAAAATATAGGTAAAAACAAATAGAGTGTCCCACTTAAAAATGTTCATCTCCGCTGAAGCCAATCGCCATGGTTTTGAATAAAGACGAATCCAGTCAAAAATAAAGCTACTTGCCCCGAGGTCTTTTAATATAAAAATCGGACCATCATCTAAAATCGATAAGGATGTGGTGTTCAAATAGGCGATTGAAAAAGGAAGTAATGTCAAAGTCAGACCTAAAAGAAAACTCAAGACATGTTTTAAGTAAGGAAGAGGTTTACGCTTTAGAATGAGGAGTGCCGCTGGAATCAATAAAATGAGCGAAAAGTAAACTTGCAGGACGCATCCTAAAAAGAATCCAAGCGAAGCCGTTTCAGCTATTTTTGGCCGGGACTTGTTCCAGTAAAGGAATAGAAATACCAAGGAAATCTGTGTCAATGGACCAATCAAAGTAGCATTGGTCATCCAGAGAGTTCGCTCTAGTAAAAAACTGCTAGTGGCGAAGAAGAGATAGATAAATGAAATAGGAATCTGAAGAAATTTTGAAAAATAGCGACTGAAAATCAGTTGGCTCAGAATTTTGAGGAAAAAAAAGAAAATGACGACAGCCTTGAGGCTCTTATTTATGAGCAAAGGAATGGCCATTAAGAAGTAAAGAAAGGGCCCGAGGTTATAGCCGCCAGAGGAAAAGTCAGGGCCCACAAAGACAAACTGTCCCCCTAAAAGGGCCAGGGTTCTCTGGTAGTCTCTTAAAAAAAAGGGACTGATTTCAATGGATGGATAAACCCAATGCCAAAGAAAAAAAGCCTCTATTAATACCAGTAGTACCAGAAAGCAAAGTGTTGTGAATTGCGCGAACTTCCGAATCATTCTCAATATCATATCTGACCTCCGTCGGGTCGGGCAAGTAAGAATGAACGACGGTTGAATAAGGGCTCCTAGTAACTTAGAATGGACTATGCCTTTACAGATATTTTCAAATCAGGTCTTTGTAAAACTTATGAGTCTTGGCCTGGTGTTTGGGCTTTTGCTATTCACCCAGGATCAGTGGATCTATGTAACGGCATGGGCTTTGGCGCACTACTTGTTGTCCTTTGTATATTCAGTAAAAGGAATTCAACTAAGAAAAGAAAATTTCTCAAGGTTATTCGGGTTGGCGCTTCTTATCGTAACTGCAATGTACTGCGGTTACCGATATCAACAGTGGATACTGTGGTTCTTTGGATTTCATCATGTTCTTTCAGAAACCTATGCTTATAAAAATGAACTTCGCCCTACGGGGAAGTTGTTGAAAAATATTTTCTATTTGTCAGGTTTTATTTTTCAGTCACTCTTGTTTTTAAATATCGTAAGTTACGATCCTCTTTTTCAGAAGGCCATCTCTCAAAATATCTTACAGACAGCTTTGCTGGGAAGTTCGTTGCTTTTTGTTTCTGTTCTTTATTTTGTTTTACGACTACAGGAACGAAAACTGAAATGGGAAATCGTTCAGTTTCAAGTTATCGGCGCTTCGTTCCTTTTCTATAACTATTTGGAGCTCGGATCATCCATAAATTTGATTCATATCATTCTGTATCATATTTTTTACTGGAGCTTTTGGCCGCTCTCTAAAATGAAGAATTTTAAAGATCTAGGGATCTATTCGGTTCTAACAATCACTGCATTTGCCGGTTTTTTATTATGGATGAAGCCTGATTTTTATCAGTCAGAAAAAACCTGGCTCTATTATGTCGAGATCTTCAAATTTTGGGGATTCTTTCATATCGTGACGTCAATTGGACTGTCTGCAGATAATCCTCGTTTTATTAGCGAATTCTTCAGGTGGAAAAAAGAATCGTAAGTCTACCTATTGCCAAGATTGGGATTTTAGGTAGTCCACGATAATTTTTTCGACTCTTCTCGCCCCACGAGGGGTGAAGTGGTACTCATCGACAAAATCACTACTAGGTACAGACAAGTTGAGATCCTTATAGGTAATTTCCTCGTATCGAGCAGCTAAGTCTGTAAGGATTTCATTTGAAGGTATATAGCTCTCTTCATTCGAGAAATCGATTAAAGAGGTGTTGTAGGCACCTTGAACTATATGAACCTTTATTCCCGCATCATTCATCTTGCGAATAAAACTTTCAATACCCTTTAAGTTAAATTTCAAACGTGTTTTCAAGGGGATGCTGCCGCCGCTTGGGTGGCGTTTTTCATGCTCTACATAGGAGGAATACTCCTCGTCATGGAGATAATAAAATGCAGAAAAACTAGCGCTGGATTTAACACCGAGTTTGCGCAAGAGCAGGGTTCTAAATACACTGGCAAAGCGATACTCGGGTAAATAGTTGCAAGCCCAGGCATGCCAGTAATGGTTGTCGAAACGTTTGATACCTCCAATAGCGATGACTTTTTCCAGCAGAGTGTAAGTTTCTAGAAGTGGTCGTGGCGGGAGATCGCAAATTGTTCCGGGGTGATTTACAAAATAGAGGTCTATATCAGATAAAAACAAAAGAACATGTTTTGTCTGAAATCTACGGAGCAATGACCTTGCTAAATAGGGGTACTCAAATCCTGAGGCACCCGGAAAATCCAAGGGATGGAGTTGATGGGAATTTTTAAATAAATTGCCAACTTGGCTTGAGCCCATTGGAGTGATGGGTTGTATAATCATAGCATTGCTTTTTAAAAAACGATCTATATAGAGACCCATACGCAAGCGAAAACCAATTTCATTGATGCTCAGATTCTTAATATAGTACCTGTAGGCAGAGGCATTTTCTAAAAAGACATATCGAATCGAGCCGACCATAAATAAAACTGAGAAAATAAGCAGAAGGCTTTTTTTATTCATCATCCAGCTCAAAAATTAAAATAAAGGAACTCTTTTACTGAAAAGTCCCCGAAAATAAGAATTGCATAAAGACTAAAGCAATAAAAGGCGGTTTGCTGCCATATTCCTAAATTAGAAACTGAAGGCATTCTTTTCTCTTGCAAGAAGATTTCCACCAAAGAGATTGGGACGACGTAAAACGCCATGCTCTTTAGAAGATCAGTATCCAACGCAGTCCAAGTATACGCCTGGGAAGTAAGTTGCCGGACAGTTGCAAGTAAATCATGCAGCGAGGTCAGTGCAAAGATTAATCCTGATGAGAAAAATATAAAATTCATCACTAAGACGCTAGATAAAAACCGAGCATAAGAGGGTAGGCGAGGACGGAATAAAACGGATGCTTTTACAAAAATTAAATACCAAAGCCCCTGCGTGAGTCCAAAGATGACAAAATTCCAGCTGGCACCGTGCCAGAGGCCAATAAGGGTAAAAGTGATAATGGTGACAAGCCATGATTGGTTCTGCAGGAGGCGTGTTTTGAGGAGCGGTATATGAACATAGTCCCTGAACCAACGGCCAAGGGTGATGTGCCAGGCATTCCAAAAAGTTCGCGGCGAAAGAGCAATAAAGGGAAAACGGAAGTTAACATTCAATTTAATTCCAAAAAGAAAGCCCGTTCCCCTGGCAATGTCAGAATAGGCTGAAAAATCAAAGTAATATTGCAGCGCAAAAGCATAGCCCATTAAAATTAGAGTGAACGGTGTCGCTTCTTGTATTGGGGTCGTTGAGTTTAGGAAAGCGGATGTGATGATGCGAAGATTGTCGGCAGCGACCAGTTTCTTTAATAGACCAAGGCAGATTAAGTGAAGGCCGTCATGAATTCGCGGTTTTAGGTCTTCGCGAAACTGACGAATTAATTGGTGAGCGCGCTCAATAGGCCCCGCTAGAACCAAGGGGAAAAAGGCGATGTATTGAGCGTAAAGAAGGATACTTTTTTCAACTGGCTTCCCCCGATAGACATCAATGAGATAACTCATACTCTGAAAGGTACAAAAGGAGATGCCAACGGGAATAACGATAGAAAGTTCTTTATAGTCCTTAGAGATCAAGGCTGCGGCCTGTGAAAGAAAGAAGTTCATATACTTAAAGTAAAATAGAATGCCGAGGTTCAAAAAGAGACCCAGGCAGAAAAAGAAGTTCCTACCTAAGCCTTTGATGCTATTTTCAATACGATTTGCGGATACAAAAGTGCCTACAATCATTACGGAAATAATCGCGAGTCCCTTTAAGCTAAAAGAGGCATAGAAAAAAATGGATGCGATCAGTAGTAGATGGTTGCGAAACCTACGGGCTATCTTCCAATAGACTATGAAAAAAAAGAGTAAGAAAAAATAATATTCGATTGAGGTAAAACTCATGATTTTGCTCAACTATAGAGAGTCTTGTTTGGATTGGCTAGGCAAAGTTTTAGCATTTTGCAGAGGATTTTTCTTAACTTCGAGTCGCAGGTTAGTGTCCCTACTGGGATAGGAGACCGTCGTCATTTCGAGGTTTTTTTGCCACGGGAGGGTGAAGTGCAGTTTTAAGGCGTTTTCTTGGGGCGAACCATCTTTGGTGAGTCTTTTGAAGCTTGGAGACTTTAGATCTAGGTATTAATTTTAGCGGTCCTGGTTTTCTAGCCTCTCTCGTGCTATAAATACCCATGCTTTTGCGTCACCAACTTCCTCAGATTTACGAAAACCTGCTTCCGCGCGACATCTTGGACTTCGCGCCAGAGGAAACCAAGGCCAATTGCGACAACTGCTCGATGTCGCGCCCTCAGAATCGCGCTAAGGTCCACTATCGCGCCGATCTGAAATGTTGCACCTTTCATCCATTGGTCCCGAATTATATGGTGGGTTCGATCTTGCTCGACTCTGAGGCTGTGCGCGCGCAGGAAATTTTGAAAGACAAGATCACTCGTCGTGAATACTCACTCCCGATCGGGATGGTAGCTCCAGTTCGTTACCAGGTCGAGTTCAACAACCGCAAAGAAAATGATTTTGGTCAGCGTGAAGACTGGCTCTGCCCTTATTTCAATCGCGAAAATCAGAATTGCAATATCTGGAAGCATCGCGGGGTCGTGTGCGCCACATTTTTTTGCAAGAGCTCTTACGGCAAAGTGGGGCTTAAGTTCTGGGACAACCTTAGTACCTATCTTTGGTATGTCGAAACAGCCCTATTAGAAGAAGCTCTGACCATGTTGGATTTCTCGCCTCGCCAGGTGATGACTTTGCTTGATTATCACAATCGCCAAGACGGCACGGTGGCTGAGAAAAAATCCTGGGTCTTGCCAGAGAAAAAGGCCCGCGATCTCTGGAACGGGTACTATGAAGACCAAGAGGGATTCTTCAAAAAAAGCTATGAGATCGTGGCAAATATGGATAAAACGGCTTTCCACGAAATTTTGGGCGAACAGGGGCAAGAGTTGGAAGATCAAATATTCACAATCTTGCCACGTATGGTGAAAGAGAGTTAGTTATGTCCGCAGTTCAAGATCGACAGACCCAGATCATCACAGAGTTCTCAGCCCTTCCGAGTTGGGAAGATCGCTATCGTCGAATTATCGAAATTGGCAAGACTATGCCTGCTATGGATGAGGCTCTTAAAACGGAAGACAATATCGTGAAGGGTTGTCAGTCTCAAGTGTGGCTCTCTGCCAGTTTGAATAGCCAGGGGCAAGTGGAGCTGACGGGTGATAGTGATGCCTTGATTGTGCGAGGTCTAGTGGGATTGTTGCTTAAAATTTACTCAGGCGGGGCGCCGTCTGAAATTCTCGCGACGCCTCCGGAATTTTTAAAGGCTTTAGGCTTTGAGGGGAATCTTTCTCCGAGTCGAGCAAACGGACTTCACTCGATGCTCAAGCAAATTAAGAACTACGCGACGGCCTTCGATTATCTTTTAAAATCTAAAAAATAGTTTGTTTTTCAACAGCCTTTTGCGGACAATTTACGCAAGGGGGCATTCATGACGAATGCCAGTTGAGGGGAAACATGACAAGAAAGTCTTTCGTAGCAAGCATCAGTCTTGCCTTCGCGGCCACACTCTCTGTTGGATTTGTTAATATCACTCCAAAAGTTATTTACGGTGAAGATGGTCGTCAGGACGTTTACGAGGTCGAGCAAGCGGCCGTTCGTGAGCTTGCAGACTCCACTGTTGCTTTGATTTCAAATTCTTCTTTAACTCGCACGGCGAGCGGGATGATTTCTATTAAGGCCAATACCTTTGGTAAAGAAGCGCGTTTATGTCCTTCAGAGCCTTATTTCGATCAGCCAGCGGCTGCGAATTGCTCGGGATCTTTAGTGGGCGAGGATTTGATTGCAACAGCTGGTCACTGTATCAGCACTTCTGATTGTTCTCGCTGGAGTTTTGTTTTTGGCTTCAAGATGGAGAACGCCTCTACGGCGTCAACGCAAATTCCCACTGACGATGTTTATACCTGTAAAGAAATTATTGCTCGTGAGTACACAGGTGCTCAAGACTATGCGCTTGTGAAATTGGACCGTGTCGTTCGTGGGCACAAGCCATTGACTTTGGCTCGCACAGCGGCTCAACCCGGTGATGAAGTTTTTGTTATCGGTCACCCGGCGGGAATTCCTACGAAAGTGACTTCAGGGGCTTCCGTACGCAAACAGCAGGGCAAGTTTTTTGTTACAAATCTTGATACTTACGGTGGAAATTCGGGCTCAGCGGTTTTCAATGCAGCGACTCACGAAGTTGTTGGGATTCTAGTTCGCGGCGAAAATGATTTCGTAAAAGAGTCGGGTCGTTCTTGTTATGTTTCCAATGTTTGTAAAGAAGACGCCTGCCGCGGGGAAGATGTGACGAATATTTCTTATATCAGTCAGGCTTTGCAGCGTGCTGGAAAATAGATCTAAGTTAATTTAAAGAATAAAAAAAGGGGAAGGTGCAAGCCTTCCCCTTTTTTTTATTTAAATTTTATATGAAACTAAAGAGTCGCGTAAACGCGATGTGAATCATCCATATTATCCAAGAACTCCAAGAATTCCTGAACATCTTTCTGCTGCTCTTCTGACAACTCTGTAGGTGTTTTTGCCGAGTAAGAGAATTCAGACTTCGTGATTTTCCAGCCGCGCTTTACCAAGGCTTCCCGAACCGCATCCAATTCATCAGGGTTCGAAAAAAATTCGTAAGAACCATCATCATTACCATAGACTTCGTTGGCTCCGGCTTCGATAGCTTCTTCGTCGGGATCGAAAGTTCCCTCTTTGGCGCCTTCAATCAATCCTACGCGATCAAACATCCAGGCTACAGAACCCATCTCGCCCATGTTTCCCTCATGGGATTTAAAGGCGTGGCGCATTTCCGGAGCTGTTCTGTGCTTGTTGTCGGTTTGACATTCGACGATCACTCCAACGCCATGAGGCCCGTAGCCCTCATAGGTAATCTCTTCGATGATTTTGCCATCGTCTAACAAACCGGCACCCTTTTTAATGGCGCGTTCAATCGTATCGTTTGGGCAAGAAACTTTTTTAGCGGCATCAATGGCCAAGCGCAGGCGCGAGTTCGCTGCGGGGTCGGGACCACCAGCTTTGGCAGAGACCGAGATCTCTCTGGCGAGTTTTGTGAATATGAGCCCCTTAGCGGCAGCTTTTTCTACTTTTCCTGCGGTTTTCCATGATTTTCCCATGGAAATATAAAAGCACATTGGATGTTTTCTTGTCTAGCCTTGAAGTGGCGCAGAATGCTATAAGGCCCCTATGTTCACCTTTGAAGTCCCCAATGTGTGGGAGAAAATAGATCAAATCCAAAAAGCCTGCAATGAGGCCATGAATCTGAAAGAGCCTTACTTCGGGGCTCAGGAGGATCCGGCGCGCGATGTAGAGCTCTTGCATCCGAAATTGCACCCCCCTAAAAAAGGTTTTTCTAGCGCAGAGGGTCAGGCTCGGATGCTTCATGATCTAGCAAATATCGAACTTCAAGCCATGGAATTGTGCGTAAGAACTTTGGCAGAGTTTCCAGAGGCACCACATGGTTTTCGTGAAGAGCTTGTGGCCGTGGGAATTTCCGAGTCTCAACATTTGCGTATGTGCCTAGAGGGTATTGAAAGTTTGGGATTTAAGTGGGGAGACTGGCCCGTGCACTCGGCCCTTTGGCGCGCTGTGGATCGTGAAGACAATATCTTGGATCGTATTCTCATTGTGCATCGGTATCTGGAAGGCAGTGGTTTGGATGCCGGCGACACCTTGATCCGACGTCTTGAGGGCACGGATGGAAAACTCATTCAAAAAATTGTGAAGCAAATTAATTTTGAAGAGATTGGTCACGTCGATTTTGGTTCGCGATGGTATCGCGAGATTTGCAAATCTAAAGGCATTGATTCCAACGATGATTTTATCAGTCGCATGGATTCGTTGCGCGTTCGTTTACCAAAACGTGTTGAACCCATTCATCGCGAATTGCGTACCAAAGCAGGGTTCACAGAATCTGAAATTCGTTATTATGAAGAATTGCGAATGGATTTCTTAAAGCCCATGCTGGAGGCAAAGGCTCGGAAAGCTGCAGTTAATGCGAAGCCTCATTGATGTGAGGGGAGCTGAGATCAGCTAAATATCTTCTGAATCACCTAAAAATCGCCATTTTCCTTCAGGCAAGTTGCCGAGGGGGAGCTTTCCTACGCGAACTCTTTTAAGGCCTGTTACAGTTAAGCCCACAGCTTCACACATTCTGCGGATTTGCCGTTTTCGACCTTCATTGAGAATAAAGCGAAGTTGGTCGTCATTCACCCACTCAACAACAGCGGGCTTCAGTTTTTTTCCATCTAAATACATTCCATAGCGAAGCAGTTCTAGTTTCTCACTTGGCAAACGACCTTCGACGCGAACCAGGTACTCTTTGTCGACCTCGGAGTTTTCACCGATAATTTTTTTAGCAATGCGCCCATCTTGAGTAAAGATTAACAAGCCCTGAGAGTCGATATCCAAACGTCCTGCCACGGCAATGCCGATCAAATGCTCGGGCTTTAAGCGCAGCTTTCCTGGGTCGTGTTGATTCTCGAGAGTGATTAAACGAATCGCAGGTTCATACTGAGGCTCAGGCTGGGAGGATACCCAGCCCACCGGTTTATTCAGAATAATTGTTGCAAGGCTTTTTTGTTGTTTAAGTGCTGCGGACTCCAAGGTGACTTTGGCATTTGGGGAAACCTTGGTTCCCAACTGATCGACAACAACACCGTCGACCATGACAAGGCCTTGGGAAATATAAGCATCAGCTTCACGGCGGGAGCAAATTCCCTTTTGTGCCATTAGTTTTGAAAGTCTGATTTTGTCATCGTTCTCGTTACTATCATTATTCACGGGCGAATCTCCGTCCACAGGGTATCCATTTCAAAGAGTTTTACGGAAGCTATTTTTTCGGGCGACAAGCGCTGTTGTAGCTTTTCCATAAAGTAAACTGCAATATTTTCTGTTGTGGGGATCTGAGTTTTAAACTCTGGAATTACAAAGTTCAAGTGCTCATGATCCAATTTTTCAGTCAGCAAATTAAGCACCATCTGATAAGTTTTCTGGTCGTTTAAAAAACTTTCTGGCGACGATTGAAAACCCACTTCCAAGGTATAATTATGTCCATGGCCAAAGGGGGTAAAGCACCGCCCAAAGACCTCGCGGTTTTTTTGTTCGCTCCACTCGGGGCGAGAATAAAAGTGGGCGCTGCTGAAGGTGCTCTTAATATATAGAATCATGTTAAATTGATTCCACCATCCACGGCGGCAATTGCACCCGTAGTCCAGCTGGAAAGTTCAGATCCATAAAAATAAACAGTCTTGGCAATATCATCCGGCGTCCCGATGCGACCCAGTGGCTGCAGATTTTTCATTTTATCAATAGCGGCCGCTTTTTCTGCCGCAGGCAAAGAATGAAACCCATGAATAGGGGTGTCAACTAAGCCGGGACAAACCGCATTGGCGCGAATTCCAAAGGGACCGCCCTCAAGCGCCAAAGATTGAGTCCAATTATTGAGTGCAGCCTTGGTTGCTGAGTATGCTGAAGTCGAAGCACTCGGACGCATACCGAGCGTAGAGGACACATTGATGATGCTGCCTCCGCCGAGTCTTTTAAAATAAGGAAAGAAGGCTCGAACCATACGAACAGGAACCATCAGATTCATTTCAATCTGCTTCATCCAAACGTCATCGGATCCGTCTTCCGTGGAATGTTGTGCAAATATACCGGCATTGTTCACGAGAATCTCAATGCGATGAGCTTTATTGGAAAGCATTTCATCCAGTCGTTTTTGCAGAGCTTTAGTATCTGTCATATCGCAAGACATAAGCGAGGCGCCGGCGGGGCATCGTAACGCGACTTCTTCTAAGCGAGTTTTATCTCGGCCCATCAAATAAACGAAATACCCATTTTTGGAAAATTCTTGAGCGGTGGCAGCACCGATGCCACTGCTGGCTCCGGTTATGACGGCGGCTTTTTTCAAAGTAGACCTCTTTTGCGGTTAAGAACTGGTCTTATGCTAGCAAAAAGTTGGGCCGAAGAGAAGCTATGTCCTTACGCGAAGCCTTTTCTATTGGTTTTAAGTTTTTTATTTGTGGTTTGATCCTCATGACTGCCTTTGCCGGCCAATTTTAGGTCTTTCGGCAGTTTTTCTTGTGTTTAAAATTTGGGTTTTTAATCTATTTGCGGTGATTGTGTTTTTAATGCAGTGATTGCTAGATTGATATTGTGTCCGTCCTGAGAGGGCTGCCTCCTGAGCATCGTGCTCAGGAGGACAAGGTATCTTTTGCTGACTGCTAAATACCCTGGTGCCCCTGCCTCGATGGCTGGGGCAGAGCCTGCTCACGGATGGCCATAGGATCGCAAAACCGGCACAGCTGAATTTAGCAGATCCCCAGAAATCAGCGCTCCAGAAATAAAAAAAAGAGCCAGTGTGGGTCACTGGCTCTTAACGGATTAACGGAATTCGAAATAGGAACGAAAATCAACCAGCTTTGCGGCTGACAAAAGCATAATGCTTTTTATCAAAGTCAGAGGCTTTGACGCCCTCTCGGGTGATCAAGCCCGCTTTAAACCAGTCAAAGTGCTCAGCGCAAAAGCCGGCCTTATCTGATTTCTTTTTGCAGCCTTCGCCGCAGCAGCGGACAGAGTCCAGGGAAACAACGTTATTCGGAATTTGCTTTTCAAACTTTTTGTCAGCCATTGTATGACCTCCGGTTGTAGATCTTAAGCTGGTTCAATGTCTTAAGACAAAAGACTTATCGGAGAAGTAAATACAGACTTTAGGATTAAGATAAAATCTAACGTAAGTGTTTCATTTTGAGATGGAAGCTTCTGCATCGGCTCGTAAAGTCTCTGAGAACTGCTGCGCGGCTTGCTTGGAAACGGCTATCATCTCGTTCTCGTTGCGGTGAACTTTGAATTGCTCGGCCAGAGTTTCTAGGTCATAGCTTCTGAACTTGGACACCAAAGATTCCACTTCTTGCGGCGGGAGTCCGTAATCTACTAAAAGCTCTTCTGTAAAGTTGATGGCAGAATCTATAGTTTCTCGTTTGATGTGGGACACACCTAAATCCATCAACTGAAAAGCGTGGCCTCGGTTGCGCGCCCGAGCATAAATTTTCAAATGCGGAAAGTTTTCCTTGGCGAGTTCTGCGATCTTTAAGGATGTTTCCACGTTGTCGACCGCGATCACTAAAAACTTGGCTTTCCGAGCCCCTGCCGCCTCGAGAAGATCGCCGCGAGAGGCATCGCCATAATAAATTTGATTGCCAAATCGACGTATAACATCGATTTGCTCAGAATTGTGGTCGATAGCAACGAAGGGAATATTTTTAATTCTTAAAAGGCGGCCAAAAATCTGACCGAAACGCCCGAAGCCGGCAATCAGTACAGGAACTTCTTCGGAGTCAAACTTATCAAACTCTTTTTCAAAGGCATTTTTGTGAATTTTTGCATTCAAGCGATCGTGTAAGACCAGCAATAGAGGACTTAAACACATAGAGAGGATCACTACTAAAATAAAAAAACTGCGATGGTACTCGGAAATGGCTTTGAATTCATAGAGTGACGCCATGAGTACGAAGGCAAACTCGCTGCCTTGAGAGAGATTTAAAGCCATTTGCCGAGACACTTCGTTCTTGAATCTAAAGACCTTGCCTACTAAAAAGAGGGCGCAGAATTTGATGGCCATATAACCCAGCGTGACGGTCAGTAAAAGTAAAGGCTGGTTGATCAGCATCTTAATATCCATCGACATTCCGACACTAACAAAAAATAACCCCATAAAGAGTCCCTTGAAGGGCGCAATGTCGGCCTCGATGGCGTGACGGTATTCGGAATCGGCTAAGAGCACGCCGGCGACAAAAGTACCCAAGGCCATTGAAAGTCCCACCTGAGTCATGAGTAATGCAGTGCCTAAGACCAGAGCCAGTGTCGTCACCGTAAAAAGATCACGATTGTTTGATTTTACAATGAAGCGGAAAAAGGGTCGCACAGCAAAGCGGCTCGCCAAGATAATCACAACGAAGGCCGCAATAATTTTTAACGGCTGCAGACCGGTCGTAGATGCAGCATGAGCGCTCCAGAATATGGGAATTAAAGTCAGTGCTGGAATGGCGGCCAAGTCTTGCATAAGTAAAATTGCAAAGGCGGAACGTCCATGTTCTGTGTTCAGTTGCCGTCTTTCAGAAAGGCTTTGTAAGGCAAAAGCCGTACTGGAGATCGATAAAGTGAATGCTGCCATAAATGCCGCAGAGGGGTTTGGCAATAAATAAAAAAGTGGCACTGATAGCCCCAAGGTCGTAAAGAGAATCTGTAAGCCACCCAAGCCTAAAAGTTTGTATTTCATTTGCCAAAGCTTCGACGGTTGTAGTTCGAGCCCAATGACAAACAATAAAAGAATCACGCCAAGCTCTGCCAATTGCATGCTGCGCCCGACATCAGTAATTAGACGAAAACCAAAGGGACCGATGGTGATTCCAGCTGCGATATAGCCGACAATGCTATCAAGACCGAGGCGTTTAAAGAGCGGGACAAAGAAAACCGAGGCTCCTAGGAAGGCAAGTATCGCAAATTCGAGTTGATGATTTTCGGGCATATCCTAGATTAGCTTAAGAAATAGTGGCAGGGCAACGGGCTTTGAGAAAAGATAACCCTGGCCGTATCGAGATCCCAGGGTTTCAAGAACCAAAGATTCTTCGTTGGTTTCAATTCCTTCAGCTATGACTTCCATATCCATGGCATGTGCCAAATGGATGATAGAACTGACGACAGCTTTTGACTTTGGATCGCTCAGAACCTTCATTACAAAGGATCTATCAATTTTCAAGAAGCTAATCGGCATTTGTGTCAAATACTGCAAACTCGAAAATCCCGTGCCGAAGTCATCAATGGAAATTGCATAACCTTGATTGCGACATTGATTCAGAGTTTCTAGAGCAATCGCCCCATCCATCATAATTCGTTCGGTCATTTCGAGTTTGATGTTCTTAGTTTGCAAGTCATGTTTTTCGCGAAGGTCTTCTAAGTTATTTATAAAGTCAAAGTGGGTGAACTGCCGACCCGAAATATTGATGCTCATCATGAAGTCGTCGGCTTCTTTGTGTTTTTTCGTATCGTGAAGGTGCGCTTGAATATTTTTAAGGTCTTTGAGGGCTTGGTTGATAATCCAGTGGCCAATCGGAATGACCATCGAAGAGTTTTCAATGATATCAATAAACACGTTCGGCGAAACAAGACCGCGAGTAGGACTGTTCCAGCGCAAAAGAGCTTCGCAGCCACTGATTTTTTTAGTCTTCAAATTAACGATAGGCTGATAAAAAAGTTCGAATTCTTTATTTTGAAAAGCTTGAAATACTTGATTCTCAAGTTTGATTTGCTCCAGCGCAATTTGGGTCGTGTCTTCACCGACGCCGGTGTTTTCAATTTCAACATCCGTCATAGATGCCGCGGGTAAGGTGGGATCATTTCGTCGGCGCAAACGCTTTAAGAGAACCCGCATAAGTAGCTGAACAACTTTATCAGCAGTGGAGACGCGCTCTAAGACCTGCTGTTTTGTCACGATCGCCAGGCGAACCTCTTCAAGGGCACGCACGGAGGCTGAGCGAGTTTGGCTGTCAATTAAGGACATTTCACCAAAGATCTCGCCTTGGCCTAAAATATTTAAAGGAATTTCTTCTTTATCTCGTGTGAGGAAAACCAAAACGCGGCCGGTTTCGATAATATAAGCGCAATCGCCAGAATCGCCTTCGCTAAAAATAATCTCGTCTTTTTGGATATCTACGGACTGCGTACCATTTGTCATAGGCCTTTATTTTAGGGGGCGGAACGCAGGTCAGACAAGTCCAGCTGATTGATTTCATTGAGATTCCAGCCAGTAAAAGTCTTTTTCGCCAAAACAGAGAAGTGAATCGCGCCCGTCGGAATTAAAAGATGCCGATTCATGAGAAATTCAACGCCTTTTAAACATAGCTTTTTACGTTCATTGTCTTTTTGAGATGATGATAAATTGAGCAGTATTTTTTCATACTCAGACGACCGCAGTTGTAAATAATTTTCCGGATTAGCTTGAGAAAAAGTTTCTAGCGCTGATAAGCAGGTCGGTCGATCCGGAGTAACGCCTTTGCGGAAAATCGCAGCTGGCTTGGTTTTGAGATCTTTCAGGTAAACTTTATTTTCTTTCGCAAGGATCTGAATTTTGACCTGGGTGTTTTTCTGCCACTGGGCTTGCATCCACTCAGAAGCTCGCTTGTGGTCGTCGCCCCCCAGAGAAGAAAAGCTTAATGAATAGCTAATAGAATTGTTTAAAGTCGAGGTGATCGCTGGGACTTTTTTAAGATCGAAATCAAAGCAAGGCGCTTTATTAGGGAACCAACTGTCCGGAAGTCCTGCGCAACCCGGTCGACCTTCAGAAGAAAACAGTTTTTGCCACTCTGAATAGTTCAAGGAATAGATGAGGGCTTTGCGAATGTCCTCGTGGTCCTTTAGTTCGGGGCCAAAGCCAAAGTAGTCAAAGCGAACGATGGGAATCCAATGAAAATCATTTCTGCCTTTAAAGCTGGGAATATACAGAGTCGGCAAGCGGCGTAAAAAATCTAAGGAGTTCTTTTCGTAAAGTTGCAAGGCAACGGAGTCTTCTTCGATAAACAGAAACTCCAGCACGGGTCGTTGGAGATTCTGCGTTACATAAAATTTATTGCTCTCAGCAAATATTTTTCGCCCTCTTTGCCACTCTTTTAATTTGTAAGGCCCGTTAAAAGCAACGAGGTCAGGTTTTGTCGGTACGAGCGGAAGAGTTGAAAGATTGTATTCAAATTCCGGATCGGCTTCGCTAAAGAAGAACTCCAGAGTTTGGGGAGAAGTGGCTGTGATCCCAAGACTTTCGGGTTTTTGCCGACCTTGGTAGATAGCCTTGGCGTTTTTAATTCTAAATAACAGGTCGGCCCGAGGAACTTTATTCTGTGGGTTTAAGATTTTCCGGTAAGTCCGCAAAAAATCTTCAGATGTGAGGGATGTGCTATCTGACCACTTAAGATTCTTTTTAAGAGTGCAGACAAGATGGGTCGAGGTTTTTCGAGTACAAGTCTCGCCTAAATCAGGAACGAGTCCTTTGTTGTTTTCATAGCGAAAAAAGTTTCGATAGAGATTTGAAAGGAGATAAGTCGAGTTCGAGTTGTTCTGCAGATTCGGGTCTAGCTGTGTGGGCTCTTGGCTTAAATGAAGACGAAAGGTTTTTTTAGTATTTGAAGCGGCCGATGAAGAGTTCAAAGGGCTTAACAAAGTAATGGCTATTAGGAATGTTGCAAATAAGTTCATCAGCCATCCGTGCTCGTTAACTATAGGGGAAATCCGAAAAAAAGTATCAGCCCAATGGTCTTCGTGAACAAAGGGCTAATTGTCTAATTAAAAAGGCAGCTAACTCGATTCTCCTTTTAACTCTACTTTTCCAGTTCCATTTTTGCAATGGTCTGAAGTTGCATATTGGACGTGCCTTCATAGATCTGGCCGATTTTGGCGTCACGCCAGAATTTTTCAACAGGGTATTCCTTTGTAAAGCCGTTTCCACCGAAAAGGTCAATCGCAGTAGAGGCGATTTTTTCAGCGGCGCGAGAAGAATACAGTTTTGCCATCGCAGCGGCCTCGATGAAGTCCTGACCAGAGTCTTTCAATCGTGCTGCATTGTAAACCATCAAACGCGCGGCTTCGAGTTCAGTGCGCATTTCTGCTAACTGGAATTGAACACCTTGGAAGTGCGCCAAAGGCTTCCCAAATTGTTCGCGACCTTTGACATAGCCAAGCGCAGCTTCGTAAGCGCCTTGAGCAATTCCCACCATTTGAGCTCCGATACCGATACGGCCTTCGTTCAAAGTTTCGATGGCAATTTTATAACCTTTGCCAACTTCGCCCAGGACGTTTTCTTTAGGTACTTCGCAGTTTTCAAAGAGCAGTTCACAAGTCGAAGACGCACGGATGCCGAGCTTGTCTTCTTTTTTACCAACTTTGAAGCCTTTGAAAGATTTTTCTACGACAAATGCCGTGATGCCTTTGTAGCCTTTTTCTGGAGCCATATTAGCAAAACAAATAAAGACATTTGCTTCGTTACCATTGGTGATCCAAAGCTTTGTGCCGTTTAAAACCCACTTGTCGCCTTTGTCTTCAGCGCGAAGTTTCAAGGCGAAAGCGTCAGAGCCAGAGGAAGACTCCGACAGCGCGTAAGCGCCGACCCATTCAGTCGCCATTTTGCTCAGGTATTTTTCTTTTTGCGCCTCTGTTCCCCACTTGAGGAAAGCATTTGTGGTCAGAGTATTTTGCACGTCTACCAAGACAGAGACAGAACCGTCAACACGGCCCAGTTCTTCAACTGCCAAACAAGCCATGGTAAAGGTCGAGCCCGCACCGCCATATTTTTCCGGCGTTTCGATACCCATTAAGCCCATTTCAAAAAGCTTTTTGATCAGCTCGGGGTTCATGGCGGCCTTTTCGTCCATTTCAGTCACTTGAGGTTTAATTTCAGATTCAGCAAATGCACGAACAGCGTCACGGAATGCTGATTCGTCTTCAGAAAGCACTGTGAGTGCAGGACGAGCGTTCAAAGCGTCAGACATGGTCTCTCCCTTATTTTGGATCCAGGTGTTTTAAGTGCAGAGAAAATATACGTTTCAGGTCTTTATGACAAGACCTCCCTCGGACGAGAGGTTTTCTCTTAACGAGCTGTGTTACACTGTTTGCACTTTAAATGGGCACCTTGCGCTGTTCACTAGACAAGAGTCCAGGTATGATTTTAAGCTCGAGAGGTATGAATATGGATTTGTTAGATATCGGCGCCAAAATCGGCGTCTATTTTATTCCCTTTCTCTTTGCGCTCTGCTTTCACGAGTACGCGCACGGTTGGGTGGCGCGTCGACGTGGCGATAACACCGCAGAGATGATGGGTCGCCTTTCTATGAACCCCTTGGTTCATATGGATTTGGTGGGAACTTTTATTTTACCCATTATGTCGATTGTTTTGGCGACACCGATTTTCTTTGGCTGGGCCAAGCCGGTTCCTGTGAATGTGCGCAATCTTAAAAATCCTCGCGTGGATATGTTTTGGATTGCCTTAGCCGGTCCTCTTTCAAATATTCTTTTGGCGGTAATTGGCGCGATTTTGATCGGTTTCGTTGCGAAGTATTTCTATTCGATGGAATACGCAAAGGCTGTTGTCGAGATCCTGAAAACTTTTATCGTTACTAATTTATTTCTCGCCATTTTTAATATTCTTCCTTTGCACCCTTTGGATGGCGGCAAGGTTTTGGCGCGATTTTTACCGGCTCACGTAAACTTAAAGTTAGAGCAGAACGAACACGTAACAAGCATGGTCTTGTTGGGGTTGGTTTTAACGGGGGCCTTGCGGCTGCTTGCAATACCGGTTTTCTGGAGTGCCAATCATTTGTTGGCGATGTCTCTGGGCGGATTTGGATTGTGAGTTTGGTATAAGAATGTTGTTGAATTATTGATGGCGGCTTGTTTCAATCGTCGCGGTTACATAATTTCACAAAGAGGACGCAGTCAGTTTACGCGGGCTAGCATATAGAAAACGGGCGCGTATAAAGTGCGTTGTAGAAGTGATAGGGGGCACGTTCAATGAGTATTACAGTACAATTGCCTAAATTTGAAGGACCTCTGGGACTCCTCCTGTATCTCATCCGCAAGGAAGAGATGGACATCATGGATATCAAAGTCCATGAAATCACCAAGCAGTATCTTGAATACATAAAGTTGATGAAAGAATTAGATTTGGAAGTCGCTGGTGAGTTTGTCGCCATGGCCTCTACTTTGATTCAAATTAAATCTCGCATGCTGTTGCCTCAGTATGATGAAAATGGCGAAGTCTCCGATCAGCAGGATCCTCGCAAAGAGCTTGTTCAGAAGCTTCTTGAGTACCAAAAGTATCAAGAGGCGGCGAAGCTTCTTTATGATCGCCCTTTGGTGGGACGTGATGTGTGGCTGCGCGGTTCTCGTGAAACTTTACAAGAAAAAGAAGACGAAATTGTGCTTGAGGAAAATGCCTTATTTTCGTTGATCGGCAGCTACCGTCGTATGTTGCGTTCTGTGAAAAAGAAAATTCATCAGGTCACAGCCAAGGCGCAATCCATTTCGGGTCGGATTATGGAACTAAAAGATCGTTTGATTGTCGGTAAAAAAGTCACCTTGATGGAGCTGGTGACAGAAACTGAAAATCGCGCGCGCCAAGCTTTGATCACCTTTCTTTCAATGTTGGAACTTGGAAAAATGGGCTTTGTCGGTCTTTATCAGTCCGAAACTTATTCTGATATTTGGATAGATCCAAAAAAACAAATCGAGGCAGGTATTCTTTCCCGCGTGGAAGAATATGACTCAATGGGTGCCGAAGAAACGGCTTCAAAGCTGATTGCGGACTCTAAAAAGACAGAGATCACGGATGAGTTAATGATAGACCTAGGGTCTTCAGAGACAGACCTCGGGTCTTCAGAAACGGACATCCAAGAAAGTCCCCAACTGACTTTAGATCTAGGGGCGGGACTCGAAGAGGGCGTTGAATTCACAGAGGCCAGTTTAGAAGACGATCTGGCGAC